>JBAVVA010000028.1:0-2358 GCA_049697055.1 Candidatus Aminicenantales bacterium
AAGTCCACCTTCCTTCGCTGCCTGAACCGGATGAATGACTTGATCGAGGGAGTGCGCCTCACCGGCCGGGTGACAATCGACGGGGAGGATGTCTACCGGCCGGAGACAGACCTGCTCTTGCTCAGAAAAAAGATGGGAATGGTATTCCAGCGGGCCAATCCTTTCCCCTTGAGCGTGCAGGATAACATCACCTTCGGCCTGCGGATCCACGGACTGACGGACCGGGAGACGGTGGACAAGCGGCTCCGCCGGAGCCTGGAGTCGGTCTGGTTGTGGGACGAGCTCAAGGACAAGCTCCGAGTCAACGCCCTGGAGCTTTCGGGCGAGCAGCAGCAGCGGCTGTGCATCGCCCGGCTGGTGGCCCTGGAGCCGGAGGTCCTGCTGATGGACGAGCCCTGCTCGGCCCTCGACCCCCTGGCCACGGAGCGAATCGAACAGCTGATGTTCAAGCTCAAGGAGCGCTACACGATTGTCATTGTCACCCATAACATGCAGCAGGCGGCCCGTGTTTCGGAAACCGCCGGCTATTTCCTGCTGGGCGAGCTGGTCGAGTTCGGGGAGACGGGTCAGGTGTTCTCCTCGCCCCGCGACCGGCGCACAGAGGACTACATCACCGGACGGTACGGATGAGGTGACGGGGGAGCGCATCTATGCACAGGCATTTTGACGAGGAATTGAACGATCTTAAGAAACAATTGCTATACATGGGCAGCCTGACCGAAGAGGCTATTGCCCAGGCGGTGGAGGCCTTGAAGCGTCTGGACGCCGAGGGGGCCCGCCGGATCATCGAAGCGGATAGCCGAATCGACCGGCTCGACCTGGATATTGATGAAAAGTGCTTGGAGCTCATCATCCGGCATCAACCCGTGGCTGCTGACCTGCGTTTTCTGGCCATGGCCATGAGGATCTGCGCCGACCTGGAGAGGATCGCCGACTTGGCCGTGGACATTTGCCAGCGGGTGGTGGAGATGGCCGGACAGCCCCTGCTCAAACCGCTCATCGACATTCCCAAACTGGCCGGGCTGGCCCGCGGCATGCTCAGGGATTCTCTGGACGGATTTGTCCGCAGTGATGTGGCCCTGGCCCGGAGCGTGATTAGGCGAGACGATGAAGCCGACCGGCTGCGGGACCTCATCCAGACTGAGCTGGTCACAGACTTTATGATGAAAGACGCGTCAACCGCGCCGCGGGCCGTATCGCTGCTGCTGGTGTCGCGGCACCTGGAGCGCATCTGCGACCATACCACCAACATCGCCGAGGATGTCATCTACATGGTAGAAGGGGCGATGGTCCGACACAGCCCTGATATGCGACTGGGTAGAAATAAATAATAAAAATTAATAAAATATGTCATTAATCTTGAAAATGCTTTTAATAAATGATTACTTGTCCGCAAAGATACAAGGCTTGCTCATTTCGACTTAATGGTTTTGCTAGCGGCCTAGGCTTATTCAGGGGCCTGCCGCCCGATCCGGCGGCGGATGGCCTGCTCGCCGAACTTATCCTTAATTCTGTCGACTGCGTTCTGGAGCTTTTCCTTCTTTTCCTCGGAGACGGGAGTTTCGCCGAACAACCTGAGTTGGCCGGCTTGACGGTCGAAGCCAGACACGGCGACTCCCAAGAGGCGGACCCTTTTCAGTTGTATGTTGAATTCCCGAAAGCGACACGAGACGGTTTTATAAATGTCTTCGGCCAGGCTGGTGGGTTGAATCAAGGTGGCCGCTCGGGTATGGGTTGAAAAATCCCCAAAGCGGATTTTCATAGTGACTGTCCGGCCCTTAAGTCCTGCTTTCCTTAAGCGGCGCGAGACCCTCTCGCTGAGCGCTGCCAGAGTGTTGAGAAGGAGTTCCGGGTCTGAAATGTCTTGCTCGAAGGTGTGCTCGGCGCCCATGGACTTGGCCTCGTCTCCGCTTTCCACTTCGCGGTCGTCACGGCCGTTGGCCAGTTGCCAGACATGCTCGCCCGCCGCGCCGAACAGCCGGATGATTTCATCCAGCTTGCGGCCGGCAAGTTCGCCGATGGATCGGATTCCCTCTTTCTCCAGAGACCGGCGCATTACCGGCCCCACTCCCCACAGCCGGCTGACCGGCAGGGGATGGAGGAATTCAAGCAGTCGCCCGGGAGTGACGACAATAAATCCGTCGGGCTTGCCGAGGTCCGAGGCGATTTTGGCCGTGAACATATTGGGCGCCAGGCCTATCGATGCCGTCAAGCCTGTTTCACCTTTGATGGTCGCCTTGATCCGGCGGCAGGTTCCCTCGGGCGTGCCGAAAAGATGGTGGCTGCGGGTGATGTCCAGGAAGGCTTCATCGATGCTCAGCGGCTCGATGTCGGGCGTAAAGCGCTCCAGGATAGCGA
>JBAVVA010000029.1:0-7972 GCA_049697055.1 Candidatus Aminicenantales bacterium
GGCGGCAGTTGTCTCTTGTGCAGCTCCTCGCGGATCAGGTCGGACAGGGAAAAATAGGCGAAGCCCCTTTTCCGGAAAAAGGCCGCGGCCTCGCCTTTGCCCGCCCCGTTCGTCCCGGTCAAGCCGATGAGCCGCGGCTCAGGGCCGGACTTCCGGGGAGCCGGCCGCTGGGGCTTTTTCCGGAGTGGGTTGGCCGAACGGGGGGCGGGCACGGCTATCCCGACATCTCTTCTTCCGCTTTTTTCTTTTTCTTCTTGCCGACCAGCCAGGCCACCAGGATGGACAACCAGTACAGGACGATCATGGGCACGGCCAGGATGGTCTGGTTGATCATGTCCGGGGTGGGGGTGATGATGGCGGAGATGATGAAGATGACCAGCACGGCGTACTTGAACTTGCGGACCATCCAGCCCGCGGAGACGATACCGAGCTTGGCCAGGAAAAAGACCAGGGTCGGCATTTCGAAGATCAGGGCGATGCCCAACAGGAATTTTAGCGTGAAATTGAGGAAGTCGCTGATGACGATCATAGACTGGAAGTCGGAACCGATGTTGATGAAGAAACGGCAGGCCCAGGGGTACATAATATAGTAGCCGAACAGGGCACCCCCGGCAAAGAACAGGGTGGAGAAGAAGACGAAGGGCAGGACGTATTTTTTCTCTTTCTTGTAAAGGCCGGGAGCGATGAACTTCCAGACCTGGAAGAAGAGGATGGGCGCGGTGAAAAAAATGGAGGCCAGGATGGCGACCTTCATATAGACCATGAAGGGATCGGTCAGCCGGGTGAAGACCAGCTTGGTCCCTTCGGGCAGGGCCTGGGTCAGGGGACGGGCCAGGATTTCGTAGAGCGGCTTGCTGAGGATCCAGCCCGGAATGATTCCCGCCGCCACGGCCAGGAAGGAGACGAAAATTCTTTTGCGGAGGTCCTCGAGATGCTCAAGAAAAGTCATCTCGTTGGCAGATTTTCTACTTCTCCTCATCCACCTCGATGTCCTTCTTGAGCTCGTCCTTGACGGACTTGAACTCGTCGACGCGGATCTCCTCTTCGAACCTCTCCTTGAGCTCGTCGGAACTGCGTTTGAATTCGCGGATGGCCCTTCCCAGCGATTTGCCGATCTCGGGCAGCTTCTTCGGGCCGAAAACGAGCAGGGCGATGGCCATGATGAGCAGCATCTCGGGAAAGCCGATGCCCAGCATGTGTTTCTCTTTCCTTAGGATACGAGGGCAATATAGACCCTTAGCCGCTGGCTGTCAATTATTTTTGAAAGGCGTTCGATTGATTTCTGCTTCGTCTCGCGCCGGGGATGTTTTCCGGGCTGCACTTAAGCCTTATAAAAATAATAAGAACCTGAAACTAGTTGCCCGCCGGCAGGCGCAGCTGGATAGCAAATTTCTATGAGGTAAGTCGCAGCGCGTGGGTTCATGCCCCCCGGTCAAGAAAGGGATGCAGCTTTCCCCCCGCCTATTCTTTCGGGAGCGGGAGCTCCGTGACCTCGCCCAACCCCAGCGCCTTGAGCTGGTCGATGACTTCGGCCTTCTTGCCCACGACCAGGATCACCATTCCTTCCGGCCGGACAGCTTTCTTCCCGATAGCCATCAGCTTATCCGCACCAACTTTCTTGATCCGCGGCAGGTAGGTCTCCAGATAATCGTCCGGATAGCCTTCGAGCTTCAGAGTGACCGCCTGCGAAACGACGGCTTGGGGAGAATCAAACCGATGGACGAAGGCATTGACCTCATATTTCTTGGCCACCTCGAGCTCCTCCGCGCTGACGGGGTTCTTGGTCATATCCGCGATGATGTCCCTCATCAGCTTGATGGCCTCGCCCACGGATTGGCTCTTGGTCTGGCAGAAATTATAGAACATCCCCTTATCTCTTCCGAGGCCGACAAACCCGTAGGTGGCATAGGCCAGGCCCCGGTTCGACCGCACCTCCCTCATCAGCCGCGAATTGAAGCTGCCGGTGCCGAGGATGAAATTAAAGACATTGACTTCCACATTGTCTGGGTCGAGCTTGTTCAACCCCAGATGGCCCATGGTGACGATCGCCTGGGTCAGGTCAGGCTTGTCGATCAGGTAAAGGCCGGGCTTGGCGGCCAGGGCGGCCCGCGGAAGGTCGGGCTTTGACGGCGCGTTTCCCTGCCAGTCCTTGAAGCTCTTCTTGAGAAGCGAGAGAACCTGAGGCTGCCGGAAATCACCGGTGAAGGCAACCATGACCTCCTTGTTCCGGAGGCTCTTTTCATAAAAGGCTTTGATGTCGTCGAGGGTGATGGCGTTGATGCTGGAGCTTACCGTCCGGCGCGCCTCTGGAAAATCCTTACCGAAAACAAGGTCCTGGAAAAGAGTCATGCCCAGCGCGGTGGGGTAGTCGAACCGCCGCCGGATCGATTCGAGGTCTTTTTTCTTTTCGGTCTCGAACCGCTCCTGGTTAAAAGCCGGGTTGAAGAGCATATCGGTGAGAATTTTCCAGGTTTCGTCGAAGTTCTTGCTGAGCGTCCAGAGATAGACCTGGGAATACTCGAGGCTGGCATAGGCGCCGAGGGTCGAACCGAGAAAATCGAGCCGGTCCTCAAGCTGGTCCGGAGTCAGGGTTTTTGTGCCGCCGGCTTTAAGCATCCGCATGGCCAGCGAGGCCAGGCCTTCTTTGCCGGCGGGGTCAGCGATAGAACCCGTCTTGATGATGAGCCAGGCATTAATGGCCGGGAATTCACGGTCTTCCTTGAAGAAGAAGGTGACACCCTTCTTGACGGCGGCAACCCCGGGCTTCTGCGGTTTGAACTCGAGGTCTGGGAATTTCAGGAGCCTCGGGTCCTTCTGGCCAAGGAGTGAAGAAGCAGGGACGGCAAGGGAAAGGACAATGAGGACCGCCAGTATCCGTTTTTTCATTTTGCGCCTCCTTTTTCCTTCCGCAGAAGGACGCCGACCGTGCGGTTTTCCTCGGTGAAATATTTGTTAGCGGCGGCCATGATATCTTCAGGAGTGACCTTTCTCCTGGCCTCACACCTTTTCCAATCAGAATCCATATCGCTGAACAGGACGACGCTGTTGAGCAGGCGCATGGCCAAGCCAATGTTGCCGCCAAAACCACCGGAGCTGTAAAGCTGGGCTTCGGCTTGATTCATAGCTCTTTCCATTTCTTCCCGCGTGACCGGCTCTTTTTTCAGGCGTTCGAGGTGCTCGATGATGGCTTTCTCCAGGTCTTGTGCAGTATGGGGATGGCGCGGCTGTCCGAAAATGGCGAAAAGCGGGGGATAACGATATCCGAGGTAGCTGGCCGTTGTGGAAATGGAAAGGGCGATTTGTTTGTTGGTGACGAGGTCGCGGTAGAGTCGCGAGGAGCTTCCGCGGCTGAGAATCAGGCTGGCCAGGCCCAAAGTGAGATTGTCTTTATCGGTATAATGCGGAACGTGGTAGCCGATGATGAGCCGGGGTTCTGCCTCAAACCTCACTGTGACGCGGCGCTCTCCTCTCTGCTGAGGTTCGATAACGGCTGGCCGCGGCGGGTCTTCTCCCCGAGGGATGTCGCCAAAATACGTTTCGGCCAGCCGCTTCACCTCTTCGAGCCGCACGTCGCCGACCAGGGCGGCGGCCATACTGTTGGGAACGTAAAAGGTCTTGTAAAAGTTGACCGCTTTGTCCTTGGTGTAAGACTGGATGTCTTCCATATAACCGACAACGGTGTGCCTGTAGGGGTGAAGGATGTAGGCCATGTTGGTGAATTCTTCGTTGAGGAAGCCGTCGGGCGTGTTGTCCCGCGACATACGGCGCTCTTCGGCGACAACGTCCCGTTCGGAGTAGAACTCGCGGAGGACGGAGTGCTTGAAACGTTCAGACTCGATCAGGAACCAGAGTTCAAGGCGGTTCGAAGGGAGCATGATAAAGTATTGGGTTGTGTCGGTGCCCGTGCTGGCATTCAAGAATTCGCCGCCGTTTTCAGAATAAATTTTACCAAGCTCATCCTTGATAACGAATTTCCGGTGCTCGTCCTGGAGCCTGTTAAGCTTGTCCTTGAGAGCCCTCATCTTTTCCTTGTCGGCCTGGCTGCTCTTCAGGTACTCGGCGGCAAGCTCGTCGCCGACGCGGTCCATTTCCTCGAGGATCGGTTTTTCCTTCTCGTAGTCCCGGGTGCCCATGACGGGAGTGCCCTTGAAGGCCATGTGCTCGAAGAAATGGGCCAGCCCCGTTTCTCCTTTCTGTTCGTCCGCGCTCCCGACCTTGACCTTGATCATGCCGGCGAAGGTCGGCACCTGATGCCGCTCATAGACGAAGAAACGCAGGCCGTTGGAAAGGGTGAATTCCTTGACCTTGTCCGAGAAGCGCTGGCCGTAGGCGAATGGCCCGGCCAGGGCCAGAGACAACAGGATGAGAGCTACGACAAGAAAAACAAGATTTCCAGAGAATTTCCTCATCATTCCTCCTTTTTTCTTTCCATTGAAAAAATGATGTATGCGATAGGACCGATTTTCCCCTTGAGCTTGCATCTATCATATAGGCAAAATGCTAGAAAAAGTCAATCTAAACAATGACATCGAGCGCAGCTGTTCACCTCAACCTAAATTGGCATAACAGGCAACGGATTACCTTTACAACCGGCGGGGTGTCTGTTAAAATTCTTACCTTATTACTATGCGTAAATTCATCTGGTTGTTGGCCATCCCCCTCGTCTTACTATCCTTCCGCCTCTCCTGGAACGAAGACCCGTGGAGCCGCTCTGTGGAGAAGCTGGCGGAGATGGAAGACATCGTTCAAATGAACTATTACCAGAGCCCGTCTCCGGATGAGATGATCTATTCTTCCATCCGGGGCATGCTCCAGACGCTCGACCCCCATTCCTATTTTCTCGACCCGCAGAGCTATGCCCGCATGCGGGAGGACCAGACGGGCAAGTACGCCGGCCTGGGCATCCAGATCCAAAAACAGGAAGACCGGCTGATGGTCATCGCCCCCATCGAGGGCACGCCCGCCTGGCGGCTGGGCATCCAGGCCGGCGACATCATCACCCATATCGACGGCCAAAGCACCAAACCCCTGTCCAGCTTTGAGGCCATGCAGCGCCTGCGCGGGAAGCGGGGGACCCAGGTCACCGTCACCCTGGCCCGCGAAGGCCTGGACAAGCCTTTTGACCTGACTATCACCCGCGAGGAGATCACCCTCTACAGCGCGCCCTACGGCTTCCTGCTGGACAAGGACACCGGCTATATCTTCATCCGGAACTTCGCCGAGAACACCACCCGCGAGTTCGAGGATAAGATCAAGCCCCTGGTCGCCCAGGGGATGAAGAAGCTCATCCTGGACCTGCGCCTCAACGCCGGCGGCCCGCTATTCCAGTCGGTCGAGATCTCCGATGAGTTCCTGCCCCGCGGGGCCATGGTCGTCTCCCTGAAAGGACGCCGGCCCGAGTACAACCGGCAGTTCCGGGCCGTGCGCGATAACCAATATGAGAATGTCCCCCTGGTCGTGTTGATTGACGAAGGCAGCGCCAGCGCCTCGGAGATCGTGGCCGGTGCCATCATGGACAACGACCGCGGCTATCTCGTGGGAGAGGTTTCCTTCGGCAAGGGCTTGGTCCAGACCATCTATTCGCTGGGGCCGAACATGGCCGTGGCCCTGACCACGGCCAAGTACCTGACCCCCAGCGGCCGCTCCATCCAGAAGGACTACACCCATCTTGAAGATTACCTCCTGGCCCGGGAGACCAGCTCCGAGCCGCACGAGATCCGCTACACGGCCCACGGCCGAAAGGTGCTGGGCCAGGGCGGCATCACTCCCGACTTCGAGGTCAAAACCTCGATCAAACCGGTGACCCTGGAGCTGATGGGCAAGGGCGCCTATTTCGGCTACGCCCGGAAGTTCGTGGCCCACCAGACTCCCCTGTCCGCCTCGCTGCTCATGCCCGACGAGCAGCCGTCCGGGCCGGGGGCCGCGGAGAGGGTCGACCGGAATTTTCGGGTGGACGAGCGCGTTCTGGAAGATTTTCAGGCCATGCTCAAGAGCCTCAAGGTGAAATACGCCGAGGATAAATTTGAAGAAGCCAAGGCCGAGATCCGGCGGGAGCTGGCGAGAGAGCTGTATGCCGCCCTGTGGGGCCCGGAAGAGGGGCAGAAGGTTTACCGGCTGACGGATGCGGTCGTGCTGAAAGCCCTGGAGGTCATGCCCCAGACGTCCTCTTTGGCCTTGCCCGACCAACGCTGAGTCAAAATGAAAATCGCCCTGGGTTCGGACCATGCGGGCTATCTCCTCAAGAAGGACATCATTCCTTTTCTAATCGAGCTGGGCCATGAACCCATGGATTACGGCTGCGAGTCTGAGGCTAAGGCCAATTACGTCCTTTACGGGGAGAAAGCTGTCCGGGGCATGACTGAAGGCCCGTGCCAGCGGGCTATCCTCTTCTGCGGCTCGGGCCTGGGCATGGCCATCGTGGCCAACAAGTTCAAGGGCGTGCGGGCCACTCCCTGCTGGGACGAATATACGGCCCGGCTGAGCCGCGCCCACAACGATGCCAATTGCCTGACCCTGGGCGGCCGGACCACCCCGACGGACAAGGCTCGAGAGATTATCCGCATCTGGCTGGAGACCGAATTCGAAGGCGGCCGCCATGAGGAGCGTCTGGAGACCCTGCGCGCCGTGGAAGAGCGCATCTGCAAATCGTGATCGGCACCGAAAAGGAGTCCGAGATGTCCTTATTGCTGGAACAGGCGACGGCCCTGGCGGACAGGATTGAGCGGAACAACCTGTGGCGCCAGGCGGAAACCTTCAACCTCATCCCCTCCGAAACCACGCCCTCACTCCTGGTCAAGATGTGTGAGATTTCCGACCCCTCCGGCCGCTATGCCGAGCACCGGACGATGAAGGGCGAGGAGGTCTATTTCTATCAGGGCATCGACTTCATTCGGGAGGTGGAGGCCGAAGCCCGCAAAGAGCTGACCCGCTACTTGGGCTGCACGGACATCGAGCTGAGGCCGATCAGCGGACAGATGGCCAATGAGATTGTCTTCAAGGGCATGGTCAAGTTCATCAACCGGGGCCGGGCCGAGGGGCAGGTCCCCCGCCGGATACGTCTGGTGATGAACAACGACCTGACCAAGGGCGGACATCTCAGCTCCCAGCCTATGGGCGCGCTGTTCAACTTCGTGGAGTATGATCCGCAGACGGCCAAGGAAAAAATTGTTCATCTGCCCCTGCTCAAGGACAACCCATACAAGCCCGACCTGCCCAAGCTGGGCGAGCTCCTGGTTGAGCATAAGCCTGAGCTCATCATCTTCGGCAAGAGCATGTTCCTTTATCCGGAGCCGGTGGCCTTTGTGGCCGGGCTGGTCAAATCCTGGCCGGAGCGTCCCGTCCTGATGTACGACATGGCCCACGTGCTGGGCCTTTACGGCGCCTTCCAGGCGCCGCTCCAGGAGGGCGCCGATGTGGTCACCGGCAGCACGCACAAGACGTTTTTTGGGCCCCAGCGGGGAGTGGTGGCCGGCCAGATCCCGGCCGGTTCACCCCTGCGCAACCTGTGGACTGAGATCAAGAGCCGGGCTTTCCCGGGCTCGACCAGCAACCACCATCTGGGCACGCTCCTGGCCCTGCTCTTGGCCGCCTATGAGATGAACGCCTTCAAGGAGCCATACCAGAAGCAGGTCCGCGGCAACGCCAAGGCCTTTGCCCGGGCCCTGAAAGACAAGGGGCTGGCCGTGGAGGGCGATGAGCGGGACGGGTTCACCGAGACGCACCAGGTCCTGCTCCGGGTCAAGGCCTGCGGCCCGGGCATGGATATCGCCCGGAGGCTGGAAGAGAACAACATCGTCACCAACTTCCAGGCTTTGCCCGACGATGAGTCCTTCCTGGAGTCGAGCGGTATCCGCCTGGGCGTGCAGGAGATGACTCGCTTCGGCATGAAGGAGAAGGACTTCGATACCCTGGCCGGGCTGTTGGCCGAAGTCATCCTCCGCAACAAGAACGTAAAAGCTGAAGTCCGCCGGTA
>JBAVVA010000030.1:0-2055 GCA_049697055.1 Candidatus Aminicenantales bacterium
CTCTTTCATCAAGGCGTTAAAGACCCGGATGTCCCGGTAATCGATGGCGCCCATGTTGGCGATGCGGAAGGTTTCCGCTTTTGCGCACTTTCCGGGATAGATGGTCACCCCCCGGCGGTAGCAGTGATCGTGGAAGTCCCGGTAGCTGTAAGCCGGGGTTTTGGGTTCCAGCACCGCGGTCAGCAGCTTGGAGTGCTGCCAATCGGGCAGCAGGCATTCCAGGCCGGCCTCGGCCAGCCCCTTCCTCAGCTCTTGGTAGGAGCGGGCGTAGCGGCGGAAGCGGTTTGCGGCGCCCTCGGCGAAGAACTCATCCAAGGCCTGGCGCAGGGCATAAATGATCTGCACCGGAGGAGTAAACTGGAATTGGCCGGTCCCCCGCAGATGCTGTTCGTTGGCGTAGAGGTTGAGGTAAAAATTGCGCTGGGGAATGGATTTCGTCTTGTCCAGGCTGTCGCGGCGGGAGATGATAAAGCTGATTCCGGCCATAGCCTGGATGCACTTGTTGGCCGAGGAAATCAAATAATCCACCGGCAGCGAGGCCAGGTCGATGGGCAGGCCGGCATAGGAGGACACGGCGTCCACGATCGTTTCCAAGCCGAACTCGCGGCCGAGCTCCTGCAGCTCCGGCAGGGGATTGAGCATGCCCGTGGTCGTCTCGTGGTGGACCAGGAAGAGATGGGTGAAGGGGCCGTTTTGGTCCAGGATGCGGCGGACGGCCTCCACCTCAGGATAATCTCCCCAGGCCAGCTCGTAAACGGCGTAAGCGATGCCGTAGGCTTCCACGATCTGGCGGGCCCGGCGGCCGTAGGCGCCGTTGTCAATGATGAGGACCCTGCCCGGGGGCGGAATGACCGAGCTGAGGGCCGCTTCCACGGCCGCCGTGCCCGATCCCATCAGCATGACCGCCGTGTAATCCTCCCCGCCGTTGACCACCCGGACAAGTTTTTTCTGAACCTCCAGGGCGACTTGGCCGAACTCTGCCTCGCGGGGGCAGATGTCGGGCACGACCAGGGCTTGCTTGACGGTATCCGTGGTCGTGGCCGGACCGGGGTTGAGCAGGATGTTACGCTTGACCATAAGCGGATTCGTTTTGTTTGATGCGGGGGCCGACCAGCTGCTGGGCCCGCTCCAGATGTTCCGGGCCGTCGATTTCGATCCAGGCCAGGTCCCGGAGGGTGCGGGCGCGGACGGGATGGGAGGGGCTGACCTCCGCCAAGCAGAGCTCATAGTCATATTTGGGATCGGGCGGACGAGTGCGGTAATGCTCGCACATTCTATCGAAGAGCGGCCGGGAAATTTTGGAGATACCCACCAGCTCGCCCAGCAGGGGAAGGTCCCGCTTTGTCTTGGATACGACCTCGATCGTTTCGTTCCGGCCGTAAACATAGACCTCGTCGCCGGCCTGGGTCGGCCCGGAGAGAAGGACAAGGTCCTTCTCCGGAGCTCGGCCGAGGGTTTCCAGGGCGCGCTGCTCATAGAGCAGGTCCGATTCCAGGAGAAAAAAATCCTTCTTCACCGTGCCGGCGCACAGGGATAGAGAGTGCATGCTGCCGGTGGAGGCGTAGTCCGGGTTGACGATGAACTCAACAGCCAAAGGGGCGTGGTTCAAGGTTTGGAAGTATTGTTCGGCTTCGTAGCCGACCACCATGATGAGTGTCTCGACGGCCGCCCGGCGCAGCCGGAGGATGGAGTGATCGATGAGGGAGCGGCCTTCCCAGGACAGCAAGCCCTTGGGTTTTTCGCCGATCACCGAGCGCAGCCGCGTCCCCATTCCGGCGGCCAGGACGACCGCGGTATGTATCATTAGGCCAATTTAGCATGCCGGCCGGCCCATTTCAAGGCGGAGGCATGAGTGCCATCTTGCCGGGCCGAGGATTGTAAAATTCCTTTGATCCGCGTAAAGTAGCTTTTTGCGGTCTGATCAAATTTACGCCTAACAAGCGCTTTTCCCAGACATTCCGACTGGCATGAAAACTGCACTTTCATCCAACAAAAGGAGATGAGCGAATGAAGCGAAAAGAATTCTTGAAGCGCACGGTCCAGATGGGTCTGGCC
>JBAVVA010000031.1:0-32333 GCA_049697055.1 Candidatus Aminicenantales bacterium
TCTATATACACACTGCGGCGTTTTCAACATATAATTTCGCATATAGTTTCGCAGCCATGCGCTCTATGAGCTACATGATATTGACAATTGGACCAAATAGGATTAACCTCCAAATTAGTTAAACTAATTCGGAGGATTGTCCAAAATGGATATAAGGCCAAGAATTCTAAAAATAAACCTCCCAAAAGGGCAATCCGCCTTTCTCTGGGGGCCGAGGAAGACTGGAAAAACCACCTATCTTAAGAACAAATTTCCGGAAAGTATTTATTTCGACTTTCTCAAGACTGATTTGGTTCTTGAACTCAGCAAAAACCCTTCGCTTTTTCGTGAAAGGATTCTGGCCAAAGACATCGTCCGCATAAAAAGCCCGATCATTTTAGACGAGGTCCAGAAGGTTCCGGGCGTATTAGACGAAGTCCATTGGCTGATCGAGAACAAGCATCTGAGCTTCATCCTGTGCGGCTCGAGCGCCAGAAAGCTGAAACGCAGCAAAGCCAATCTTCTGGGCGGGCGTGCTTGGCGATTTGAAATGTTTCCCCTGGTATCCGCGGAGATGGACAAATTTGAGCTTTTGCCTGCTTTGAACAGGGGTCTCATCCCGGATCATTACTTTAAAAACGGTTATCAACAATCCCTAAGCGCGTATATTCAGGATTATCTCAAGGAAGAGATCATGGCCGAGGGCCTGGCCCGCAACATCCCTGCTTTCGCCAGGTTCTTCGATGCCGTCGGATATTCCCATGCGGAAATCATTAACTTGTCCAACATCGCCAGGGATGCCGGTGTAGATTCAAAAACCGTCAGGGAATATTTCCAGATATTGGCTGATACCTTGCTGGGCCGATGGGTTGAGCCTTACACCCGAAGGCCTTCCCGCCAGATTATCACCCGCGCCTCCAAGTTCTACCTTTTCGATGTAGGCGTGGCCAACGCTATGGCCAAACGACGGATCGCGGAAGAGAGGGGCGAGAGCTTCGGCCGGGCCTTTGAGCATATCATTTTCATGGAGATCGTTGCCTACTCCTCCTATTCGGGCTTGCATTTTCCCGTTCACTTCTGGAGGACAAAATCAGGGCTGGAAGTTGATTTCATCCTCGGCGATGGAGAAATCGCCGTAGAAGTCAAAGGGACGAGCCGCCTAGACAGCCGGGACTTAAGGTCCTTGGCAGCCTTCCAAGAAGGCTATTCCCCTAAGAACGCCTTTATCGTATGTAATGAAAAAGAAGAACGCTTAACCAATCGGGTCCGCATCTATCCCTGGCGACGATTCCTGAAAGCCCTGTGGGCCGGCGAAATCATTCGATAAATATTAGGCCTTCAGCATGGGAATCTTCAGCCCGCTGCGGCGGGCGAAGCGGACGGCTTCTTCATAGCCGGCGTCGGCGTGACGGGCTACGCCCAGCCCCGGGTCGCAGGTCAGGACACGCTGGAGGCGCCGAGCTGTGGAGGACTGGCCGTCGGCTACAATGACCATCCCGGCGTGGATGGACAGGCCGATGCCCACTCCGCCGCCGTGGTGAACGGACACCCAGGAGGCGCCGCTCACGGCGTTCAGCAGAGCGTTGAGGATAGGCCAGTCGGCGATGGCGTCCGAACCGTCCCTCATGCCATCGGTCTCCCGGTTGGGAGAGGCCACCGAGCCTGCGTCGAGGTGGTCTCGGCCGATGACGATGGGCGCGCTGATACGGCCCTTGCGGACCAGGTGGTTGATGACCTCGCCGAAACGCGCCCGCTCGCCGTAGCCCAGCCAGCAGATCCGGGCGGGCAGCCCCTGGAACTTGACCTGCTTCTGGGCCTTGCGGATCCAGCGTTCCAGGGCCTTGTCCTCCGGAAATTCCCGCAGCACGGCCTCATCGGTGACGTAGATATCCTGCGGCCGGCCGGAGAGGGCCGCCCAGCGGAAGGGGCCCTTGCCCAGGCAGAAGAGCGGCCGGATATACTCCGGGACAAAGCCCGGGATGGCAAAGGCGTCGGCTACGCCCGCCTTCCGGGCCTGGCCGCGGATATTGTTCCCGTAGTCGAAGGCCCGGGCGCCGCGCTTCTGGAGTTCGAGCATGGCTTGGACGTGAACGGCCATGGAGGCATAGGCCCGCTTGATATAGTCCTGCGGGTCGCCGGCCCTCAGGCGGAGGGCTTCGGCATAGGGCAGGCCGTGGGGGACATAGCCGTTGAGCTCGTCGTGGGCCGAGGTCTGGTCGGTCAGGACATCGGGCCTGATGCCGCGCCTGACCAGCTCGGGCAGCACGTCTGCGGCGTTGGCCTCCAGGCCGACCGACAGCGGCTCTCCCCTGTCCTGGGCGGCCCGGCAAAGTTTGAGCGCCTCATCCAGGTTGTCCACGGCCTTATCCAAGTAGCGCGTCTCCAGCCTGCGCCGGATGCGGGCTTTGTCAACCTCGACAACGAGGGCCACGCCCTCGTTCATGGTCACGGCCAGAGGCTGGGCGCCGCCCATGCCGCCCAGCCCGGCTGTGACGGCCAGCTTTCCCTTGAGCGACCCGCCGAAGTGCTTGCGGGCCACTGCGGCCAGAGTCTCATAGGTGCCCTGCAGGATGCCCTGGGTCCCGATGTAGATCCAGGAACCGGCCGTCATTTGGCCGTACATGGTCAGGCCCTTGGCCTCCAGGCGACGGAACTCGTCCCAGGTGGCCCACTGGGGCACGATCATGGCGTTGGAGATGACGACCCGGGGCGCCTCGGGATGAGTTTTGAACACGGCCACCGGCTTTCCGGATTGGACGGCCAGCGTTTCGTCGTTTTCCAGCTTTATAAGGGCCTTGACCAGGGCCTCGTAGCATTCCCAGTTGCGGGCGGCCTTACCCGTGCCGCCGTAGACGATGAGCTCCTGGGGCTTCTCGGCCACGGCGGGGTCGAGGTTGTTCATGAGCATCCGCAGCGCGCCTTCCTGTGACCAGCCCTTGGTGTGGAGGCTTGTTCCCCTCGGCGCTTTCACGGTCCGAGGTCCTGTTCCTGCGGTCATCAGATTTCTCCTTACATCATTTATAGCAATCTGCTTTTATCACGGAAAATGAGATACTTCCCATTATTACTTCCGGATCTTCCGGATGTCCGTTTTCTCCACGGCCAGCGCCTTCTTGGCCACGCGGGCGATGTCCTCATGGGTGGCGAACCAGACTCTTCCGCGATAGAGCATATGCTGGATGAGCTTTTCCAGCATCATCATCCGGCTGCGATGCCCAATATACTTGGGATGCATGGTCAGGACGAACAGCGTCCCCTCCTCGTAGGCTTTGTCGAACTCCGCGGCCCAGATGGACAGGACCTCATCCGGAGTGATGTGAGGCCGGACGGCCGTGTACCGGTCGAACCCGAAGTAGGGATAATCATCCAGCAGCCATTCCACGGGCAGCTCCACCACGCCCGTCGGCCGGCCGTTCTCCAGCAGTTCATAGGGACGGTCGTCGGCCATGAGGCTGGAATCGTAGAGCAGGCCCATCTCGCGGATGATCTTGAGGGTGAAGGGGCTGAAATCCCAGGAGGGGGTGCGCAGGCCCACCGGCGGCTTGCCGGTGAAGCTCTTCAGCAGCTCAAAGGATTTTCGCATCAGGCTCATCTCCTCCGCCTCGCCGAGCTGCGAATTGCGCTCATGGATCCAGCCGTGCAGGCCGATCTCGTGACGGCCGGAAGCCAGAATGGCCCTGATCTCCTTGGGGTGGAGCAGAGCGGTGACGGCCGGCACGAAGAAACTGGCCGGCAGGTGGTAGCGGTCGAGCAGGGCCAAGATTCTGGGCAGGGCCGCCCGGGCGGCATATTCTCCCTGGGACAAAAGGCCGGGCGAAAGCTGGCCGTCGCGAAGCGCGCTCGTCTCTGCGTCGAAATCGAAGGACAGGGCCACGGCCAGGCGGGCGCCGTTGGGCCAGGCCTTGGGCGTAAGGTTCATTCCGGCGCGAACCAAGTTGACTCCGGTTTTAATCCTGTCCGTGCCCCAGCGCCAGGGTTGATCCTCCTCTTTGGCCTGACCGGCCAGTGAGCCGGCGGCTAAAATGAAAATTGATAACACAACGGCAATGAATGCTTTTTTAGACATGCTTGCCCTCCTTAGTGTCAGCAGCCCTTTCTCGGTAACGGGGAAACCTTTCACCGCGCCACCCCTGCCCGGCACAAATCATATCACGGAAAAAGAGCTGCCTGCCTCGAATTTTCTTTCAAGATTCCCCGGCCAGCCGAGCCGTAACAGCCCGGTGGAGGCCAGTGAGGTCCTGGTGACAGCGGATATCCCGCCAGCGGCGGTCGAACAAAGCCAAAGCGTTTTTTCGCTGACCGGCTCCGATTTCCAGGATCAGCGACCCGCCAGGCTTTAAGTAAGCGGGGCTTTCGCGGACGATCCGCCGAACGGCCTCCAGGCCGGTCGGGCCGGGGACCAGGGCTTTCTTGGGCTCGAAGCGGCGGAAGGTGGAACTCATCCCCCGCCACTCCTTCTCTGAGACGTAGGGCGGGTTGGAGACGATGACATCGAAACGCGGCCGGGGCCGGCGGCCGCCAAGACCGGAAAAGAACGAAGAGCGGAGGAACGAAACCTTCCGGATTTTATGCCGGCGGGCATTGAGCCGGGCCGTTTCCAGAGCTTTGACGGAAACGTCCAGGCCCAGAATCCTGGCCCCGGGAACCTCCCCGGCCAGGGCCAGGGCGATGTTGCCCGCGCCAGTGCCCAGGTCGAGGATGAAGGGATCCGGCCGGGGAGCACGTTCGAGGGCCAATTCCACCAGAAGCTCGGTCTCCGGCCGAGGGATGAAGACTCCCGGCCTCACCGCAAAGTTAAGGGACCAGAATTCTTTTCGGCCGATAAGATAGGCCAAGGGCTGCCCGGCCCTCCGGCGGGCGACCATTTTCAAGAACCCGGCCGCCGTCCTTTCCGGAACGGGCCGTTCGGGCTCGCTCAGAAATTCCAGCTCGCTCAAGCCGCAAACATCAAGAAGGAGGACCTTGGATTCCAGGCCGGGCCGGGCCGCCCGTCTCAAGAGAGACGCCCCCTGCCGGTGCAACTTGTCGAGGGTGGTCAATTAGGATGGGCCAGGTCCTGGGCCTGGAAATGGAAGCTTAATTTCTCCAGAAGCTCCGAAAGCTCGCCGTCCAGAATGGCCTGCAGGTTGTGCAGGCTCAAGCCCAGGCGATGGTCGGTGACCCGGGATTGGGGGAAATTGTAGGTCCGGATCTTCTCGCTCCTCTCGCCCGTCCCCACCTGGGAGCGGCGGTCCGAGGCGATCTGCTGATGCTGTTCCTGCTGAGCGATGTCCAGCAGCCGAGTGCGGAGGATGCGCAGGGCCTTTTCCTTGTTGCGGTGCTGGGACTTCTCATCCTGACAGGAGACCACCAGGCCCGACGGCCGATGGGTCACCCGGATGGCGGTGTAGTTGCGATTGACGTTCTGGCCGCCCGGGCCGGAAGCGCCGAAGGCATCGATCTTGAGGTCCTTGGGATCGATCTTCACATCGATCTCGTCGGCCTCGGGCAGAACGGCCACGGTGGCCGTCGAAGTGTGAATGCGGCCGCCGGCTTCTGTTTTGGGCACGCGCTGCACACGGTGGACTCCGCTCTCATACTTGAGACGGGAAAAAACTTTCTGGCCACGGATATTGAGGATAGCCTCCTTAAAACCCCCCACCGGCGATGGGCTGGAGCTCAGGACCTCAACCTTCCAGCCCTGGGATTCGGCGAAGCGGGTATACATGCGGAAGAGTTCCTGGGCGAACAGTGAGGATTCGTCCCCGCCGGCCCCGGCCCGGATTTCCAGGATGACATTCCTGTCGTCCCGGGGGTCTTTGGGCAGGAGCAGGACCTTGAGCTCTTTTTCCAGCCGCTCCAGCCGCCGGCGAAGTTCCTCCCGCTCGGTCTCGGCCAGGGTCTTGAGCTCCGTCTCCGCACCGGGATCGGCCAGGATGTCCTCGGACTGCCGGAGCTCAACTTGAGTCTGCCGGTAGTCCTGGTAAACCTTGAGCAGCGGTTCCAGCTCAGCCCGCTCCTTGGTCAGTTCCCGAAGCTTCTGGGGGTTGGCCAGGACGGCCGGGTCGGATAAGGAATCAAGCAGAAGGCGGTATCGTTCCTGGAGGCCCTCAAGCTCTTGAAACATGGCGCTTATTTTTTGGTCGGGCCATATTTCTTCCTGAATTTCTCGATACGGCCGGCACTGTCCAAGAACTTCTGTTTCCCGGTGAAGAAGGGATGGCAGTTGGAACAGATCTCCACCCGGATCTCCTTTTTGGTGGAGCGGGTGGTGAACGTATTGCCGCAGGCACAGACGACCTGGCATTCCTGGTACTGGGGGTGAATGCCTTTCTTCATTTCCTCATACTCCTGAGCGGTTATTATAGCAAAAAAGACTCGGCGGCGCACTACCCGTCTTTATATATTGCCCGAACGCTATCTTTTTGTTATAAAAAAGCCTGACCTCCGGAAACTAGGATTCCGTGCTCCGGTCGAGCTCTATTTTGGGAGCTTATTATAGTCTATTCGAAATATTTTGATCTGGCAAAAAATTCTACTTTCCTGAGAATTTTGATTTATAAGTAGAAAGAAAAAGTCAATTCATGATTGGATAGCAAGCATCCTCAAGGGAAAAATATGCGTTTACCTTCGCTGCCGAAGGAGCATGTCCCCCAACATCTTCAATTCGTCTATGACCACTTTCGCCCTCAAGGATGTGGTAGTAAACTTGTAGCTGATGGGGATCTCCAAGATGCGCAGCCGGTTGCGATAGGCAAACATCAAGGCTTCGACCTGAAAATCAAAGGATTTCGCCTTAAAGGTCCGGCTCAACAAGAGTTCCACCGCGCGGCGGGAATAGCGCCGAAAGCCGGAGCTCACGTCCTTAAAATGAGAGGGGGGAACTCCCCATTTCCAGGAAAAAAAGGCCAGGTTGAAGAGGAGGCTGGCTGCCAAGCTGAACAGCCGGCGATAAACGGGAACGTCGTGGCGAACCTCCCGCCGGCCGATGACGACATCCGCCTCGGGAGCCTGGAGGAAGCGGCCGAGCTCCGCCGGGTCATGGCTCAAGCCGGCGTCCATGGTGATCACGTAACGATAGGGCTTGCCCGCGGCGTACCTCATCCCGTCCAACACTGCTTGGGGGATGTGCGTATTCTTTTGGTGGGTGATACAGACGACTCCTGGATAGGACGTCACGATTTCTTCGGTCCGGTCGCGGCTAGCGTCGTTGACCACGCAGACATCCGCCCAGGGCCGGGTCAATTCGATGAGACGGCCGATACTCTGTTCTTCGTTGTAGGCCGGGATGACAACAATCGTGTCGCAGGCGGGCGTCATGAACGCGACTGCTCTTCTTTCAAGATCAGGATATCTTCCGGAGTGTTGACGTTGACGTAGGTCGCGGCCAGCGGAAAATAGAGGACCGGCTTGCCATCGTCGATAGCGCACTGGATAAGGTCGGGGAGCTCTTTCTCCTGACGTTGCTGGTTGATGGGCGTCATGGGCATGTAGTCGAATATGCCATTCGCAAAAAGAATGTTCCCCGTGCCCATGATGTTATTCATGGGATTTTTGGGTTTTTCCACCAGCCGGAAGATCCGCTGGGACTGGGCGTCGGCCAGTACGGCATAAGTCTTGCCTATCCTGCTTAGGTCGTCCACCCGGACAACGCCGCAGGCGGCAAAGACCTTTTTCTCGTGGAAAAAACGGAGGAAAGCGGTGTGCTCGGGGTTTATGAAAAACTCATCGGCCAGCAATAGGATGAAGTCCGCTCGGCCGATGGCAGCCTGGCTGCATTCCATAGCGTGCACCACGCCCTTCTGCTGCCGTTGGATGACATATTTGACCGGGACGCCCTGGTAAGCGTTGCCGAAGGCGTTGATGATCTGTTCGGCCATATAGCCGACGACAATCACGACCTCCTGCACGCCGAGGCGGACGGCATTATCCAGGCTGTATTCAATAAGGGTCTTATCCCCAAATTCCAGCATGGACTTGTTAAAGTCTTCGGTGAACTCTCCCAGCCGTTTTCCCCGGCCGCCGGCTAGGATGAGCGCCTTGAGCTCCTTCGTTTCAGGCATCGGCGAACAACCTCCTGTTGGCTTTCACCCAATCGAGCAGCTTTTCGATCCCCTGACGAGGCCGAATGAGGGGCTTCCAGCCCGTCGCCTTGGTGAACCGCGAAGAATCGGCCACGAAATACCTCAGATCGCCGCGGCGCTCGGGTTCGAACAGGACTTGGGACCTGACTCCCGTCAGGTCTTCGATCACCCGGATGGATTCCAAGAGAGAAATCGCGTTCTCTTCGCCGCCGCCGAGGGTGTAGATACCAGAGACAGGTTTTTTAAAAAAGGCGTTGAACCCCTCGCAGACATCTTCGGCGAAGAGAATATCCCGCAACTGCTTCCCGGTGCCGAAAATTGTGACCGGCAGGCCGATGACCGTGCGGATGGCGAAATTGGCCACCCAGCCGTGGTCTTCGCCGCCGAACTGGTAGGGCCCGTAGATGCCCGTCAACCGGAAACAGGCGACTTTCATCCCATATGTGTCGATGTACGATTGGGCATAGATTTCATTGCAGCGCTTGGAGGCGTGGAGAGGAGTGACCGTACCCTGCAGGAGTGGCTCGTCCTCGTTTATGGCCGCTGGCTGGCGCACATAACGGGTTGCCTCCTCCTTGAGCTCCGAGTTGATCTTGTCCGGGCCGTAGGTATGGATGCTGGAGCAGATGGCCACAGGCACTTGGAGCCGGCGGGCTGTTTCCAGAACGTTGAACGTCCCAGTGACGTTGGTGCTGAAGTCAAGCTCTGGGTCTTCCCAGGAGATGGTCATGGCCGGCTGGGCGGCGGTATGACAAACATGATCACAGCCCCGGGCCCAGCTCTGCAGGGCGTCCTTGTCCCGGACATCGGCCACGGCCACCTCGACGCCGTTTCTCTCCAGAGTGACTTTGTTGTGGAACCTAGCCTCCGGCTTCATGTAGGGGTTTCGCAGGAATTCATGCTTGGCCAGGTTGTCGTAGGCTACGACCTCCGCCCCGAGGCGTTTGTAGTAGAGGCAGAGGTTTGTCCCTAAGAATCCGCAACCGCCGATGACCAAGACTCTCAAAATTACCCTCCCGTATTTATACTAGTATATATAGCTCGGCGGAAAAAGCAATTCTCTTTTCAGTTTTAGCGCAAGATTCTTGATGGCTCTTGCCGTAGCCCTGCTATTGAAGGAAGAGGGAATTGAAGCAGCCTGAGGCCAGGATAGAGTGCCGCCGAATAACTAGGGCAGCAGGCCGGGCACCTCGGCCGCCTTGGCCCGGAAGCACTCCCAATCGACGGTGAACTTATGGCGGCTCCGGCTTAAGCGG
Source organism: Candidatus Aminicenantales bacterium (assembly GCA_049697055.1). Classification (GTDB taxonomy): domain Bacteria; phylum Acidobacteriota; class Aminicenantia; order Aminicenantales; family JAFGAV01; genus JAFGAV01. The sequence goes on from JBAVVA010000031.1 coordinate 9,299, forward strand.
GCCTTCATCCGATACAGCCGCGAGCCGAAATGTTTGCGCAGCGGCCTGGCCAGGGGGCAGACCTGCTCCTCAGCCCCCCATTCATAGGGCCGGCCCGACCTGTCGCGCAGGCAGCCCCAATGGATGATCCAGGCCTGCTTCTTGATGGGGACGTGACGGAAAGCGTGCTGGATGGCTTCCACCTCCCCGGCTTTTTCCGGGTTAAGAAAGTTAAAAGACTTGGAAAAAAGAAGGGCATTGTGGAAATAGGCCGGGTAGGCCAGCAGCCCGTCCTGGCCCATCAGCCTGGCCAGGTAGATGAACAGGTCCATGACCTTTCGGCCCATGCCCAGGCCGGGATGGGTCTGGCCGGGCAGGGGGGCCCGGGATGACCTGAAGTCGAGGAGAGGGTTCTGCAGGGTGAGCCATTCGAAAATCAGCACCTTGTACTCATGGCGGGACAGCCCCAGGGTCAAGTGATTCTTGAGCTGGAAAAGGCCCTCTTTGATTTTGAGGTCCACAATGAGATTGTCGGGGTCCGGGCTCCGGTAGTAGATCCGAAAACGCTGCAGCGGATATTCCAAGGAATCGATGTCGAAGGCCAAGGGCCACAGACGGCGCTTCTTGGCCTCCTTGAAGAAATTTTTGCGGCCGAGCACAGTGATGACCTCGGCCAGGGAGTACTTGCCCAGAAACAGGGATGTCCCCTTGACCCGGCCGTCGCCGGAAAAAAGGTCCCCCTCTTCCAGGAGGGGCTTGACCGGCCTCAAGTCTATTTCTTTTCCCAATTCGTCGGCCATCGGTTCATCCCACTTTTTTAGTCGCCGTTCTCCGGGTCATTTTGGGCAGCCTAGAAAAAGCAGGGTGTCGTCGCCCAGAGTGAGGTCGCGCTGCACGGTAAAGAACCTCGGCTCAAACTTCGTTTTGCGGTGGCGGCGGAGAACAATCCTCCCCCCGGGCTTAAGGATGTCCCTCTTCTTGATGACCTTCAACGGGTTCCGCTCCTCCAGGAGCCGGTAGGGCGGGTCGAGAAGAATCAGGTCGAAGCTCATCCTCTCCCGGCTGAGCTGGATAACCGCCCGGTTGAACTCCCGGTGAAGAATGTCCGCCCGGTCCTCGGCCCCGCACAGGGCCAGGTTGTGACGGATCGTCTTGACCGCCGGCCACAGCTCCTCGATAAAAACGACTCTCTCGGCGCCGCGGCTGAGCGCTTCGATGCCCACCGAGCCGGTGCCGGCAAAACCGTCCAGGACCACGGCGCCCCGGACCTCCGGATCCAGGATATGGAAGAGCGCCTCCTTGAGCTTGTCGGGCATGGGCCTGACGCGGAGATCGGGCAGGCGCTTCAAACGCTTGCCTTTATACAGACCACGAATGACCTTAATCATAGATGAAATGAAGGGTCGGCGGGCCAGCCTGCCGCTGAGAACGGAATTAATGCCTGTAAGCAGATGCCGGGGTAGGCGGCACGACGACGATATAGACGATAGCCGTTGTTCCGGTCAGCACGGTGGCCATGCCGATGGGGGTCAGGAAAAAGGCAGCCAGGCCGCTTTTTTCCTTCAGATACAGCCAATCGTTTATCAAGGCCGGCTTCTCCAGGGGGAAGTTGTAGTACTGGCCGGCCAGGGCCTTTTTCTGAGCATAGCCGTTCTGCTTGATCGTATTGGCTTTCTGGTAAAAATCGGTCTCGCTGCCCTTCTGCTTGTCGCCCCTGACATGGATGGTATCGCCCAGGTTGCACTCCCCCTTCTCCACGAAGACGCGGGCTTCCAGGGTGGAGGTATTAAACTCAACAACGCGGCCCAGGAACTTCTCGCCCCGGATGGCGGGAGGTTCGTTGCTTGAGCCGGCCGGCCGGGTATTGACCTGGACGTTCAGGGCTAATGACAGCTTGGCCGTTGCGTGGGCTTCGATGCCGATGACATCAGAGGAGTTGAACTCCCCCTGGTCTGTCACAGCGCCGAAGACATAAAGCCCCCGGTCCAAGGATTCCACCTTGAAATATCCCAACTCGGAGGACTTGGTGCTTTCGAAAACGGCGCCCGTGGCCAGGTTTCTCAGTTTGACGACGGCGCCCTGGGCCGGGGTCGTCCCGTCGCTTTGATAGACGTATCCAATCAGGCTGCCATTCTGGCCGGGCTGAGCCCAAAGAGCGGGCTGAGCGGCCAGAACGAATGCGACAAAAATGGCCATAGATAAAAAAGCTTTTTTCATTGTTCTTTGATAACACATAGTTCCGCCTCTCTTACAGATGAGAGTTTATTATCAACGATATAATAGACCGTTGTCAACACTTTTGCTTAGAAATAAAATCACCCCCAAAGGCTAGTCGATTATTCTGCTTCAGGAACCACCCGCTCCCACTTCCAGCCGAGCAGGCGAACAGGCCCATTGACGGGAATGATTTCCAGCCGGTTCAACCCCGGAGTCGCCTCGACCTTCAGGGCCAGTTCCGCAGAAGCCAGGGTGTCTTCCCAGATAACCCGGCCGTTGAAAAGAACCGAGATCAGAGGGCGATTCTGTCCTTCCGGCGGCTCAAAGGACAGGGTCAAAATAATTGAACTGGAATCAAGAATAAAAGGCAGCGTCCGGGTCTGTTCTTTGCCGATCAAACTGTCGGCCGGGACAACCGCCGGGGGCGTCAGCGCCTGGGACAGGGCCTGATTGACCCGGGCCGCCTTAGCCGCGTCATTCATCCGTTCATAATAACGGCGGAGCTTCAACAACACTTCCCAATCGTCGGGAACGGCTTCCAGCGCTTCCTGATAGAACCGCTCCGGCTCATAGACGAAGTTGAGCTTGTTGTAGGAGTCGGCCACGAGCATCAGGATCTCCCGGACGTATCTTTTTTGAGTTTCGCCGGCCACGATCAGCCCGCCCCCCAAGGCCGTCCCCAGGCCGGTGATCTGGTTGTATTTGTGGGCGCAGAACATCAGGAAGAGCTCAAAGGCCAGATTGCGGAGGTCCCCCTGGACAGGCCGGACAGCCTGATCGCCCTGCACCAGGTTGAGCTCCTTGAGATAGGATTCCAGATCCAGGACCTGGCTGTAATCGGTCTCCAGCTTCAAATAGGCGCGCAGGTCCGACTCCGCCTCCTCCAGCTTCCTCGTCTTCATCAGCCGCAGCTTGGCCCGGCTCAGAGTGGCGGCTTTGACCAAGAGTCGATGCCTGATCAACTCCGGGGTGATATCTTTCTTTTCGGCCAGCGCTGAGTAGTAATGGATTCCGTCCAAAAGCCTCAGACACTCATCCGGACGCCCGGCGTCGTTCTCCCGGACAGCCTGGTTATAATCGAGGTCCTCCGCCTTGACCAGCAGCCTCTGCCTGGCCTCGAGCGACAGGGACATCTCCCCCAGGAATCGGGCATAGGTCCGGTAGAGCTTGGAGGACTCGGGCAGGATGCTGTCCAAGAGCTTCTCGTCCTTGACGTTCAGGAACCATCGGTGAAGGAGCGTCTGGAACTGCGACTCATTGCCTTGGGCCAGGATCTTCTCCAGGCTGTGCAGGGTGAAATGGCGCTGCTCAGAGGAGAGAGAAGACCATCGGTCGAGAAGGGCTTGGGCGATGTCGAGGTCGAGGGAAGACCGGTCACCGGCCAGGCGGGCCGCTTTCCACAGCTCCGGAAGACTATCGGGCACTTCCCTCTCGGATATAAAGCTGAGGTACTGGAGCGCTTTAGCGTAATAGAAATGATTCTCCGAGGAGGCCGGGTTGAAACGGAGCGCCCGCCGCAGAAGGATCTCGGCCCGCTGCAAGGAGCGTCCGGCCTGTTCGACTTGGGCCAGGCTCTCCAGGGCAACTCCCAGATGGACTTTCCCCTCCTCGGCCAGGGTCTTGTCGGAGATGGGCATCAGCCTGTTGGCCCATTGGAGGCGATCCAGGTTGCGCTCCGGAGTCAGCCCCTTTTTCTTCGACTGGTAATACTGATCAATGTTCATGTACAAAACGACCGCCGCTGCAGCATAGGCCAGCAGGGCCAGGACGAGGAGGAACTTCTTCATGGCGCTCCCCTAAGCCTCCTCCCGGGACAGCGTCGAGGAGCGGCGGTGGACAATAGCCGTGGTCAAAGCCAGCACCATGGTGAAGACCAGAGCATTGGCCGGAATATGGAGGTTGAAATCCGTGAAACTATGAATAAGGATCACCACGCAGGAGATGAATCCCCCCATAGCCAGGCCTTTGATCTCCAGGCTCCGCCGGGCCCGCCACATACGGAAAATCTGAACCAGGGTCCAGACAATCCCGCCGGCCAGAAGGAGGAAACCCAAAATCCCGGTCTCGGCCGCCAGCTCCAGGTAGTCGTTATGAGCATGCTCCAGGAGCATCCCTATGCCGGCCGTCTCGTAGCCGGGATAAACCGAGACGAACGTCCCCAGGCCCGTCCCGAACAAGGGGAAATCGCGGACCAGGGGCACGATGTTCCTCCAGAACAGCGTCCGGCCGCCATGGAACAGCGTGTCGTCGGCCAGGAACCGGTTCATGACCGCGGTCATGCCCACGGCCAGGGAGAAAATGACCACGACCAGGAATGAGACGTTGATCAGGTTGCGGGCCAGGCGTCTCCCCTCCCCGGAATAGCTCAGATGAAAGAGGACCATCTCCAGAAAAAGGAGGAAGGTCAGGACCATCAGGAAAACTCCTGCCCGGGATTGGGACTTGACCACGGCCACGGCCATGACCACCGTCGCCGCGGCCAAGAGGAGGTTGACAGCAAAGGACTTCCGGGAAAAATGGGCGAAGATCTCCCGCATCGCTCCCGGAGAGCCTTTAACCCGGAGGGAGAAGAAGCCGATGCGGGCCACCAGGAATCCCAAGGCCAGGGGGATGATCATTTCCAGGTACCCGGCCAGATGGTTCCGGTTGACGAACGTCCCGGTGACCGAATCAAGGTTGTAGAGTTTCTTATAGAAGAGGATGTGGGGCTGAGCGGTGGAAAGCTCGAAGAGCCCGTAGAGCGCCTGGAAGACTCCGAGCAGGATGAGGACGGTGACCATCCTCTCCATCTGGCGAAACCGGTTGATGACCCGGAGGAGGAGCATGGCCGCCAGGACATAGGCCAGGAGCTCCAGCCCCGCCCGCAGCGTGCTGGCCGGAACCAGGGATATGGTCAGAAATGCGGAACCCGGCGACTGAGGGCCATAGGCCTGATGAAAATGATATGAACCCGGCGCCAGAATTTTCACCAGGAAGGCCGGCAGGGGGATAACCTGAAGAAGGACCAGCAGGAAGAAACCGGTGATCAACCAACGCGGCCCGCGCATGGGCTTGCGCCAGGCCGGCGCGTAAGAATCCCGGTTGCCGGCGAGGTAAATCAAGGCCAGCCCCACGGCCGTCAGCTGGATGACCAGGATGGACCATTCCCAGGCCGACCCCTGGGGAAGCGGGCTGAAGATCAAGAGGGCGATCAGACCGATCTCAACAACTTTTTTCCAGGAAGGCTGCCGGCCGGGCAAGATATAGGCCGCCGGCCGCGGTTCGGATTTGCCGTTCTTGATGCGTATCCTGAGAGCCATCAGTCGTTTTGGTCCTTCCGCTTGAAGGAGAAGGAGGGCAGCTTGATCTTAAAACTCTTTTCTTTGTGAACGGGGTTGAACGGCTCGGGAAGGAAAGGCAGGCTTTTATCATCCAGGACGGCCCGCGGGTTGTCCTCGACCAGGGCTCGGGCGTTTTCCGGACCGATGATGGGTTCAATGATCCGCAGAGCCTCCTTGAAGCGGGGGGCTCGGTCGGTGCTGTTATGGGCATCGGTGCCCAGGACATGGATCAATCCCCAGCTCAACATTCGGACGGCCGTCTCGCCGACGACCTGGCCATAGTGCCCGGTGAAGCTGCCGCTGTTGGCCTGGCCCAGGCAGCCCATCTCCACCAGGTCGTAAAGCTGGCCGGGATGGCTGATGAAGACCGAATTGCGCTCGGGGTGGGCGATGATGGGGATGATCCCCTCGCTCATCAGCTCGAAAAATACTTCCTTGACCCCGGAATAAACATAGTCGAAGGGAAATTCAATAAACATGTAGGAGCTGGTGTGGATGACCAGGGCGCGCTTGTTCCGCTTGATCTCCTCGATCAGGTTATGGGAGAAGCGGACCTCGACGCCGGTCAGGATCTTCAACGACAGGCCGGCCTGCCGCAGGGCCGCTTCCAGCTCCTGCTTTTTCCGCCCTACGGCGGCCAGGTCGGCCAGGCCGACATTCCCCCGGAAGAGATGGGGAGTGGCGACGATGGTCCCTATGCCCTCCTCCTGCGCCAGGCGGGCCATGGCCACGGACTCGGCCAGGCTCTCCGCCCCGTCGTCCAGGCCGGGCAGGATATGGCAATGGAGGTCGATCATGGCCGTTCCTCAGGACTTGTGCAGCCTGTCGTCCTCCTCCGTCTTATAGCTCCCGTACTTGTAGCGGTAGTGATACCGGTAATGCTCGGCGTAGTAGGTATTCTTCCTGATGTTGACGTCGTTGAAGATCACCCCCGCCACCTTGGCCTTGGCCTTGCCCAGCTCGCCGATCATAGTGAGGAACGGCTTGCGGAAAGCTTTTTCCGGGCGCAGGACGATGACCGTGCAGTCGCAGATGGAGCTGACGATGGCCGCATCGCTGACAAACAGCATGGGCGGCGTGTCGACCAGGACGTAGCTGTATTTCGCCCGGAGCAAGGCCAGCAGCTCCGCCATCCGGGGGGAGTTGAGCAGCTCGGCCGGGTTGGGCGGGATGGGGCCGCTGGGCATGATCTCCAAGTTCGGCACCAGGGTGGACTGGATGGCGTCCCGGGGCTGGACCCGTCCGGTCAGGACGTTGCTCAGGCCCACGATGTTCCGCACCTTGAAAATCTTGTGGATGCGGGGCTTGCGCAGGTCGGTATCGACGAGCACCACTTTGGAGCCCAGTTGGGCGAAGCTGACGGCCATGTTGGTGGCCGTAGTGGATTTGCCCTCCTGGGGAAAGGCGCTGGTAAAGCTGAATATCTTCAGGGCCTCCCGGTCGGTCTGGGTGAAAAGGATCGAGGTCCGGATGGTCCGGTAGGCTTCGGAAATGGCCAGGTTGGGGTCATAATGGTTGATGAGCTCGATGGCCTTGGCTTCCGTCCCCGGGTTGCGCGAGCCGGGGCGATCGCGCTGGCTGTAGGCGTAGTAATCCAGGTACAGGTTCCGGCTGTCGGCGGCATAGCTGGGGATCAGGCCCAAGGAGGACAAGCCGGTCAGCTTCTCCACGTCCTCGGGCGATTTGAGGGAGGTGTCCATGAACTCTACGGTGAAAGCCAGGCCCAGCCCCAGAAACAACCCCCATAACAGGGAGATAAGAATGTTCCTCATGATGTTGGGAGAGACCGGCCGGTCGGGCATCAGGGCCTTGTCCACGATGCGGATGTTGCTCGTCCTCTGGCCGGTCACTCGGGCCGAGACTTGGGTCTCCTGCTGTTTGGACTGGAGAAAAGCCAGCAGAGTCTGGGCCCCGTCCACTTCGGCTTTGAGGACGTTGTAGCGAACCTTGTTGGAGTTCGACTCCACCACGTCCTTGCGCTGGCCGGCCATCATGGTCTTGAGCGCCTCCTCCTCCTTGAGAGCGGCCCGGTATTCCGACTCGGCCGCGCCGATGGCGTTGCGGATCTCGGTCTGGAGCTGGGTTTTCTGGCTGTCCAGCCGGTTTTTGAGGCGCTGCATGTCGGGATAGGTCTCCCGGTAGAACTTGAGCTTTTCCTCGTACTCGATCTTGGTGCGGAGATAATCGGACAGCATGGCGCTGACCGTGGGGTTCGAGATCCGGGTGGGCGTGCTCACCGCGTCCAGGTTCAGACCCTGCAGCTCCCGCATGACGGATTCCTTGTTGACCCGCTTGATCTGGGCCTGCATATAAGCGTTATACAAGTTGGAGTACTCGCCCACGGTGGTGTCCTCCTGGTTGCTGAGGAACATCAGGTTTTTTTCCTGCCCGAACCTCTGCAACTCGCGCTGTTTGATCTCCAGGTCGGAGCGGAGCTGGGAGATCTGCTCGGTCAGGAAATCGGAGGCCTGTTTGGTGGCCTCATAGCGGGCCTCGATGGAATAATTATAGAACTCTTCCACCAGGGTGTTGACGACTTCGGTGGCCAGCTTGGGGTTGGAGGACTGGTAGCTGACTTGGACCAAGCCCGTCCGCTCCACGACGGTCGTTTTCACCCGGCCGATGATCTGGGAGCCGAGAACGGCGTTGCGCTCCATGAGCGCTTCAGGGCTTTCCGGCTCGGCCGCCTGGCCTGCGGTGGAGGGCTTCCCCCGCAGCCAGCGGAAGCTGAAGAAATGCTTGATCACGCTGAAGATGGAAGTGGGGGTCACGGCCTTTTCCTGGTATTCGGGCCGGTTGAGAAGGTCCAGCCTTTTGGCCACGCGCTCGCCCAGGCCGCGGCTCCTCAACAGCTCCAACTGGGTGTTGAAGTACATATCATCGTAGCCGTAACCGCCGAGCTGGTTGTTGCCGAGAAGGTCCTGGAGGGTAAGGTAATCCGAGCGGGGGCTCTCGATGAGGATGGTGGCTGTGGACTGGTAGATGGGCGTGGCGGTGAAAGACAGGATGGCCACCACCGTGACGACCATCAGGAGAAAGGTCAAAACGATCCACTTCCTCTTTAAAAAAATCCGCCAGAAATAGAGCAGGTCGATCTCTTGCTTGAGGGGTTTGGTGGCCATGGCTAGAAAATGGACTCGCCGACGATGATGACGTCCTCGGGTTCCAGGGGGACGTCTTTCTTTTTCCCCCTAAGGATTTCCCGGGCGTTGACCTTGATCTCTTTCTCCACGCCCTGGGCGTCCGTCCGCCTGATACGGACGTCCCCTTGATTGGCCCTGTCGCTGAACCCGCCGGCCTTGGTGATGGCCTTGAGCAGGGAAGGTATGCTGCTCAGCTTGACCGCCAGGGCCCCGGAACTCTTGACCGCGCCCAAGACATAGATGACCACTTCCCGGTCGGCGGGGATGTTGATGATGTCGTTCGGCTGGAGGGGGATGTCGAACCGGGCATCCACGTTGTACATCAGGTCATCCAGGGAGAGGCGCAGCGAGGCCCCCTCCCCGCCGTCCTGTTTACGGACGACAATGATCTCCTTGCCGGCGTTGGTCGCCGGACCGCCCGCTTCCACGATGGTTTCCAGCAGCGTCTGACGGCTCAACAGGGGGTATACGCCGGGCTTTTGGACGGCGCCGATGAGATAGACCACCTTGCTCTGGTAGTTCTTGATCAGAACCGTGAGATGAGGATTGCGCAGGGTGGATTCGCTGAGCAGCCCGACGAGCTTCTGCTCCACTTCGGATTTGGTCAGCCCGTCTACGGCCACCTCGCCCAGAAGAGGGAGGGTGATCTTCCCCACCTCTGAGACCGTCACCTCCAGGTTACGGAGGGCATCGACGCCGTAAACGTCGATCTGCAGAACATCTTTCGGCCCCACCCGGTATGCGGTGGGGGGTTCGGGCTGGGCAATGAGGGCCAAAGACATAAGGACCGTCAGGAAGACGGCGGGGCTCAGGCGGACGGCCATTTTCACGAAATTTGACATCAATTTCTTCAATATGTTCGACATAGACGCTTAATTATCCCCTAATTTTTTTTTAATTGCAATAGAAAAAGCTGCAGCCGAAGCCTGACCGATGTTATTGGCGGATGAGGTCGATCGTCACCAAATGTCCGTCCCTTTTGTCCGAAACGCCCGCCGGCCTCGTCCAATAATGATAAGAAAGGCCCGCCCTCAAGTAGCGCAGGACAGGGATACTGAAACCTGCGGAGAAGTTGAAATAGCGGCCCGTCAGACCAGGTGGAAGCCCCCCTCCCCCCTCTTCCGGCTCCCGCCGGCCTGAGTAGCGGAGGAGGGAATAGCTCCCGCCCGCCTGAACGGCCAGGAAGCGGCTTATATTCACTGTCAGGGCCGTATTGATCGAATCGCTGATATAGTAAAGGACGTTGGGCAAATAAGAGAACACGAGATCGCGGTAATAGGCAAGGGATAATGAAGTCGCTCCTCCCAGACGATAGGACAGCTGCGTATTGGCGATGAAGCCGGAATAGTCTTTCGCGCTGCGGTCCAGGTTGAGGAGCTTTCTGAACCCGGCGGCCAGGCTGCCGGAGAGTCGGCCCTGGGAAGGCAAACGGAATCCGAAAAGAAAACGGACCGACTCGGAATCCTTCCAGCCGGCCGTTTCTCCCTGGAAAAGGTCCCGGCTATAGCCCGTTTGAATGAAAAAAGCGGATGAGGTGAAGGCCTGGTAGCGAGCCTCCAGCAGCCCGCTGTATTCCACCCGGTTCAGGTTAGGGCCAACCAGGTCTGGGGAGCCCTCCGGGCTGAGAAAATCGGCGTATTCCAACCGGCTGAACAGGCCGGTGAGGGTGAAAGAAATGCGCCGGCCCGTCTCGTAGGACACCTCGGTCCTCACCCCCCGGTGGACGCTCTCCACAAGGCGGTCAACCTCGGCCACGGCCAAGGATCGCTGGTCTTGAGAAAAGTAGCCGGCGGAGATGATGAGCGATCCAAAAAAAGGAAAGGACATCTCCGCCCCGTAGTTGTTGGTAAAATGATTGTAGCGGTGGGACCTGAAGTAGATATGATATTCGGGGTTCTCGGTGAAGGATAATATCAAACGCCTTCTCAAGATGAAATAGACGTTGAGCTTGGGAGAGGGGGTGATGACGAAATCGGAAATCAGTTGCTCCTCCTGGGCTCCGCCGTAGATGTTCGAGACCCATCCCAGCTGGCTGAATTCGAGGACGGGCTGAATCCGGAACGGCCCGATCTTGTACCTGGCTCGGGCCACGACGCCGTCCACCCTCTGCTCAAAGGTTTGGCCGGACAGGGCGGCCGCCGTCGTCAGGAACAGGGAGGCCCACAAAAGAAAACCGAGCGGGCCGGCGCAAATTCTTCTATCCGCGGATCTCATAGCTTTATCAAGAATAGAGAGCGGCTCGGCCCTATCAAGAAAGAGAAATCTTGGAGGGGAGGAAGGCTTTCCCCATCCCGGTCATGATCTTGAACAGAGAGGCTTTGCGCATCAAGGCCAGAATCAGGTCGGATTGCCAATCAAAATTCCCCTTTTCCTGAACAAGGGGGATAATCCCGTCATCCTGGGCAATGCGGAAGATCATTTCGATATGAGCGTCGCTGAGCTGAGACCAGACCTTACGGGCGAACAGCCCGACTTGAATCTCTCGGTGGAGGACTTTCCGGCATTGCCGCTCATATTCCGCCAAGCCGCCGGCTTCCGACCGGCCGGACCTCAGGATATCGGCGATGACCCGGGAAGCGATATCCGCGCAATGGACGCCGTAGCCGATGCCGCCGCCGGTGGTCGTTTTCACCTGGCCGGCCGCCTCCCCCAGGGAAATGACGGCCGGGCCGAAGATCCGGGAGGCCAGGCCTTGAGCGATGGCTTTGAACTGAACGCCGTCCAGGTCCGCCGGACTGAGCCGGCCCGGAAAATGGCGGGCCATGAAACGGCCAAAGGACTTCCTGGGGTTCTGCTCGGTGACCAGGCCGAACTTGACCTTGCCGTCGGCGGAAGGAACGGCCCAGGCGAACCCGCCGGGCGCAATATCGGTTCCGGCATAGATTGTGGGGAAGCCGTCTCCTTCATGAGGGGCCTCCAGCTGGGCGCCGAACAAACGGCTGCCGGGTATTCCCAAGCCCAGTCTTCGATGAAGGTCCAAGTTGATGCCCGTGGCCAGGACGGCCATCCTGGCGGTCAGGGCAACGGTGCTCCCTCTCGGCCCGCCGGCCAAGATGGAAACGCCGGCCTTGTCGGAGACAATATCCTTGACTTCATACCCGGTGCGGATCGAAGCGCCCTTGGCCTTGGCCTCCCCGGCCAGCTCCTGATCGAACATCCCCCGGTCCACGATGACGGCGAAGGGCCGGGGGTGGCGATAGGTCAGGGACAGGCCCGCCGGCGATACCATCCTCACTTCGTGAACGTCCCTGAGCCGGGACCCGGAGGGCAGGGAAAACCGCTCGAAGATCTCGCGGCCGATGATGCCGGTGCAGTTGACCGACTGGCCGACAGCCCGCTTCCGTTCCAGCACCAGCACTTCCAGCCCGCTTTCGGCCAGACGCTTGGCGGCAAAGAGCCCGCTGGGGCCGGCTCCGGCGATCACCACATCGTACTTCGCCTTCATTTCAATCCAGTATTTTTAGCTGTATTATCTTTAACCGAGAAAACCTTGTCAAACACTATTCGCCGGAGGGCGGCCGGCCGCGGCGTGTCTAGATTTTTTTCTGGCGGGATTCCCACCGCCCGCGGAAGGTAATCCAGAAGGAGAGGGCCATGATCCCCAGGTCGCGCCAGAAGCTCCGGCGCCGGATGTAGAGGCGGTCGTAGCGGAATTTGAGGCGGCGCGGCGCGTCTGAAGGAAGATAGACCTGGGCCAAGCCCGTCAGGCCGGGACGGACGGCCAGCCTCTCCCTATAGCCCGGAAACTCATCCAGGCGGCGGGCTTGGCCGTCGCCGCGGGCTTCTTTCTCCTCGGGCCGCAGGGCCCGCGGGCCGACGAAGCTCATGTCCCCCTTGAAGATGTTGAGGAGCTGGGGGAGCTCGTCCATGGCCGTGGCCCGCAGGACCCTCCCCACCCGGGTCACGCGAGGGTCGTTTTCCACGGCCTGCACCGCCCCTCGTCCCTTCTCCGCATCCTTGACCATGGAGCGGAACTTGATGGCCTTGAAGATGCGGCCGCCCCGGCCAACCCGACCCTGCAGGTAGAACACGGGTCCCCTATCCTGGAGCCAGATAAAAAGGCTGAAGACAAGGCATAGGGGCGAAGAGAGAATAAGGCCGAGGGAGGAAACAAGGACATCGAAAGGCCGTTTCAAGAAAAGTGCCTTAGCCCATTTGCCGCGCCTCACTTGGCGGCGGTCAACAGCCCTATGGCCGGAGACGGCTATCAATAGCAATATGACCGCCGCGCCTCCCACATCCAGGCTCCAGTCGAAGAAAGACCCGTTCCGTCTCGGGACAAAACTCTGGAGCGATTCATCCAGCAGCCCATAAGCTGCCGAGATCGCGCCGGCCCAGCCAGCCCAGGACAATTTCCACTTCGGATCCCGTCCCTGTCTAAAGGCCCGGTAGAGAAGGAGACAAAGGACGCCATATTCGAAGACATGGAGGGATTTTCGAACCAGGATGTAGACCAGACCGACCTTATCCTGAGCAATCATCGGCCAGAAGACATGAAGGACATCCTCGACAATCCTATAGATCCAGTCCCGCGTCAGATAAGGATTGCCCAAAGGAAAAAAGAGAGCTCCCCAGGCTAGCGGCGGCAGCCAGTAGATCATAAATTTTTTCAAATGAAGCGCGCCCCTACTTTGGATTTGTTGCGGTTAATAGCTTTTCATACTCAGCCAGGATCATGTCTTTGGAGAAATGGCCTTCCGCATACTTCCGACCTCGGGAAGCCATGTCGCGAGCTACAGTCGGCGAATTCTTCAGCTCAAGAAAAGCTTGGGCCATTCGAGCCGGATCTTGCGGTGAAACGCAAAGCCCGCAGCCGGCAGAAGCGATGAGGCCGGCCACTTCCGAGGAGTTGTCGGCCAGGCCAAGAATGGGCCGTCCAGCGGCCATGAAATTGTAGAGCTTGGAGGGAACCGACAACTGCGATTTCTCCACGTCCAGGGGGACGAGCAACACGTCGGCAGAGCTGAGCAGGGCGGGAAGGTCGGCATAGGGCTGGAAAGGAATAAAGACCACATTGGCCAGCCCCAGGCCGGCCGATCTTTCCTCAAGGCTTTTTTTCTTCAGCCCTGCGCCGACAATGGCGATCTTCATCCCCTTCTCGTCCTTGAGCAGAGCGGCCGCCTCGAGCACTTTCTCCAGGGCAAGATTGCTACTGAGGCTGATTGTGCCGGAATACAAAGCCACGAATTTGCCGTGAAGCCCAAATTTACGCGCTACGGGATTATCTTTAGCCAGCGGCCTGAGAAAATCCGTGTCCACCCAGTTGGGAATCACCTGAATCTTCCCGGCCGGCACGCCCTTGTCCAGAAGGTTGCGGCGGAACCCCTCGCTGATCACGACGATGGTCTCCGACTGGCGATAGATCCATTTCTCGAAGGCCTGGGCCAGCCGGATGAAAAACGGGTTGCGGAGCAGGCCCGATTCGATCGACAGGTCGGGATGGATGTCCTGGACGTTCAGAATAAAGCGGACGCCCTTCAGCCTGCGGGCCACGATGCCGGTGACCCCGAGTTGGAGCGGCGGCAGCCGCAGGAAGAGAACATCCCCATGACGGATAAAGAGCAGGTGGGCCAGGGTGGCCGCCGTGTAAATGGTCCAGGCCACCAGCCGGCCGATATGATGCTGGGTGAAATTGGTCAAAAAACGTTTGACCCTGAAGCCGTCGCGTTCCTCCCGGATCAGGAAACGGCCCTGGGTGCCGCGGTTGTGGGGCGGCCGGGGGATGGTGGTGACGACCTCCACCTCATGGCCGCGGCCGGCCAAGTAGGAGGCCAGCTCGTTCATGAGGATGGGCGCACTGCCGAATTCCGGAAGAAAATACATGGTATGAATGGATATCTTCATGCGGATCGATGATGTTCAGCCGGGACCGAAACCGGTGCGCTCGGAGAAACGGCTGCGTCTTCACGTTTGTCCCGTGATTTTGTCCAATAGTAAACGTAAGCAACCGTGGGAACAAATATCAAAAGGTCAACGCCGTAGAAAGCGGCCGTCGATTCAAAAAAACTCCGGACGGTCAAAAAGGCCAGAATAGCCAGGCACTCATTTAGAGCTCCACGGCTTCGTCGGTCGGCGGTCTTCATTTGGACCATAAACTTTTTCCGGAATATAAAGGTCCAAATACCCAGAAAGCCAATGATGAAAAAAATAGCGCCAAAAACGCCGCTTTGGATAAGGGCGTGAAGGTAGGACATATGGACGTGCTCCCCCTCAAGAAGAAAGCGGTCGGCATGGAACCCGAAACCGAATAAGGGAGACCGCAAAGACATTTCCAGCGCCCCTTTCCAAATTTTAGTACGACCAGAAAGAAGAAAAGCTTCGGCTATAGAGCCTTTGAAACGCCATTCAAACCAGGCCAGGTAAAGATATCGTCCGACCAGGGGAATCCCTGGAATAAGCCAGTAATAGCGGCGGTTGATCCAGAGCAAAAACGCGGCCGCAACGCCAAAGCCCAAGATGGCCGTCCGGGAAATGGAATAGATGATCACCACAAAAGAAATGCCCAAAAGCCCGCTCCATAAGAGGAGACGATAGACGGTGACCTTGGTCGCCAGACGCGAGAGGGCCAGCAGGCCTGCGATGCAGGCGAAACGGCCCATACCGTTGGATGTCTGAACGCCGAGCCCAAAGGGAAGGTCGTAGAGCCGGCGAAACTCCCCGTGCAGGATGGCCGGCCGCATGGGTCCGAAGAAAAAGAAAATCGTCATGATCGCGCAAAAGATCGCGTTGAACCGGATGAGGGCCAGCGCCTGTTCTTCGGGATCGTCCTGGGGAAGACTTGCCCAGATGACAAGGATCGGGGACAAGAACAAAATCGCCACATAGAGCGAGAGGATGGGCTCAGGAGAAACAAAGAAAAAGAAACCGCCAATGATCGCATAAAGGAATAAATACCAGAGCGGGCTATTCTTCAGCGAGACATTAGTCTTGCCTCTGTTAAACATGATCAAGATGGCTATTACGGCGGCCAGGATGGGCAAAAGCGACCGTGTGCCATGAATCATCCTGCCCACAGAGGTCAGGAAATCAGGCATCCCTATATTGTTCACATCCGAATACATGCCTAGCCAGACGAAAGCCCAGAGGATGATAGGCAGGCTCATCGCTGGCCACCAGCACAGAGCATAAGGAGTGAAAGGAACAACATCATGCCTTGCTCAAGAGCCTTTCTTATACACAACATTCTCATGGAGTTCAAGAAGAAAACTGCACGTGGCAAGCCGAGGGAAACGTGCCTTTGTTCAACCGGAGGCGGGATCGACGGAGTCATAGATTTTCTTGAGATAATCGCCCAGCCTGTCCCAGGCATAGAAAGCTTCAACCCTTCGACGCGCGGCACGGCCGAGGGCGCGGCGCCGGCTGGGATTTCGCCAGAGGCTTTCCAGGGCCGAGGCTATGTCCCGCACGGCCTGGGAAGGGTCATGGGGTTCGACCAGGATCCCCCACTCATTTCGGATATGAAAACCCGGTCCCCCACTCTTCATGGTTATTACTGGCATCCGGGCGGCCATGGCTTCAACCACTACCGCCCCTCCCCCGTCATAAAGGCTCGGGAACAGAAAGCAATCGCAGGATTTCATCTCGGACAGAATTTGATCTCGATCCACCCAGGGGAAAAAGCGAACACGCTCATTCAATCGGAGCGAGCGAGCCAGAACCTCCAAGCTGTCCCGCTCCGGGCCTTCGCCGAAAATCCGCAGCTCCGCAGTCGGGCATTTTTTGGCGAAAAGGGCAAAGGCCTGGATAGCCAGGGCAAACCCCTTGAGCGGGATCAGGCGGCCGACCGAAAGGATGGTGAAGGCCCTGCCCCTGGCGGTTTTTTTAAGGCCGTCGATGTGCTTCAAGTCTCGAGGCGTCATGCCGTTCACCGGAAAGAGACGGGCCTTGTCCCTCCAGATTGTGGGAACGGCGTCCCGGGCTTCTTGATTACAGACGAGCAGAGCCCGTGCCCTGCGCTGGCCGATAATAAAAACAGGATCCCAACGGAAGATCTTTCGTCCATAGATCCGGATATATTCCCAGACGATTTTGGATAAGGGGTAGCCTTTAAGAAAAGGCCGAGGGACCGGATGGGTCCCTCCTCCCGGACCTCTGATGTAGGTCACTGGAAGAGAAGCGCCGATATAGCTGGCCATCCAATCATTGGCATAGGTTGTTTGATGAAACACATCGAAATGGACCTGCCTCTGGAGGCGTCGCCCCAGAAAAAGAGCTTTTACCTGCCAGAGGTAAGCGTAGAACTGGATGCCTCCTTTGGATTTCTCGGCGATTTTTTGCAGCCAGCGGGGCAAATCGAAAAAGCAAAAGTGCAGATACGGTTGCGGACGGGCTTTCAGGACAGACTCGATATTCGCCCGGTTTTTTGAAGAGGCCAAGATCCAGAGTTCATGATATCGGCCGAGCTGCTGGATGAGGTTCCATCCCAGGATATCCTCGCCCGTCCCCAAGCCTGACCTCCCTTGGGGGTCGCAGGCAAAGGCCGAAACGAGAACACGGAGTCTAGGCATGACCGTCTATCCCATTTTACAGTTTTTTCCCCAGGAAATGGATGAGGCCCCTCATCTTCTCCCAGGCCCGCGGGATGACATAGCCGGCATCCCCCTGGAGAAAGTAAAGGAACAGCCTTCGGGCCTGGCACAGATAGAAAAAAAGGTAATAAGAAAAGGCTTTATATCGGCCGGCATATCTTTTATTCAGAATGATGGTGAGGGCTTTGTCCACCGCGGCCGTGGCGGCCATTTTTCCGGAGCGGTGGAGCCTGAAGCAAGCTAGGGGGGCTCGGAGATGATAAAACGTTCCCTTGAGCTTGAGGATCTGTGACCAGAGCTCCGCGTCCATGCAATAATGAAAGGACAGGTCATACATGCCGGCCCTGAAGAAAATGTCCCTCGTCCAGAAGGCGTTGGGCTGAACGAGATGCGCCGCTCCATACCTCACCGAGCTGCGGAAAGCCGGGACATCTTTCAGGACGCGGAAGACCTCGTTCTTTTCGTCGATCAGATACGTATCCCCGAACATGACGTCGACCCGGGGATGGGTCCGGAAAAAACCGGCGGCTTTCAGCAGAGCCCCCGGCCAATAAACATCATCGGAGTTGAGGTGGGCCAGGATCGTGCCCGTGCTTTTTTGAAACCCTATGTTTATGGCGTCGGATTGACCTTTGTCTTTTTCGCTGGTCCAGTATTCCAGATATTTTTCATATCTCTTGATGATGGCCAGGCTGCCATCCGTGGACCCGCCGTCCATGATGATGAACTCGAGGTTGGGATAATTCTGGTTCAAAATGCTGAGAATGGTCTTTTCCAAGAATTCCCCCTGATTGTAGGAGGGCGTGACGATAGATATCTTAGGATAAGCCGGGTCTTTTTTCAGGATCACGTTTTCATCGAAAAGAGGTCCGGAAGTGAAATTCTTCAACTCTTCCGTCAATCTTCGATGGAGCTTCCGGCTCATGTCATCATCCTTTTCAGGACGCCGTTTGTTTTATCCAGGATCATCGGCCAGGAATAGCGTTGCTGGGCCAGGCGCTTACCTTCAATCGCGATCTTTTTGCCGAGTTGAGGCTTTTTCAGGAGCAGGACGATTTTTTCAATAAAATCATCGGCCCGGTCGGCGATGAGAAGGTTTTTGCCATCTACAGCTGCCAGGCCTTCCGCCCCTTTGGTCGTGGAGACGACCGGGACGCCCGCGGCCCAGGACTCCAAGATCTTGAGCCGCGTGCCGGAACCGGAGAAAATGGGCACGACCGAGATGTCGCAGGCTTTAATGAAGGCCGGCACGTCCCGAGCTGGAATGTTACCGGGGTTGATCAGCCAGTTCGCCTTGAAATCGACGGCCCCGCCGATGAGGGCCAGCTTAACCTCAGAATATTTCCGGACGACGACCGGAAAGACTTCATCAAGAAGAAAGCGAATAGCCTCCTTGTTGGGCTTCGTTGTAGTCATGCCCATGAACAGTGCCAGCCGATCTTGAAGGCCATATTGGAGCCGGACCTGATTCACCTCTTCCCGGGTCACCGCATCGAACTTTTGCACATCCACACCGTTCGGCAGAAGAAGCGGCCTGATCCCAAACTTCTCCTCCATGAGTGCCGCATCATGCTCCGATACGGCAAAGGCCAGATCACATTCCTTCAAAAGCCGGCCCTCAGCCCATTCGGTCAAAAGAGCAACAGCCCGGCTGTTCTTCTGCCGACGTTGAATGAACTCGACGACATGGGCATGATAGATGACCCGGGCCCGCAGACGGGAGAATCTATTATAAAGAAAATAGAGAACGTAATAATATAAAGCCCAGGAGCCGCCCTCCAGAACGATGAGGTCGGGATTCAGACGCCTGACTCTTCGCCAGAAACTCCAAAAAACCCTGGGCATGAAAAGGGCCTTGATCCAGGGATGATGAGAGAGTGGACGGATGCTGCACAAAAGGAGCCGCTTTTCGATCGGCCCATCTACCGCCTCGTCGCTCAATTGAATGAGAGTTTTTTCGCCGGCAAGATATTTGGCGAAATTATAGGCAACTACGGCTACGCCCGAAGCAGGCGGAAAAACTGGATAGGGAGCAACGATGGCGACTTTCATTCCTGCTCGGTCCCTCTCATTTCAGCCAGATGGTGTTGTAGGTACAGGTCTTGCCGCAGACCGGATGTTCGGCCCGGCATCCGTTCATGTGCAACTCTCGGAGGGCTATCATGGGCGCGCCTGTCCAGACCTCGCTCAAGGATTGTTTTTTCAGGTCGCCGATAATGATCCGGCGGGCGGCCGTATCTTCGCAGCACACTCCGACTGTTCCATTCCAATATATGAAAAGGTCTTCCCATAGAAATTTACAGGGCAGCAGCTTGTGGCCCCGCTTGCTCAAGGGGCTGAACTCGACATCCTCTCCGCTCCATTCGATGTCCAGCAGAGTGCCGCCCCGGTTGCGAATCATCGGGAAGTAGACATTGTTCACGCCTTTCAAACCCTGGAAATAGGACCGGAGCTTGTCCTTTTCATCCCTATTTTTTTCAAACAACACGCAGCTGACGACAACATAGAGGTCGGGCCGCAAGGCGTTCTTGAGTTCCAGGAATTTCGAGATATGGGCATAGACGACATCCCTCTTCAAGCCGACCATAACTTTTTCATAGGTCGATTTATCGAAGGCATTCACCGAAAAATTGATCCGCGTGAATTTCTTCAGCTGAAGCAATTCTTTGGAGACTTCTTCTGTCAATAGGCTTCCGTTGGTGAAAAATAAAAAGTTTATGCCGGCCTCATCGGTCAACCGGGCCCGGCGGAGAAACTGCCGGTCCAGCAACGGTTCCCCGTAAACCGAGAGAATGGCCTCCCTCAGGCCAAGTTCCTTGGCCTCTCGGATGATCTTTGCATACAGGTCCCAGGACATGGTCCCCGCCTTAAGAGGAAAGCCCTGTTTGGAGCAAAAAACGCAGCGCGAGTTGCAGGCCAGCGTCGTCTCGATGTTCAGCCGCAGGTTCCCGAACGGCCGGCGGCGATTATCTCGTTTAGCTGAAGCCAGACAGAACTTTTCATACAGACGGGAATTGTTGACCAGGTCGCTGCCGAAGAATGACCGCATCTTCTCGACCAGGAACGGATTCTTCTCCACGAGACGGTTCAGGATCTTAGGCATGGGACATGCCTTCTTTTGGGCTCTTAGGCTTTGGAGTAAAACTCATGATAAACCGGCCTGGCGGCATAGCGCAAAACATCGGCCCGGACGAAACCGCATTCTTCCAAAAATCTTAGAAGCATCTCCGGAGTGACGCTGGAAGGCAGGAGATGAACGTGAACTTCAAGGCAAACGGAGCGGCAGGCGGGATTCCTCAACGTTTTTTCCAGCCCCTTGAGGACGAAGTATTCAAAACCCTCAACGTCGATTTTCACCAAGCCGGGCCGGGGCAAAGATTCTTTTCGAATCAACTCATCGCCCGGCCAAATCTCCGCCCGCTGATGAAGCTCCCGGCCCTTCTGCCGGAGGTTGAAGCAATGCTCTGCCCCGCCATAAAGGGAGATGTCCCTCCGTTCCTCGCCGAGCCCGACCGGCAAAGCCAGGACATTCGTCAATCCATTGAGCGCGACATTGGCCTGAAGTTTCTGATAGCTTCCCTTCTCCGGTTCGAAGGCGACGACCATTCCCCGGCTCTCCACCCTCAGAGCCATGAAGACCGTATGGATCCCCAAACTAGCGCCCACGTCAAAGGCAACGTCACCCGGCCTCAAGTCGGCCAGCAAATGCTTGAGAACCTCGCGCTCCCCGCCGATCTCTCCGTCTAAAACTGAGCATTCCACGGTCATGAGTTCATGATAATTGGCCGTCTGAAAAACGGCCTCGTATCCCTCCAGGGCAATTTTCTTTTTCCGATAGGCCACGCTCCGCAGTCCGAGCAGAACAAAATAGATTTTTCTGAAAAATCTCCGGAGATGCAGGCTCTGGGTGACCTTTTTCAGGAAAGGAAGATGGAACAGCGCCCGGATCCTATGCAGTAGATGAACCCGCATCACTTCTCCCCTTTTCGGATAGGGCCTGCCGCACGATGTCCTGGATCGTCATCTTGAACCGTTCTGTTGAAAACCGGCCGGCCTGCCGCGCTAGGTGTTTCCGCAGAAGCGCTTGTTTCTCAGGGTCTTGAATGATCGGGACGATTTTCGAAACAGCGTCATCCGGGTCACTATAAATGAGGTCCGGATGATTCACAATCTCCACCTGGCCGCCGCCCTTCGGCACCCAGACAAGGCAGCCGGCCTTGACCATCTCGGCGATGGTGATGCCGAAAGGTTCGTTCTGCTTGCCGTGGATGCCATACCTGTGCCGGGCCAGAAACTCCATCTTGCTTTGTCCAGATAAGTCGTTCTCGACAGAGGCCCAGCCTCCCCTTTCCCGGCAAAAATCCTTCAACCGCTCGACATAACGCCGATCGATCGCCCGCCCAACGATATGGAGATGAATGTTGAGGCCGCCATCCCTGACCTTCTGGACGATATCGACCGTCCGCTCGACCTGCTTTTCGGGTATGATTCGTCCCATGCAGACGAAACCGTTTTCTTTCGCCTCCCAGGGCACGTCGGGGCTTTCATCCGTCACCGGCGGATAGACGGTGCGGGTTTCCAGGCCGTAGGCCTCTCTGGCCAGCCGGCCCGTCCAATCCGAATCCACCAGGGTCAGATTCTTTTTGATGCCTTCCAGAGTGAACCCGGACAGTTTCTCGCCCAACCTCAGGTAGGCCCTGCGCACCGGGGACTCCCGGTAGAACCATTTCCGAAGAGCCGGCGGCTCTGGCTGAAGCAGCTTCAGCGTCTGCGTATTGAAGGTCGGGTCCAAAATATACTGGACGCCGGCCGTATCGAAATCCATGGCTCCATAAGTCGAAATAGTCAGTTCGAAGCGGCGAGAATTTTTTTTGCAATAGCGGGCCAGCCGCCAGGTTCTGACTGCCGCAAATCTCCGATGACTCTTCATGAAAAAAATGGGGGGAATCCTCACCAAGGTGACGTCCCCGGCCCGGATATGAGTCCCATAGAAATCGTTGAATTCATCCAGGTCCACCCGGGTGGAGGTGATGATGGTCAGGTTATAATCATTTATTAAAGCCTCGGCGATGAGCATGGCACAGGCTTCCGAACCGCCGCCGACAACCAGGCTGGGATGGACCACCGCGATTTTTGGACGGGAATCCATGATTAATCAAACTCTTTCGCGCGGCCGCCGCATAACATCTTAATCCAGAGCCGGCTTCATTGTAAGATATCAACCGCTCGGTTTTCAACCGTTTACATATCCGCAAACTTTAAATTAAAATAATAAGATCTGGATGATAAAACCAAACAAAATCCTTTCCTGGGCAATAAAAAAGCCTAGTAGATCGATCAATAAGCGCCGAAACTATGCCAAGCTGAAAAAGGCTATTGATAATAATGAGCCAATAATCGGCAGATATCCCCTTAGCGTCCAGGTCGAAACCACCTCCTTATGCAACGGAAAGTGCCGATTTTGCGCCTATGGAGGATCCTGGAACCAAAGAAATCCGGGGACGATGTCCCGACAAATATATGAAAAAATTATCCAAAATCTAAAAAAATATAAAATAGATACGTTCTACCCCTACGGCTGCAATGAACCATTACTTGATAAGGAACTATTTGACAGGATCAGATATGCTGTTGAGAATTTGAACCCTGGTTGCGTTGAATTGTCGACGAACCTTTCCGTGTTGCATGACAAGATGATCGGGGAAATAAAGGGGCTGTTTCCCATGATAAATCATAAGATTGTGGTGAGTTTTCATGGCGTCTCCAAAGAATCCTATGAAGACCAAATGGGATTGGACTATGATCGTGCTTTAAAAAACGTTCTATCCTTAGTTGAGCTATCTCAAGA
>JBAVVA010000032.1:0-4231 GCA_049697055.1 Candidatus Aminicenantales bacterium
GTTTCAATTTATCCTCCTATATTTGAATGCGTCAGAAGTCGAGAGTCAATTGAACTCTCTGTACTCTGCGCAAAGATATGTGCGCATCTTCGCTCTTTTCTATATAAAACGCAAGGTTCATTGGAAATTCTAAACAATCATTGAAACTCAATTTTTATCGTAGAGCAATTTTATATAAGAAATTGGATCAATTGGGAAGACCTCTCTCCGGATCTCAGTATATTCTGGACATATTTGTTTACGGCCTCGTCCTCCAGGTATTTCCTCTCCAGGATGCTTCCTGCCCTGCCCGGCGGCTTGAGGAGCGGGGCGGGTGCTGTTCCGATTGTCCTTGACGTCTTTTATGGCCACAATTATAATTCGCCGCGATCGGTGGAGGGCAAAATCGCTACAAGAAAACTATTATTCTCATTCATCATTCTTGGCCTGTTTTCCCTTTCGACGCCTCTTTTTGCCTGGAAATCCGTGGTTCACGTCTATCTGGCCATGATCGCCCGGGCCGACGCCATCGATGACGGACAGGTGACCATCTACGAGGTGGACTATGAGACCGGACGGTTTGTGATCGATGCCGTCGGAAACAGAAAAATCATCGGCAGCTATCCGGTCGATCCGTTCGTGCTGACGGCCATCCGCACCTATCCAAGACAGTTCAAGGCCGGGGCCATCGGGCCGGACGCCTACCCGGACATCCTCACCGGACAGACGGGCATCCATCCGGACAACAGCGAGAGGGGCCACGGCACCTCCAACGACTGGCTGAACCTCCTCTGGACAGAGTCCCAAAAGATCGGGTCGGAAAGGGTCAGGGCCTTCGTGGCCGGATTCCTCACCCACGCGGCCGGATACCTGTTCGGCCACACCTTTGTCAACAACTATAGCGGCGGGCCGTTCGCCATCGGCGAGAACGCCCTCAAACACATGGTCCTGGAGTCATATATCGACAAAAGGACTCCGGTCGAAGACCCGGATTTCTATGACATCTCCATCGAGGGGGTGGAGGATTTCCTCTACCGCCAGCTCGTCATCGGCCCCCTAATCCCTGCCGCCAGCGCCGGGGATATCGCCGATCATCCTGCTTATTTTTTCAATTATGCCCCGCCGCGGGTCTTCATCAGCCTGAAAAATGCCGTCAACGCCATGCACGGCGGCATCACCGGCGAAATCGCGGCCTGTTCACGGGAACGCAGCAACAGGCTCGACGAGGCCAAGAATTGCTCTGTTTCCGACCCCACCCGATCCGCCAGGCTGATGGCCGAGGCCGCAGCCCTCAAGGCCGAAAAGACCAGCCTGGAGGCCGTGGATGCCTACTTCAAGGAATGGCTCAGGGATATTGAGGCCGGCCGGAAAGCCTGGCCCGTCTTCGGCCACGAGATGGGCAAGGCGGCCCTCTTCAACCCCGGCGGATTTAACCGAGATCAGATCAGCAGCCTGGCACAGGATTATTTCAACCGGCATCTGCTCAGCATGCTGGGAGCTCCGGACGTCGTGGGGGACGGCCTGGCGGACATGAAGATCGTGAGAGACTATATCGACAAAAACATACCCGACTGGTTGAAGGAGCTGGTCCATTTCCTGAAGACGGATTTCGAACTCTACGTTCTGGAAAAAGCCTGGGGCCTGGCCTGGACCATGCTCCAATGGCCTGAGGTGCATTTCGACCTTGTCCTGAACAACAACCTGACGGATAACACGGGAGAGAGGATCTCGCTCAGGGATTTCAACCGGAATGTCCTCAAGATCAACGATGCCGGGTTCTCCACGCAGGAAAAATTCGACTGGACAAAGATCCCAGCCATGTGCAATTCCGTGACCATGATGAAGCTTTCGATGCTTGGAAATGAGGGCGCAAACGCGCTCCTCGGAGATCTTGAGGAAAAAGGCTACACTTCTAATACGCTGGACTCCCTGTTGCGGGCGAAACCGTTCCGTGTTCCACTGATTCTGGGATATATGCAATCGCTGGATGAAAGCGAACAATGGTGCAAAGGCGATCAAATGGTCTTTGTCCGGGATCCATGCGTTTACCGGAAACTGTTCGCGCGCCAGATCGGACAAAAGGATCCGAATTGTCCTGGCGGTTGCGATCTCCCCGCGGACGGGACAGTGACCACGCGCCTCCACGACAATCCGCTCTCGGGCGGGGGGGGAGATAGCCTCGTTATAAAAAATGACGGAACGCTCTGGCAGTGGGGCTCGATGTTTCACGGAGAACTCGGTCATGGGCGCTATCAAGATATTCCCACGCCTGGGCTTATTGAAAGCCCGATCCGGGCTATTTCGTGCGGCGTCGGCACGTGGGGAGCCATGGCCCTTGCTTCCGACGGAACGGTTTGGGTCTGGGGGGAACGCGCCCCTGGCCAGGCGGGTATTTATAACAATCCGGGTCCGTACCTGCCCACCCAAGCGCCCAATTTATCGAACATCACGATGATTGCGGTCGGAGATATTCACTATCTGGCTCTGAGGTCGAACGGGACGGTCTGGGCTTGGGGGAGCAATAGCTCGGGCGCCTGCGGCTTGGGTGACTTTCAACCTCCGCGTCCATGGAGAATCCCGGGCCTTAACTATATCAAATATATCGGCGCCGGCGCGTCGCATAGTCTCGCCCTGGACACTTCAGGTCGTGTCTGGGCCTGGGGATATAACTACGGAGGGGAACTCGGCGACGGGACCAAAATCAAGCGAGATCGTCCTGTTCAAGTTCAAGGCATCGACAATGTGATGGCGGTGGACGGAGGAGAATATTGGTCGATGGCCTTAAAAACCGACGGAACGGTCTGGACCTGGGGAAGGAGTCTCTCCGTTCCATCGGCCAATGGGGCCCTCCTTGAAGAGCTTCATCCCGCTAGGGTGATGGGATTAGACAGAATCATCGGGATCGGGGCTGGCCGATCGCACGGCGCCGCTCTGCGCGATGACGGAACAGTCTGGGTCTGGGGATTCAATCACTTTGACCAACTGGGACTTGGAAAGCGCTCGGGTCCGGTTCTTCAGCCTATCCAGGTTCCAGGACTTCCAAAGATCACGGCCATCGCCGACGGGGGCGATCGCACGCTGGCCCTCGACGCGACCGGAGGAATCTGGGTCTGGGGAGCCCCTTATGCGACGCCGACGAAGATCCTCCAGCGCTGAAATCGAGTTCCTTTGAGAAGATTCTTCAAGCGCTTGCTGCTCATCATACTCCTATGCGTTTTCGCCGGATTGCTCTTCCTGGGCACCAGCCTGGTCACCCCCCGGCTCGGCTGGCTCAAGGACAAGAATCCTGAGCTGACCTCCTTCCAGAAGCACCGCTTGAATGAATGGCGGGAACAGGGCAAGAACAGGAGCATGAAGCTGTACTGGCGGAAGCTTTCCCGCATCTCGCCCTACCTGCAGCAGGCCGTGGTCATATCCGAGGACGACAAGTTTTGGCAGCACCACGGCTTCGACATGGAAGCCCTGCGCGAGGCCATGAGGAAGAACTGGCAGAAGAAGACTCTCCGCTACGGGGGCAGCTCCATCAGCCAACAGCTGGTCAAAAATCTCTTTCTCAGCCCCGCCCACAGCCCCATCCGCAAGCTCCGGGAGGCCATCCTCACCTGGCGACTGGAAAAAGCGCTGTCCAAGAAACGCATCTTGGAGCTTTACCTGAACGTGGTCGAATGGGGCGACGGCATCTTCGGGGCCGAGGCGGCGGCCGGCTATTACTACGGCAAAACAGCCGCGGCCCTGGCCCCCGGGGAAGCTGCCCGGCTGGCCGCCATTTTGCCCATGCCGCGGCGCTACTCCCGCGCTGCCTTCCTCCGCTCCAGATACCTGGACCGCCGCGTGGCCGAGATCAACTATGTAATGATCCGACGAGGTCTCATCCCGGCTGAAACCGAAGGGCAAGTCAACGGTGAAAAAGCGGTCCAGGATAAATAGTGGTTGAACGATTTCACGGGCCGATTTTGCCCGACTCGCGCCCGATTGGGTGGCGCCTAAAATCGGCCTCAATTCTTGAAATACATGAAGTTCCGAGTATAATGGAAGCCCTGGCCGGGGAGTAGCGCAGTCTGGCTAGCGCACAGCGTTCGGGACGCTGGGGTCAGGGGTTCAAATCCCCTCTCCCCGACCAACTCCGCCGACAACGGTTCTTCTCACTTTTCCTATATCCTCTAAGATGCAATTCTTTATTCGTGGCGCCTAAGAATCCTTGTTGGGTGGCGCGGCGGAGGGGCTCCCCGCCTGCGCGCAGCCTGGCGTGCAC
>JBAVVA010000033.1:0-14428 GCA_049697055.1 Candidatus Aminicenantales bacterium
GGAAGAGGGGCGCATTGGAAAACCGCCGAGAAAATGCCGGAGACACCCCCTATTTCGAACTGATATTTACTTAATCCCCTAGAGCCCCCTTTGCCAATAAAGGGGGCGAAAGGTAGGTGTCTCCGGAGAGGTCGGAGAATCCGCGGCGTGAAGAACCGCGGCCAGGCGCCGCAGCCCTTTCCCAGGCCCTTATCCACGTTCCTACTGCACATTTCAACCAAGAACCGTCGCAGCCAAGCGCTCAAAACACCCGAACGATAAGATAAGCCCCCATGACGACCAGCACCACTCCCAGAGCCCGGCTGACCATCTCCAGGACACGGGGCTTAATGACTTTCCGCGACTTGGCCAACAGGCCGCATTTGGACAAATCCAGGCTTACGGCCGTAACGATCAGGCCGGCGCTGAACAGCGGAAGGGAAGTTTTGGGGACGCCGAAATTGAGATGGGCCAGGCTGATGATGTTGATCCAGAAAAACACGCTGATGGGATTGCTCAGGGTCAGGAAGAAGCCGCTCAGGTAGCACTTCAGCGAGGCGTAGCCGGCCCTCCGGCGGCCAGCCGGTTTCTCCGGGCCGGAGGGGAAATGACTGCTGATGATCTTGACCGTTCCCCAGACGATGATAAAACAGCCGTTAACCAGGGACAGGCCGAAACGGAGATGCGGGTTGTCGAGAAAGCGGACGAGCCCCAGATAAGTGGCCGTGGTGATCAGGAGGGCGCAGGAATAGAGACCGCCCACCACCGAGGCGCAAGCCCGATAGCCGGAGTTGACCCCTGTTTCGATCTGGGCGATGAAGCCCGGCCCTACGCTCAGGACCAGGGGCAGGGCCACCAGGGCCCCTTCCAGGAAGGCCATCATCGCCGGGCCGGCCCTCTTTGCCGTCCGCTCCTAGAAATCGGAGACCCGGCGGAGCCTTCGCTGCGAGGGGATCTCGCTCTCATAGACGCGCTTGATGCCGTCGCCCAGAGCCTGCTCGGAGACCCGGATGTAGCGGACCAGCCGCTCCAGCCCCTGGGGCTCGATGGAGGCCGCTTGGTCGCTGCCCCACAGGGCGCGGTCCAGGGTGATGTGCCGCTCCACGATGCAGGCCCCCATGGCCACCGCCACCACCGTGGGGATCAGACCGACTTCGTGCCCGGAGTAGCCGATGGGCGTGGTGAAGGCCTGGTGCAGGGTTTGGATCACGCGCAGGTTCAGCTCGTTGACATCGCAGGGATAAGAGCTGGTGGAGTGGAAGACGATCAGGTCTTCCTCACCCAGCAGCTTGACCGCGGCCTTGATCTGCTCCATGGTCGACATCCCGGTCGAAAGGAAGATGGGCTTCCCCATCCGGCGAACATACTTGAGCAGCCCTTTGTTGGTCAGGAGGGCCGAGGGGATCTTGTAGCAGGGCAGGTTGAACTTTTCCATCATATCCACGGAAGGCTCATCCCACACCGAAATGAACCAGGGGATCCCCAGCTGGCGGCAGGTCCGGTCGATGTCCCGGTATTGCTCCTCGCCGAACTCCACTTTGTAGCGGTAGTCGAGGTAGCTGATGTAGCCCCAGGGCGTCTCCCGCATCTTATTGCGCTGTTCGGGGGGCACGCACAGCTCCGGGGTCCGCTTCTGGAATTTAACCGCATCCACGCCGGCCCGGCGGGCGATCTCGATCAGGCTTTTGGCTATCCCTAAATCGCCGTTATGATTGATGCCGATCTCGGCCACGATGAAGGTCGGTTGTCCATCGCCCACCAGCCGATCGCCGATGCGGACCGTTCGGTTCATCGTTTTTCTCCCGTGCTCAGGCGATTATAGGTTATTCCTACCAGGCTGTCCAGCCGCCGTCCACAACTAAGTTCGCCCCGGTCATGTAGGAAGAGGCGTCCGAGGCCAGGAAGAGAAGGGCTCCGTTCATTTCCTGCGGCTCGGCCATGCGGCCCAGCACGGTCCGCGCCGAATAGGCCTTCAGGAATTCGTCGTCATGCCCCTGATACACGCCGCCCGGGGTCAGGGCGTTGACCCGGATGTGGCGGCCGGCATAGTAGGTGGCCAGATAGCGGGTCATTCCCAGCACGCCCGCTTTGGTCACGGAATAATAAACGGGCTTGTAGGAGGTCTGCCGTCCCTCCCGTTGATAGAGGCGCTGATCCGGCCCGACCAATCCGTAGGTGGAGCAGATATTGATGATCACTCCCCGGCCCTGGGCCAGCATGGGCCGCGCGGCGGCCTGGCAGCAGAGGAACATCCCGGTCAAATTCACGTCCAGGACCTGTTTCCAGGATTCCAGGGGATAATCCTCGAAACTGCCCAGCGGCGTCGCTTGGCCGGCCAAAGCCGCCGGGTCGAACTTAGGGTCCAGGGCGGCGCTGTTGACCAGGACATCCAGACGCCCGAAGGCCTTCAGGGTGGACTGGACCATGGCCTGCACTGAAGCGGGATCGGTGATGTCGGTCTTCGAGCCCAGGGCCTTGTATCCATCTTTCTCCAGCTCATCGGCCAGGGCGGCGGCCCGCCGGCCGTCGATATCAACGACCACCACCGCCGAGCCCGCTCCGGCCAGCGTCCGGCAGAACTGCCGGCCCAACAGGCCCGGTCCCCCGGTCACCACGCTGACGCGGCCGGTGAGATCGAACTGGGCACAGACCTTAGGGTCCATCATCGTTCCTCCTTGATATCATGGACCTGACCGGGCCGGCTTCGCCGGAAACCTCTGGAGAGTGCCCGTCCGAGCCGACTCAAGCGCGGCCAGCGCCAGCTCCAGCGCCCGCCGTCCGTCCTCCAGGGTGCAGGCCGGCTGAGACTTTCCCCGGACGGCGTCGAGGAAATCCTGCATCTCAGCCAGGAACATGGCGTTGCGCTCAAACCCGTCGGGCGCGGAAAAAGTCTGCCACTCCCCTTCCCGCTTGTCCAGCGGGACGGCGAATAGCCGCACGGCGCCGTCCGCATTGTCCCAGACGATGGTTCCTCGGCTGCCGACGACCTCCAGCCTGTGAAGGGGAGGCCGCTGGTCGTAGTTCACCTGCACGCTCCCCAGCAGGCCGCTCCGGAAACGGAGGCCGATCTCGGCCGTATCCTCTACGGGCAATGAAAGGCCGGTCCGTCCGGTGAAGGCCCACAGGTCCTCGACCTCGCCGAACAGCCAGTGCAGATAGTCCAGGGGATGGCAGAGCGTCAGAACCACCCCTCCGCCCAGGTCCTTCCGGGCCGCATACCCTTTCTGATAATCCTCCCAAGGATGCCAATCGGGAAGGTACTCGCCCCAATGCGCCCGCGCCGCGAGAGGCAGGCCAACCGCTCTCTCGGCCAGAAGCGAGGCGACCTTCCGCAGGCCGGGATGAAAGCGGAATTGGAAGCCGACCGCCACCTTCAGGCCTCTTTCCGCCGCGGCCTGTTGGAGGGCCTCCACTCCTTCGAGTGTGTTGGAAACCGGCTTCTCCAGGAATACATGACAGCCGGCCCTGGCAGCCGGGAGGGCCACCTTCAAGTGCAGGGAGGAAGGGTTGGCCACGATGACCGCGTCCGGACGCCGGGCCAGGGCGGACTCGAGGTCCGCCTCCACGGGAAAGCCGGCCAGCTCCTCGTCCGGCAAGGTCGCCCGGCGCGTCCGATAGAGCAGCAGGTCCTTCTCTCCGAGAGCCAGCAGGTTCCGAAGGTGTCGGCGGCCGATCGATCCCAACCCGGCGATCAAGATCTTCATTTTCGTCAAAATTAACACAGGACGGAGCCCATTAGCAACGAAGCGTGTTCTTTTGCTAGAATGGACGCTTAACATGGATAAGGTTCTTGTCACCGGCGCCTCCGGGTTCATCGGCAGCCACTTGGCCGAGGAGCTGGTGCGGCGCGGCTGCCGGGTGTCCTGCCTGGTGCGCCGGGCTTCGCGGGTCAGTGAGCTCGAGCGGCTCAGAGTCCGGTTGGTGGCTGGGGATTATATGGACCCGGCCTCGCTGGAAGAAGCGGTCCGCGGCCAGGACGCGGTCTTTCATTTGGCCGCCGTCCTCAACGGCCGAGACTGGGAGACCTTCTACCGGGCCAACACCCTGAGCACCCGAAACCTCTTGAAGGCCTGCCTGAAGGCCAACCCCGGCCTGAGGTCGTTCGTCTTCGTCTCCAGTATTTCGGCGGTCGGGCCCAGCTCCGGCGGGCAGAGGCTCGACGAACAATCGGCCTGCCGGCCCGTCTCGCTCTACGGCCGGAGCAAACTGGAAGCCGAGCAGGCCGTCAAAGGCTGCGGAAGCCGCCTGCCCTGGGTCATTATTCGGCCGCCCAATGTCCTCGGCCCCCGCCAAAGCGAGCTCCTCCAAGCTATCAAGCTGCTCCGCAGAGGGATCATGCCCGTGGTCGGAAGCGGACGGCCCCAGACCAGCGTCTGCGATGTGGAGGACCTCATCCGGGCGCTGATCCTGGTTGCTTGGAAACGAGAGGCGGCCGGCCAGACCTACCTGGTCACGGACGGAAGGGAATATGCCTGGCGGGAAATCACTCTGGCCCTGGCCGAGGAGCTGGGAGTGAAACGAATATGGCTTAAAGTGCCCTACAGCTGGCAATATGCCCTGGCCTGGTTGGCCGAGGGTACATCCCGCCTGACCCGGAGACCTCTTCTTCTCAGCCGGGAGCTCTTGCGCTCCGGCCAACGCTTCGAATGGCTGTATGACGGCGGCAAGATCCAAAAAGAGCTGGGCTTTTCACCGCGCTACACCATGCGGGACTCCGTCCGCCGGACAGTGGCTTGGTATCGAGAGCAGGGCCGGGTGTGATACAATTTATCCGTTATTGACATGGAAAAAGTGTTTATTACCGGGGCTAACGGCTTCATAGGCTCCTCCCTGTGCAAGTACCTACTGGATAAAGGATACGACGTCTTCGGGCTGGTCCGGCCGGGTTCGGACCGGCATTTCCTGGAAGGCCTTCCGGTCAAGCTCGTCACCGGTGACCTGCGCCGGCCGGACCAGATCGACATCCCGGCCGACCTGGATTTCGTGATC
This sequence comes from Candidatus Aminicenantales bacterium, assembly GCA_049697055.1. Classification (GTDB taxonomy): domain Bacteria; phylum Acidobacteriota; class Aminicenantia; order Aminicenantales; family JAFGAV01; genus JAFGAV01. The sequence goes on from JBAVVA010000033.1 coordinate 4,969, forward strand.
CACTCGGCTTCCGTGGTCTCCGACCAGGCCGGTCCGAAGCAGTGCGAGGCGCAGATCTACCAGCTCACGGTCAACCTGATTGAAAGGCTGGGCCGTCTTCACTGCCGGCCCAAACGGATCATTTATATTTCCACGGCCTTGACCTTGGGGTTCGGCGACCTGGACATCTCAGAGGCCAAGCCCGGCCGGTCGGCCATGTTCCTGGCCTACACCCGCGCTAAGAAGAAGACCGAGGAATACCTCACCGCCCGGTTCCGGGAGGAGGCCCTTCCGGTGGTCATCCTCCGTCCGGCGGACGTGTTCGGCCCCCAGGACCGCACCTCCTGCGCTCGGATCCTGCGCGGTTTCGAGAAGGGTGTGCCCATGATCGTCGGCCACGGGGACTGGTTCTTCGGATTCTGCTACATCGAAAATCTCTGTCTGGCCGCCCACCTCATCCTCCTGACCCCGGGGATTGAAGGCCGGACCTACACCATCACCAACGGACAGATGATCACCTGGCGGGACTTTTTCACCGAGATCTATAAGGGCTTGAACAAAAAGCAGCGGGTGTTCGTACCGGTCTGGCTGGCCATGACCGCGGCCGCCCTGCAGCAGGCCGTGCACAAAGTCATTCCCCGTTATAAGCCGGAGCTCAGCTATTATCGGATCAAGCGCGTTACGTCCCATACCACCTACGATATCACCCCGGCCGTCCGGGACCTGGGCTATCGTCCCGACCAGGACGCCGGCCGGCAGATCCAGTCCATTGTGGAATGGTACCTCGAAGAAAAACGAAATGGGCACATCCGCTGAACTGCCGCTGCTCTACCCTTATCTGGCCTTGGCCTTCACTCTGCTGGCGACCGTCTTCAGCCGCCGCCGGCTGGCCGCCCGCAGCGACGAGTTCAAGGCGACTCTGCTCTATTTTGCTTTCTTCTTCCTGCTCCTGTTCGCCCTGCCGGTGCTGGCCGTCCTCCTGACGGACAGGAACTCCCTGGATTTTCTGGGTAGAGTCGGGTTGAGGGTCGGAAACTGGCGCTTGGGGCTTGGGCTGGCCGCCGCGGCCGTGCCCCTGGCCCTGGCCGGAGCTCTGGTCAGCGGCCGCGATCCTCTGATGCGGGACTATTACCCCTTCTCCAAGGCCGCCTGCCTCAGCCCAAAGCGCCTGGCCCTGTATGAAACTTCATACTTTTTTCTATATTACTGGCCCTGGGAATTTGCCTTTCGGGGGGTGTTGTTCTTCCCCCTGGTAGGGGCCCTGGGGCTGGTCCCGGCTCTGGCCGTCCAGACTCTTCTTTCCACCCTCTACCACATCGGCCATCCGGATACGGAAATTGCAGCCGCCCTGGCCGCCGGATTCCTCTTCGGGCTCATCGCCTATTTCACCCGGTCCATACTGTACACCGCGGCCATTCACGCCCTGTTCGGCCTCACCACCGACGTCGCCTTCTGTCTTCGCTATCATCGGCGGAAATCATGAAGATCCTGGTCACGGGCGCCACGGGCTTTGTCGGCTCGGTTCTGGTCCCTCAACTGGTCCGCCAAAGGGGCCGCCGGGCCTTGACCGCCCTGGTTCTTCCCGGCGACCCCCTGCCCGCTTCCTGGCGGGATGAGAAGATCCGGATCATTCGCGGCGATATCCTTGACCGGGAGACGGTGGGGGAGGCCTGCCGGGGGCAAAGCCATGTCATCCACCTGGCCGCCCTCATTTCCTATTGCCGCCGGGACGTGAAAAAGCTTATGGCCGTCAACCGGGACGGCACGGCCAACCTCGTGGCGGGCTGCCTGGAACAGGGAGTCAAGCGTTTGATCCATATCTCGACCGAGGGCGCCATCGGTTTTTCGCGCGACGGCCGCCTGGCCGATGAAACCACTCCCTTCAATTGGCCGAAGTTCTTCCATTACATGATCTCCAAACACGCCGGCCAACAAGTGGTGGAGGAGGCCGTCCGGCGGAAGGGCCTGGAAGCCGTCATCCTGAACCCGGCCGCCATCATGGGGCCCGGCGACCCGAATGCGGAAATGCCCCACAATAAGCTGTACCGAATGGCTAGCCGGGGAATTCTGCTCGGCTCCTTCTCCGGAGGGCTGAGCGTGGTGGACGTCCGCGACGTGACGGCCATCATTCTCAAGGCCTTGGAAGGCGGGCGGGTCGGCGAGAAATACCTCTTGGTGGGGACCATTGTCACCTACCAGCAGATCGTTCGGGCTCTGGGCCGGGCGGCCGGGCGCAGGGCGATCCCCGCTAAGATCCCCGGCCCATTTCTGGAAACCGCCGGCGTCCTCATGGAAACCCTGAGCGGCCTGACTGGACGCCTGCCCCTGATCACCCGGTCCTATGGAAGGCTCAGCGGCTGGAAAATATATCACTCCAACGAAAAAAGCCGCAAGGAGTTCGGCCACACCTACATCGATTTGGAGACAACCGTCCGCGACGGCTATGAGTACTATATAAAGACATTTTGTTGAATTGACTTTTATGCCTATCCTTTTTTATAATTTTGGACTCGGCCTGAAAGCTAAACGAGAATCACCGATACCCTTAACCGTTCATGGATAGGAAAAAAGTTCTTTTCATCGTGGGCTCGCTGAACACGACCACCATGGCCCACCAGATTTGGGCCCACCTCCCCGAGTACGACCGCTTCTTCTCGCCCTTTTATACCGGCACCATCCTTGATCACATCGTCCCCAAGTTGAAGCACTTCACCATTATGGCCAAGAGCCACCGGACCATGACCTCCAATTATCTGAAACAGAACAACCTGCCCATCGACTACAAGGGCCGCTCGGGCGGTTATGACTTTACAGTCATGTGCTCGGACCTTATCATCCCGCCCAATATCATGGACAACCCGATCTTTCTGGTCCAGGAAGGCTACATCCTTCCCGAGAATTTTTGGTTTTTTATGGTCAAGAGATTCGGTTTTCATCGCGTCATTTGCGACACGGCGGCCACCGGCCTGTCCGATGTTTACGATCTATTCTTCGTCGCCTCGGAAGGCTACCGGGACCTGTTCATCAAGCGAGGGGTCAGGCCGGACAAAATCCGGGTGACCGGCATCCCCAATTTCGACAACGTGCAGAGTTTTGTGAACAATGATTTTCCCTATCGGCATTACGTGCTGGCGGCCACTTCCTGCCTGCGGGAGACGGGCAAATACGAAAATCGCAAACAGTTCATCCTCAAGGTTAAGGATATTGCCGCCGGGCGCCCCATCCTGTTCAAGCTTCATCCCAGCGAAAACATCAAGCGGGCCATCCGGGAGGTCAAGAAGTGGGCGCCCGAGGCCGCGATCCTGACAACGGGCAACACCAACCACATGGTGGCCAACTGCGATGTCCTGATTACCAGGTACTCTTCCGTGCTCTTGATCGGCCTGGCTCTGGGCAAAGAAGTGTACGCCGACGTCCCCCTGGAAGAGGTGTTGCCGCTGGCGCCCATCCAGAACGGCGGAGCATCCGCCCGCCGTATCGCCGAATCCATCAAGGCTTACTTAGAGAGGCAGTCCTCTGAATATAAAGCCTACCACCGGACTTATGGCCAGGCCGGTTCAGAGAAGCCGTAGGGCGGTCCTCCGCTCAACGTTTTTTCAGCCGCATATCATCGACCCTTGAATAGATGAAGATGGAATGGCGAGCGCTATGAAAGCAGATACTCCAAGTGCGGTTTTGTTGCTCGTGATGGCGCAGGCTCTTATCCTGGCCTGTTCTCCTCGAGGAAATCTCGCTTCCCAGGCCGGAGGTTCCTCATCGTTCATCCGGCCTGAGGGCAAGACGATTGCCGACAGGTTCATGCCGCCGGCAGGTTTTACCAGGCTTCCGGCCGAAGCGGATTCTTTCGCCGCCTTCCTGCGCAACCTGCCCCTCATGCCGGCCGGGACCAGGATCCGTTATTTCGATGGCGGGGAAAAAGACCCCGACGGGGTATATGAGGCAGTGGTGGACCTCAGCCTCGGCCGGCGCGACCTCCAGCAATGCGCCGACGCGGTCATCCGTCTCCGGGCGGAGTATCTGTATGCCCGGCAGAGATACGGCCAAATCCGTTTCAATTTCGTGAGTGACGGAAGGCCTCACCGCTATCTTGATTTCGTCGGCGGCGACCTCTCTTATGCCGCCTTCCTCCGCTACTTGGACACTGTCTTCGACTCGGCCAACACAGCTTCCTTGGCCGCCGAGCTGGTCCCGGTCGGCGACATCCAGCAGATGCAGGCCGGCGATGTGTTCATCCGCTCCGGGCGGCCCTACGGCCACGCGGTCATCATCGTGGACTTGGCCGTCAACCCGGCCGACGGACGGCAGCTCTTCCTGCTGGCTCAAAGCTACATGCCGGCCCAGGACATCCAAATACTGAAGAATCCCAATGACCCGGCCCTCAGTCCCTGGTACCTGGCGGACTTCGAAGGCTCTCTCGTCACCCCCGAATGGATTTTTGAAAAAACGGACCTCCGGAGATTTTAGATAAATATTAATTATGAAATTGGAAAAAGAATCAATCAAAATTATTTTCAGTCTTTTATGCCAACTCGAGACAATAAATGTTCCCGAAAGTCATTATGCTCTGATGTTTCTGGCCTTGAAATATTATCTATTAAATAAAATCGATCAGCACTCGGGGATTCTCTCCGAGCCAAATCCATATCCAGCTTGGTAACGCCAACCATAGTCCAACACTCTACGTAGCCCTTCTTCCTTGCCTTTTGGTGGCTTTTCTCTGCCTCTCCTATTCTATTGTGTATATTAGAAATATCCCTCCCCCCTTTTATTTCTATCGCAACAAGATTTCGATAATTTCCAGAAGGCAATTCTTCTCGAACACATATATCCGGATCATTTGAAAACTCAACTACGACAATACGCCCCGCTGCGTTCTTTATCTTAATAGATCTTTGATCCTTAGTAACTATTTTTGGAGCGATTAATGATTTAATAAGATCGAATATTTTTCTAGTTGATTTTGCTCCAAATATATTGAGAATACCGCCGCGCAATTGCGGACCAAGCGTGAGAAGCGTTAGCTCGTGAATCGTAGAATTATTAATTCTTCCAATACCTTTTATTAATAATTCAGAGCACTTTGAAAAAGTCCTACAAAGTGGAAGGATATGAGATTCCTGGCTTTTTGTTATTACTCCTCTATCTTCCATTGATTTGAAAATACTAAAACCATAAGCTTTTCCATAAAATTCCTTCTGCGAAAAACCCAATAGAAGTCGATAATAACCTAAAAGATGTGGAAAATTATTTATGATATATGGAATAGGAAAAACGATCTCCCCTCGGATTCCCCAACTAGCTACTTTGCGCAAGGCATGTTTCGAAACCACAGAACTTAATTGCTGATTAATCCTATCTATATCAGATTTAGCGACAGCGACATGAAGTGCATCAAGCAAGCAAATCTTTTTTAACTCTTTTAATCTAGCATGAAAAGCAATTTGAAGATTTGGAACAGGTGTCTTAAAAATCATTACTTAATATGTCCTTTAATCATTGGGAAAAGCGGCCGGTCCGTATTTTTTATTCTATTAATAGCAATTCTTATATACCGAGGATTAAGTTCGATGCCAACATATTTCCTATTCAATCGTTCACATACAGCTCCGACTGTTCCTGAACCAAAAAAAGGATCAAGAACCCACTCATCCTGATTAGTGCCAGCTAGAATGCAAGGTTCAATCAAAGCAGCCGGAAATGTAGCAAAATGAGCTCCCGAAAAAGCCTCGGTAGGAATGGCCCAAACAGTGCGGCGATTTCTACCGTTCTTATCAATTATATTCTTGATATTATAATAATAATGAAGGTTTTTTGTTAATAAGAAAATATATTCATGGGATCGGGTTGGACGATCTTTTACGCTTTCTGGCATACAATTCGGTTTATCCCATATTATATCACTCCGAAGGTACCATCCTGCTCGCTGTAAAGCGAATGCTAATCGCCACGGGATTCCCACAAGATCTTTGGGCTTCAATCCCTGCGGAGTCTTTGCACGGAAGGCCATTGCGCGAATTGGGTTTTTTTTATCTGGCGCTCGATAGCTACGATTTCCGCTTGTATAGGAATCTCCTATGTTAAGCCATAATGTTCCATCGTTCTTAAGAACTCGTTTAACCTGATTGAATACTATTACAAGTCGTTGGATGTATTCGTCTGGATCGTTCTCTGCGCCAATTTGGCCTATAATTCCATAATCGCGCAATCCCCAATATGGAGGAGAGGTTACAACGCAACGAAAGAAGTTTTCAGGAAGCTTATTCAGGATCTGGCTAGCATCACCTTGAAATATTAGTGATTCCTTTAAACCCAATTGATATTCAGCACCCAGTTCACGAACTAGTTTCATTAATTATCTCGCCGATTATTTTCAGTATAATATAAAATGCTAGGCGTCGTAAATAAAGACATTTAATCCTAAAAATATTTCTCAATACAATAATATGCAAAAAGGAAAAATGACTTTTATTCAGAAACTAAGATTGATGGGCTACAGCCGAAGCCCCTATTGGATCACAACCACGGCCGGGTCGCCCTCCCTCCAGGAAGTATCGACCGCTGTGATCCAGTAGGTGTATTCCTTGTCCTTATCAACTCGACGATTCTGATATTCGAACACGTCGGCCTGGACATTGGTCAGCAGGGTCTTCTGTCCCCCGTCCAGGCGATAGATTCTATATCCCTGGATATTTTCGTTGTCGGGGTTGGCCTCCCAAGTCAGGATATGGATATACTCCGCCTGGCTGAGGGACCGGTTGAGGACCTCTCGTCCGGAGGCGTTGGAAGGGGGATAGATGATCCTCAAAAAATTGGCTGTAACGGATTTATTGCTGTCTACGGTCACAGATACGGGGTTGGCGCTTCCCGAGGCGTGCCCGCTCCAATTGTTGAACAGGTAATGGGTATAGGGAACGGCCTGGACAGTGACCACCGTCCCCGACTTGTATGGATAACTGCCCGGGCTGGGGACAGTAGTCCCGCCGGTTGTGGCGTTGATGGTCAGCCAGTAATCGCTTTGCGCGCCGGACCGATAGCCGGCGACGACGTTCTTAAGCTCCCTCAAGGTGCGGGCATTATCGCCGTTGGCGGCATCGCCGGTGGCCGCCTCCTGGTACTGGATGTGGGGGCTGGAGAAATAGCCGACGCGGGTGGGAATGATGCCGCTCCAAGCGTCCTGGTAGGACATCACCGAACAGTAGCGAGCGCTGTTGTTCCCGATCCAGCGCCAGCCGGCGGAATAGGAATAGATCCCGGGGCCAGGCTGATCCGGCTGATCCTTGCGATGATGGCAGCCGAAATTATGTCCCAGCTCATGGACTAGTGTGTAGCCGTAGGTGGCCTGCCTGACCCGGATCAGGGAGAAAGCATAATCCGGCTGTCCGGAGGGCAACATCAGCAGATAGCCCAGCCCGCCCACATCATCGATGTCCTCAAACAGGTTCACCATATCGGCGCCGACTTGGTTCCGCCAGGTATGGACTTCATCCACAAAGCCGTCATTGGTTCTGGTCAAACGGTCCAGGTCCGTATAGGAGGAGCCCGATTCCTGGTAACTGACCTGGACGGAATTGACCAGCCGGAGCTGGATGCCGGTGTCGCTGTTGTCAAAGGCTAACTGGGACATCTGCACCGCCTGGGAAATAACCAGGTTGATACCGCCAAAGCTCGCAGCCCAGTCCCTGGCCGCCGGCGTATAGACGATCAACAGGTCCACCGTGGTATCGGCGGCCGCGTCCCAGGTGCTTTCTCCAGCCGCTCGATCGGCCTGGCTCAAGCCCGCAGCCGGAGGAACAAGAGGCGGCCCGTCATCCAATTCCCTGGCCGCCTCAAGATCCATATCCTGCACAATATGCGCCCCTAGGCCGGGAATCGAATTCACCGCATATTCCAGCCCCCATTCAGGGACAATCAAAGTACCCAAGACACAGCCATCGGCGGCGGACAGCAGAAGCCATCCTCCCTCCGTCCCCTCCATCCTGCCCCGGAAGGAGAGGACGCCGTTGACATCGCTCTGGATTTTATCGATCACGGCGGCCAGAACTTGCGGACCAAAAGAAGCAAAGAGCACGCGGTCGCCCATCCCCAGCCCCCCGTTTTGGAAGACGCGGGGGTTGATCTCCACGAAGCGATAGCGCACGGCCTGCGGCGCCAGCCGGTCATAGCCCGGATATTCGGCGCCGGTGTCAATGAACAGAGGCACGATCCGGGACCCGGGGCGGCCGAAGCTGGGTCCATTCAGAAGAAACACAACGAGCAGTAGCAAGAACAAGGAAAGCCCGCGGGCGATCATCCGAAGGACGTTTTTTCTAGAAATCATTTCGCTTCCTCTTCACCTCTAATGTAGTGCGTCATACGCTTCTTTACAAATAGCGATTTTGGATAGGATTTGATCGACGGATGCACTCCAGACAAAGACGCGAGGATTTTGGTTGTGATTAGCCAGGTACTCTTGGATGGCGGTGATCAACTCCGGAACACTCCCAAACGAACCGCGGCGGAGGCGCTTCTCGGTGAGATTCCGGAACCAGCGCTCGATCAGATTCAACCATGAACTCGACGTCGGAATAAAATGCAGATGGAACCGGAGATGCCGCTTCAACCAGGATCTCACCTTAGGATGTTTATGGGTCCCATAGTTGTCCACGATGAGATGGAGATCGAGGCCGGACTGAGTTTCGACGTCGATCTTCTTGAGAAACCGGATAAACTCCTGATGCCGATGGCGAGGCAGGCCATCTCCAATGACCCGACCGTCGAGCAGGCTGAGCGCAGCAAAAAGCGTCGTCGTGCCATGACGGACGTAATCATGGGTCATGGTTCCGCACCGGCCTTTCTTCAGAGGCAGTCCCGGTTGGGTCCTGTCCAGAGCCTGGATTTGGCTTTTCTCGTCCAGACACAGAACCAGGGACTTGTCCGGGGGATTCAGGTACAGTCCCACCACGTCGCACAACTTTTCGACGAAGTGCTTGTCGCGGCTGAGCTTGAAGGTGCTGACCAGGTGGGGCTTCAGGTTGTGTTGTTTCCAGATTCGGCGGACGGTCGCTTCGCTGAGGTGTTGGGCGGCAGCCATGGTCCGCGTGCTCCAGTGCGTCGCTCCCGGCGGCGTTGTCTGCATGGTCGCTTCAATCACAGCCTTGATCTTCCGCGACGAGATGCGGGGAAGACGGCCCGGCCGAGGAGCGTCTTTTTCCAAGCCCGCTACGCGCAGGGCCAGAAAACGTTCCCTCCAAAGCTGGACCGTCGGACGCGAGATCTGCAACCTCTTGGCGATCTCTTGATTCCGCACTCCTTGGGCGGCCAACCGGATGATTTGGGCTCTTTGAACCAGGCGCAGGGGAAGGCTTCGGGCTTGAGCCCAGGTCCCCAGCGTCGCCTGTTCTTGGGGGGACAAGACGATGGCTTGGGCTGTTCTGCTCATTGCCTCTCATTTTATCCCCCTTTCTATTATTTGTCAAGCTATTTGTGACGCACTACACTAGTA
>JBAVVA010000034.1:0-4022 GCA_049697055.1 Candidatus Aminicenantales bacterium
TGTTTTCATAGAAAATTCTATTAATAATATAACACTTAAAATGGAAGAAAGCAATTTGTATATCCTTTAATTCTGCGTAGCAGATAAAGAAATAGTGTTTAGCGTTCTTCTATTCCACAGCGGGGACAATGAGAATAATCCTAACGGTCTCTTTCTTGTCTATGAAGTGAGGCCAAATTACCGGGGTTAACCCGTCTTACTCTCGTTTCGGAAGGCCTGCAGTCCTCTTCGTGACCTGCCCCCTATAAATCGCTCCAGGTATAATGAGAAAAACCTGGGAGAAAGGAGCCTTAATGGGCAGGATACGGTTCACTCCGGAACAGATCATCGGCAAGCTTCGTGAGGCCGAGGTGCCGCTCGGTCAGGGCACCAACATCAAAGAGGCCATCCGGAAACTCGGGATTTCGGAGCAGACTTATTACCGCTGGAGGAAAGAGTACGGCGGGATGAGAGTCGATCAAGCGCGGCGGTTGAACTGCTAGGGCAGGAACTACAGGCAACCCCCCCCTGAGAATGTGGAAAATCTGTTACACAGGTGTGACACGGACAATGAGGACCGTCTGAAGAAAAAGTCGGGAATCTCTGAAAAGTGTTATATTTCCGTAAATTAGGACTGGTAGCCCTGGCCGGACTCGAACCGGCGACACAGGGATTAGGAATCCCTTGCTCTATCCAACTGAGCTACAGGGCTACCCGGGGATGATCTTCTCTGACCCGTGCTCAGCAGGCTCAGACAATATAGCAGAGTGAGCGCGGGCTCGGCAAGGCCGTTGCTTTTGCAGTTCAACGACACGTTGCCAAATTGGACGCTATTCATAAGAAGAACTGAATGTTGCGACTGATACAGCCACATAAGCAGGTCGTCCGACGCAGCTACCCCGCCTAGATCTTCAAGCGCATTCCCTGCCGAAGAGCCAAGGTTCGGGGGAAATGCCGCCTAGCCTGCCGAACGATCTCATCCACCTGACGGTCGCTGAAGTCAGGGTTGAGGTGGGAGAGATAGAGACGGCCGACAGCGGCCGCCTCGGCCAGCCTTGTCCCAGCCTCCCAGGTGCTGTGGCCCCAGCCGTGCCGATGTGCCTCGTATTCCTCTGGGGTGAAGGTCGCGTCATAGATGAAAGAATCGGCTTTCCGGCTGAAATCGGCCAGCCCCCCGTCAACTCCTTTGAGCGGATGCTCTGTATCGGTGGAGAAGACGACGGACCTGCCGCCCGAATCCAAGCGAAAGGCCAGGGAGCCTTGGGGATGGTTCAGGGCGTGATGGCTGATATGAACGCCCCCGATTTCCAAGCCGCCGGACGGAAGTTTTTTGAAATGCCTGGAGGAGCGCAGCTCAGCCAGGTCAACCGGGAAAAGCCTGCCGGCCATGAGTGCGGCGAGTAGGCGCTCGGCCTCCTCGGGCACGGCTTCCGAATAAAAGGTGACCGTGGCCCGTTCCGAATAGAGCGGAGAAAAGAAAGGCAGGCCCATGACGTGGTCCAGATGGAAATGGGTCAGCAGCAGGTGGAGATGAGGGCACGTCTCCGTGTGTTCGGCGGCCAGCTTCCGGCCCAAGTCGCGGAGCCCGGTTCCGGCGTCGATGATGATGACCTCACCGCTCGGAGCCGTGAGCGAGGCGCAGGCTGTGTGACCGCCGTACTTGACCTTATCTTTGCCCGACACGGGGCAGGTCCCGCGCGTCCCCCAGAAATCAAGTTCCATGATCTGCCCCCTTCCTTTGCCTCCAAACCTCAGCGGCGCTGAAGCGATCAGCGCTCATTTTGACTTCAGCTCGAACACGCCGTCCCAGTCTCCCGGCGGCGGCGATATGAGCAGCTCCCGGCAGCGTCCGGTATAGACGGCGGCCACAGGGTCGTCCTTTAGGGCCAGAAATCCTTTCAAGGCCTTTTGCCATTCCCGGCGGCGGTAAGAGTCCAAGGCCGCGCCGAAATCGCGCAACAGGCTCAATGGCTCCGGGCTGACCTGGCCCGCCTCGCCGATGAGCTCAAAAACCTTGACCGACTTCTTCTTGCCCACTACGCGGATGACGTCAACCTCGCGGCAGACGACCGCCTCCCCCGCCCGGGAAACAGTCTCCTCGCCGGCCAGGAGGCCGATCCCGTATTGCTTACAGGCACCTTCCAGCCGCGCCGCCAGGTTGATCGTATCGCCCATGGCCGTATAGTCAAAGCGATTTTTCGAGCCCATGTTGCCCACCACCGCCTCGCCCGAGTTGAGGCCGATGCGCATGCGGACCTCCCGGCCGTATTTCGCCTTGAACACGGCTCGCAGCTCCCCCAGCCGCGCCTGACAGCGGAGCGCCGCCCGGCAGGCCCGCTGGGCGTGGTCGGGCTGTTCCAGGGGCGCGTTCCAGAAGGCGATGATGGCGTCGCCTTCGTATTTATCCAGGGTGCCGCCCGTGTCCAGGATGATGTCGGTCATCTCCGACAGGTAAGCGTTGAGAAGGGCGACCAGCTCCTCGGGCGTGAGGTTCTCCGAGATGGAAGTGAACCCCTGGACATCGGAGAAAAAGGAGGAGATGGTCCGCTTCTCTCCGCCCAGCCGCAGGAGCGAAGGGTTTGCCAGGATGCCGTCTATGACGTGGGGGCTGAGATAGTAGCGGAAGACGTTCTTGATGAACCGGCGCTGCCGGCCTTCGGTCCGGTAGTTGAGCAGAGCGGCTCCGATGAAGCTCACCAGCACGGCCAGCTCCGGGGCGACGAACTCGAGCCAGAGGCCCTGCCAATAAGCGACCAGGCTGGCCAGGCCGGGCAGGCTGAGTCCCAACACCAGAAAAATAACAATGTGTCCGGTTTTTCTGAGCAAGGACACCGCGGCTCCGGTCAGCAGCGAGAACAGGAGAATCAGCAGTATGGACAAGATGGGAGGCGTCACCCGGATGAAATCGCGGTGCAGGAGGTTGTCGATGACCGTGGCCTGGATTTCGGTTCCGGGGCTGACGGCGCTGAGCGGCGTGGGCCGCAGGTCGTACAGGCCCGGAGCGCTGCAGCCCACCAACACGATCTTGTTCCGGAACTCGGCCGGATCGATCTGGGGCTTCCGACCCTCCTCCATCATGGCCCAGGAATTGATGACGGCGGCCAGAGGATAAGCCCGGTATGTCCCGGTGGGCCCGTGGTAGTTGATGACCAGCCGGCCGGTGCGGTCAAGGGGCACCCGGCGGAGGTCGAGCGGCTGGCTGGCTGCGAATTCGGCCACGGCCAGAGGCAGCCCGGGCACGATGAGGTCGCGGTAGCGGAAGAGCAGCGGAAGCCGGCGAAAGACGCCGTCGCTGTCCGGGTCGAAGCGTACATTGCCCACTTCACGGGCCGACTCAAAAAGCACATCCAGACAGAGCGAGGCTGAAGCTGCCGGGTCCGCGGCTTGGGCCGGGAACGGCCTCATCTCCTTGAACCGGTGGAGGAGAGTGTAGGCCTGGGCGGCCCTCGCCCGGCGCAGCCCTGTCTCCGGCTCCTTGTCCTTGCTTAAAAAAATCGGCAGGAAGACGTTGCCCGCTTCGGACATGGCCCGGGCCAGGTCGCGGTCGTCCTCCTCTCCGTAGGCCGAAGGCTCGGACAGGATGAGGTCTAAGAAGACCGCCTTGGCCCGGCCGGCCCGGAAGTAGCGAATGACGGCCGAATACATCTGTCGCGGCCAAGGCCAGGAGACGTTTTGCTCCTCGTAGAAGTCGAGGCTGTACTGGTCGATGAGAAAAAGAACAATGTCGCGGTCGGCCCGCTCCGGCCGGGCCAGGAGGCGCAGCCTGGCATCCCAGCTTTTCCATTCCAGAGGCTGGAGCAGCCGGGTGCGCGAGACGGCCAGCGCCGCGGCAAAGGCAATCAGGCCGACGACAAGGCCGCGGATGAATCGATGACTCACTGCAGCGTCTTCTTAGCAGCAAATCGTGGGGAGGGGTGGCACGGCGGAGGGGCTCCCACACCCGCTCCTTGGAGGGGGAAGCGCTTCGCCTTACCCCTTCCAACGGGAGCTCCGCTCCCTGCCTCCCCTTCTCGGACTTCGTCCTGCGACCAAGGGGGCATACC
>JBAVVA010000035.1:0-2068 GCA_049697055.1 Candidatus Aminicenantales bacterium
AATTTCTGCGCCGCAGGGCGGTCGAGGAATCCCGCCGGCTGGCCGAGCTGAGGGGAGATTTCCCCAACATCGGCCTTTCGATCTACAAGGGCCAGAAGATGCGCAACGCCACGGTCTTCACCGTGGCCCCTACCGGCACCATCTCCCGCATCGCCGGCTGCTCATCGAGCATCGAACCGATCTTCGCCTTCGAGATGACCTCCAAGATCATCGGCGGGGAGTTCAAGGACATTCATCCCTTGTACCAGGTATGGAAGGAGAGCCATCCCAACGCGCCGCTGCCCGACTACTTCCTCACGGCTCACCAGATCGCCCCGGAAGCCCATGTCAAAATGCAGGCCGCTTTCCAGAAGCATGTGGACAATTCGGTCTCCAAGACGATCAACTTTCCCCACAGCGCTACGGTCCAGGATGTGGAGAAAGCCTACCTCCTGGCCTACGAGCTGGGAACCAAGGGCATCACTATTTACCGGGACGGCTCCCGGTCGGAACAGGTCCTCTACAAGGCGCCGGCCCAGGCCCAGCGCCTTCCCCAGGACAGGCCCAGCTCGCTGCCCTCGGTCACGGACAAGATCAAAACGGGATTCGGCAACCTCTACATAACCCTCACTTATTTCGACAACAAGCCCTTCGAGGTCTTCGCCAGCATCGGCAAGAGCGGCTATTCGACCATGGCCGACGCCGAGGCTCTGGGCCGAATGATCTCGCTGGCGCTGCGGAGCGGCGTGGACCCCAAAGAAGTGATCGCCCAGCTCAAAGGCATCGGCGGGTCGGAGCCGATTTTCACTGAGGGAGGGCTGGTTCAGTCCATCCCCGATGCCATTGCCAAGGTGCTCGAACGCTATCTGGGCGAAAATACAAAAAACGAGAAAGATTTCTACAAAATGATCTGCAAGGTCTGCGGCGCTATTCTTCCCGATGAAAAATGCCCCACCTGCCCGAACTGCGGGTGGAACAAGTGCGCCTGAGGCGGGAGCGCCGCCGAAAGGAGCCGGCTTTTAGCGCCGCCGGGAGCCTCTCTTGGCTCTCCTGGGCCTTCTGGCCTTTCTAGCTTTTCTAACCGCCTTTTTTGCTTTTCTTGCCGCCTTTTTTGCTTTTCTGACAGGCTTTTTGGCCTTTTTCTTGGGCCTGGGTTTTGGCTTCCTTTTCGGCTTTGGCCTCGGTTTTGGTTTCGGTTTGGGTTTTGGCTTTGGCTTCGGTTTGGGCTTCGGCTTCGGCGTTGGAGTGGGAGCCGGTTTGGGCGTCTCAACCGGAGCGGCCGGCGGCCAGAGCGGTTTGGGCTCCCCGAAGGGTTGGGCTGGCTCGGGTACGCCAAACGGCTGGTCTGCGGGTTTCTTCTCGTCCTCAAAAAAATCCGTCATGACCTCCCTCCTTTAATGGGACATATCTCTTGGGAAGGGCGCATTTAATCTCCCTTTTAATTTCATATATAAAGTATTTTTCTCCAATTTGCAATACATTTTTACGAAAGGCGGCCCGTTCACCAACCCTTCATGATCTCGGCGAAACACTGCAGGCCGCTGCCCAGGACGGCGCCATACCCTCCCCCCGGCCTGGTCCAGGCGCCCGCCAGCCAGAGGTTCTTTATCGGAGTGTTATGGGGCAGCCGCCGGGGCTCGGAATTGTCCAGGGTCTGGTCCCAGCCGTAAATGGCGCCGCGGTAATTGAGGGTATAGCGGACATTGGTGAGGGGGGTCCCGACCTCCTTGACCTTGATGGCCCGGCGGAGGCCGGGGAGCAGCGCCTTCTCGGCCTGGTCGATCAGGATATCGGCCATACGATTTTTTTCCGCCCGATAGGCTTCTTTCCGGCCTCGGTGATAGTCGGTTTCAAACCGCTGCCAGGGTTCGTATCCCTGGAGGGTTATGAGGGTCAGAGTATTTTTGCCGGCGGGCGAATAGCCGGGATAGATATTGTCGTAGAGGGTCAGGCCAAACCCGCCTTCCACTTTGCCCTCCAGGGCCGCCTGGTAGCTGGCTTCGACGTCATAGCCCTTTTCATAAAAAATTTCGTAGTCCTTAAGGCCCGTTTCACGGACCAGGTCTTTCTCCAAGCCCAGAAAAACGAT
>JBAVVA010000036.1:0-13608 GCA_049697055.1 Candidatus Aminicenantales bacterium
AGCCTCCTGATCCAGGACAGGGCCAGGGCTGCAGCCGGCTGCCGATAGAAGGTGCTGTTGACTTCGATAATATCAATGAAATGAGCTAGATAGGGAAGGGGGTGGAAACCGCGCGGCTTGTCCGGAGGATAAACGATGCCCTCCCAATCGTCATAGCTCCAGCCGGCCGGCCCGACATAATAATGTGTCATCCTTTGGATATTGTAGAGTATCCCGATGGCAATTCCAACCAGCCCCTTCAAAGACATCTCAAATTCCGCCGTGCCACCCCTCCCCACGTATCACAAGTTTGGAGATGCTATCCCGCACTAAAATCGAGTTGACCTGGAGCGCATCTTGAGTTATTTTTAATACAAAGAGGAGAAACATGAGCCGGGTGGCCGTCCAGTTCGCCGAGGGGCCGGAAGTCGTGGGCAGGGCGGTTTTTTTTAACGCTCAGAAACCGACTTTCCCCCTGGAAGTCCAGACCGAAGAAGGCTGGATCTTGAGTCGAACCATCCGGCTGGATGAGGTGAAGAAAATCCTCTTCCTCAAGCCGGGGGCCGGCGCCGGCTCGCACCTCCACCGGGAGACCATCGACCAATCCACCTTCGCCAGCACGCTGGCCTTCAAGCTGGTGGTGGAATTCCAGGACGGAGAGGTGGTCACCGGCACGGCCGTCAAATACAGCCGCCAAGACAAGGGCTTCTTTGTCATCCCCATGAATCCGGGAGACCGGAGCGAGCGGATCTACATCAATGCCCGCTTTGTCAAGAATGTCGATCAGAAAAGGCTTCTGGGCCACTACCTCCTGGATCAAGCGAAAATTACGCACGATCAGCTCCAGACAGCGCTCCACCGGCAGGAGGAGCTGAGGACCAAGAAGATCGGCGCGATCATGGTGGAAAGAACTATGATCAACCAGACCCAGCTCGACGAATCCCTTAAAAAGCAGAAGGACAGAAACATCAAGCTGGGAGAAATCCTGATCGAGGCGGGATACATCACCCGGGAACAGCTGGAGAATGCGCTCCGCATCCAGAAGGAATATCGGAACAAACGACTGGGCCAGATCCTGGTCGACCTCAAATACCTGACGCCCAATGACATCTGTCTGGCCCTGGCCTCCCAATTGGGCTGCGGCTGGGTCGATCTTTCCGCCGCTTCGATTCCCCCGGAGATCTTTTCTTGTCTGCCGCCGGAGGTGGTGAAAAAATTCGAGGTCGTTGCGGTCGAAAAAAAGGGAGATCATGTGCTGGTGGTCGCCGCTTCCCAGCCCCAGGATGCCGAGATGAGGAAAGAACTCAGCCGCCTGACGCAGTGGAGGTTCGAGTTTGTCATCGGCTACGACGGCTACATCTTATCGATTATCAGCCACAACCTGCCTGATTCTTCTTGAAACCCGGTTGCCGGATTCTCGGATTAACGTTTGCCGACGCTGAAGCCCCCATGCCTGTTCCCCAAGCAGATTTCAAGGCCAAGGTGGACGATGCCTACCGGCGCATCCGAGGGGACATCAGGCGGACGGCCTTGGAACGCTCGGAACACTTCAGCCGGCTGACCGGCGCGCTGGTCTATTTGAAATGGGAGAGTGATCAGCTTACCGGCTCTTTCAAAATCCGGGGGGCGCTGAACAGGTTGCGGACCTTGACCCCGGTGGAAAAAGCCAGGGGAGTGGTCACCGCTTCGACCGGCAATCACGGGCTGGCCATGGCTCAGGCCTGCCGGAGGGAAGGCCTTGAGCTTGAAGTTTTTGTGCCGGCCTCGGTTTCCGGGTCCAAGCTGCAGAAACTTCGGTCGGCCGGAGTGAACCTCCGCCTGGTGGAGGCACCCTGTGACAAGGTCGAGATGACGGCCCGTCGAGCGGGGCTGGCTTCCGGGCGGTTTTACGTCTCTCCCTACAATGATCTGGAGGTCATTTTCGGCCAGGGCACGGTCGGCAAGGAGATCTCTGAACAACTGGCCGAGGCGGAGGATGTTCTGGTGCCGGTGGGGGGCGGGGGGCTGGCCGCCGGTATGGCCGGCTACCTTAAATCCCTTGGCCTGGCGGCCAGGGTCATCGGGGTTGAGCCGGAGGTCTCGGCTTTCATGGCCGCTTCTCTGGAAGCCGGGCGCTTAGTGGGAATCGAAGAAAAGGTGACCGTGGCCGAGGCGGTGGCCGGCGGGATCGAGAAGGGTTCAGTGACCTTTCCGCTCTGCCGGATGTACCTGGACCGAGTCTTGACCGTCAGCGAGCCGGTTCTCAAGCGTGCCCTGCGGGAGCTGCGTCAGGCCCATGGCCGCCCGGTGGAAGGGGCCGGCGCCTTGGCCCTGGCGGCGATCCTGCAGCACGGCCGGCTATTCCGGGGCAGGAAGACGGTCCTGGTGGTCAGCGGAGGAAATGGTGAAAAAGGGTAATTGGTATTGTGTCCCCATTTTCAATACAATAAGGGCAGGCGGAGACGTCCTTGAAAAAAATTCTGGTTGTCCTTCTTCCTGCTCTTGTGCTTTTTCCAGGCTGTCCGGAGAAGAAGGATACGGTCTATACTATCGGACTTTTCCAAGTCAACAACGCGCCCACTCTGCAGGAAGTCCGCCAGGGCTTTCTGCAGGCGCTGGAAGACCACGGCTTGCGGGATGGGGTGAATATCCGGCTTAAGATGAGAAACGCCGATGGCGATATCACCCGGGTCCATCGAATTGCCCGGGATTTCGTCCAGGAAAAGGCGGACCTCATCGTGGCCCTGTCCACTCCCTGCCTGCAGGCTGCCCTCATGGCCGCGCCGCAAACTCCCATCGTCTTCTCTTCGGTGGCCAACCCCTACCTGGTCGGCGCCGGCCGCTCGGCCGAGGAACATCTCGGACATGTCACGGGCGTCGCCTCCACGGCGCCGGTGAAAGAGACACTGTCCTTCATACGCGAGGCTCTGCCCCGGGCCCGGCGGCTGGGGACTCTCTATACGCCCGCCGAACTAAACTCGGAATATTACCTGGAATTACTCCGCCAGAACTCCGGAGCCTTCGGTTTTGAGATTGTGGCCATTCCCATAGGCAACCCCAACGAAATCCCGATGGCGGCCCAGTTCCTGCTGAGCAAAAGGATCGAAGCCATAGCCCAGATTTCGGACAACACCATCAACGCTTCCTTCGAGGTCCTGGGCCGCATCGCCGAGGAGAACGGCATCCCCCTGTTCGGCGGGTTCCTCAGCTCGACTCGGTCGGGCGCCTGCGCCGCCCTGGGCTGGGACTTCTCCAAGATGGGCTACAAAACGGGCGAGATCGCCATCCGGGTCAGGGAAGGCGTGAGCCCCGGCCGGATCCCTATTCAGAATATGAGCGAAATCAAGCTGAGCCTGAACGAGGGCGCGGCCGCCCGGCAGGGAGTTCGTTTCTCCCCAGAAATCATCCAACGGGCCGACGAAGTCATCGCCGCGCCGTTGGCCGTACCGAAGAAATAGCAATAATCGGCCGGCCCCGTCCCACGGTCCGGCTGCGGGCTACGGCCCGGACCGTCTCCTCCACGGCCCGGCGGCAGGCCTGCTCGAGCGGGTATCCTTCGGCCAGATAAGCCAAGGCCGTTGAAGACAGAAAACATCCTGTGCCGTGGACATCTTTCCGGATTTTTTTATGGCTGTAGAGGACGCAGCGCCGGCCATCGGTAAAAACGTCTCTGATCTTATATGCTTCGTCCCGCCGGTGACCTCCCTTCAACAAGCAGGGGATCCCGGTGAGCTCGGTGATGCGGCAGGCGGCTGATTTCATCTCTACCACGTCGCGGATTTTCGAGCCCAGGATCAATTCTGCCTCGGGGATGTTGGGGGTGAGGAGGGAAGCTTTTCCCTTTACGGTAGCCAGATAATCCGGAATAGATTTTTTATCCAGCAGCCAGAAACCCGAGCTGGAGCGGAAGACCGGGTCGATGACCCGGGGGATGTTCCGGGTCCGTTCCAGGATCAGGCGCAGGGCCCGGATGCCGCTGCCGCCGCCCAGCATGCCGACCTTGATCCCGGCGATGTGGAGGTCGGCGGCCAGGACTTCAAACTGCTTCAGAACGAGGGAGGACGGCAGGGCCTGCACGTCCCGCACGGCCCGAGTGTTCTGCGCCGTAACGGCGGTCAGCACCGCGGCCCCGTGGAAGTCGTGATGAGCGAAGACCCGCAGGTCGAGCAGCACTCCGGCGCCCGCCGAAGGGTCGAACCCGGCCACGGAGATAAGGGTTTTAATCATCAATCCGGTCAGCCGCCTTGCCTCTGGTCTAGATAGCAGAGCCGGCCTGGCTTGTCAAATAAAGAGGAAGCAATTCTTTTCCCGTTGCTAGGTCAGTTCACTGTGGGGTCCTGTCGCGGCTCCTCCCCGGCTGTGCTCGCAAGACTGCGCGCAGGCGGGGAGCCCCTCCGCCGCGCCACCCCTTCACGATTTTTAGGCGCCCCGGAAAAAGAATCGCTTATAAATAAGGCGGGAATGACGGCCTCTCCGGCCATGTGCTAAAATAAACTAAATGAGCGAAAAGAAAAGAGCCCACCTCTTTGTCTCCGGCCTGGTGCAGGGCGTTTTTTTCCGCGACCACACTCAGCGCTGGGCGTCCTCGCTGGGGTTGACAGGCTGGGTGAGGAACTTGGGGGACGGACGGGTGGAGGCCTTGGCCGAAGGCCCGGAGGCTGACCTCCAAGCTCTTATTTCCAAGCTGCGCCAGGGGCCTCCCCAGGCCCGGGTGGAAGACATAGAAGTAGAATGGGGCCCTTATCAGGGCGAGTTCAGAGGTTTTGTCGTTTTACGAGGCTGGTGAAGCCGGCCGCGGGCTTTCCTTCCGGCTTTCTAGGAATTTTTTCCGGCATTCCTGGGAGCAGAAGAAATATTCCTGGCCGCCCTGGATCTCGCGGAGGGCGTCCTCCCGGGGCAGGTAGATATGGCACACCTCGTCCTTGACCATCATCCCCGCCGCCCGGCTTGTCCGGGGCGTCTGCCGGGGGCTGCTCTTCCGGCCGGAGGATCGGCTGAAGAAGCGGATCACGGCATAGATGATATAGGCCAGGAAGGCGTACCAGATGAGGCGGAACAGGCCGGCCATCATTCTTTCAATGTAGCCTTCTACGCCTTGCCTGTCAAATTGGCTCTGTGCGGCTCCAAGACGAAAAGTGCGTGGTAGGCAGTGGATGGCCTTCCTCCAGGCCATCCGCAACAATAGGCGGTAGCCACACAATTCGTCATAGAGCCGCCTGCCTGCTTGATTCTGCGGCAGGGAGCCGGTAAGATAAAAAGACCGGGAAGATCGGATATGGACTTTCAAAAAAAATCGCACAAGGAGGGATAATGGACTTCCTACTGACTGAAGACCAGAAGATGCTGCAACAATCGATCCGCGCTTTCGCCGAGAAAGAGGTCCGGCCCCTGATCAAGGAGCATGACGAAAAGGGTGATTGGCCGGAAGGCCTCACCCGCAAGCTGGGCGCGATGGGCCTGCTGGGTATCACTTTTCCGGCCGAATTCGGCGGCTCGGGCTATTCCTATGTGGACTACGTCCTTATTCTGGAGGAGCTGTCCAAGGTGGACCCCTCGGTGGGACTGGTGGTGGCCGCCCACAACTCGCTGTGCTGCAATCATATCTATCTTTTCGGCACCCCGGCCCAGAAGCAGAAATACCTCAAGCGGCTTATGTCCGGGCAGACACTGGGCGCCTGGGGACTGACCGAAGCCGGCGCCGGCTCGGATGCGGCGGCCATGCGCAGCCGGGCGGAAAAGAAGGGCGACCACTGGGTGCTCAACGGCACAAAGCTGTTCATCACCAACGGCTCTTTGGCTGAGATCACGGTGGCCATGGCCCTCACCGACCCGTCCAAGGGCCGCCACGGCATCTCGGCCTTCATCCTGGAGAAAGGGATGCCGGGCTTCCGGCCGGGCAAGAAAGAGGACAAGCTGGGCATCCGCGCTGCCGACACGGCTGAACTCATTTTCGAGGACGTCCAGGTTCCCGCGGAAAACATGCTGGGCGAGCCCGGCAGCGGCTACCGGGCGGCCATGGCCATCCTGGATGGCGGCCGGGTGAGCATCGCCGCCTTTGCCCTGGGTATCGCCGCCGGCGCTTTGGACACGGCCCTTAAATACTCCAAGGAACGGGTCCAGTTCAATCAGCCCATCTCCCAGTTCCAGGCCATACAGTGGATGTTGGCCGACGGCTTCACCGAGCTGGAGGCTGCCCGGCTGCTGACCTTCCGGGCCGCCTTTCTGGAAGACCGGGGTAAGAAGATCCCCAAGGAATCGGCCATGGCCAAGCTTTTCGCCAGCGAGCTGGCGGTGAAGGCTTCCAGCACGGCTGTCCAGATCCTGGGCGGCTACGGCTTTACCAAAGATTATCCGGCGGAAAAGTTCTACCGCGATTCCAAGCTGGCCACTATCGGCGAAGGCACTTCCGAGATCCAGCGCTGGATCATTGCCCAGAAAGTACTGGAAGAGTATTGACCTCCCTGTTTGAAGACATCGCCTCCGGAAAGTCCCGGGCCGTGGCCCGGGCCATCACCCTGGTGGAGAACAGGGACACCCGAGCCCCGGGCTTGATGCGGAAAATTTTTCTGGCCGGGGGCAAATCGCTCATCCTGGGCGTCACCGGCGCGCCCGGCTCGGGAAAGAGCACTCTGGCCGACCAGCTCATCGAGCATTATCGTCGCCGGTCTCTTCAGGTGGGCGTGGTGGCCGTCGACCCCTCCAGCCCTTTTACCGGCGGCGCCATCCTGGGCGACCGTATTCGCATGATGCGGCACAGCCTCGACCCGGGCGTTTTCATCCGCAGCATGGCCACCCGCGGTCACTTGGGCGGCCTGGCCAAGGCCACCGGCGAGGCCATCGCCATATATGAAGCGGCCGGCAAGCACGTGGTTCTGGTCGAAACGGTAGGCGTCGGCCAGGATGAGGTCGAGGTGGTCAAGCTGGCCGACGTTGTCCTGGTCGTGCTGACGCCCGGCCAGGGCGACGACATTCAGGCCTTCAAGGCCGGTATCATGGAGATCGCCGATATCTTTGTCCTCAACAAGGCGGATTCTCCCGGCGCGGATCAACTGGAAAAACAGTTGAAGGCCATGCTGGAGATGGGCCATAAGGATAAGAATATCCCAGCCGTGGTCAGGACGGTGGCCACCGAAGGCCGGGGGACCGAGGAGCTGGCCGGGGCCGTGGAGGACTTCCGCCGGAAAAGCGACGGCGGGCTGCGCGAGGCCCGCAAGAAGCGCCTCATCCACTGGCTCCTTCTGGACATTCTCCAGGCCAAGCTCTTCGACCTGGTCAGCGGCGGCCTCCCCCTCCAAGAACTGGAGGGCTATGTAGAGAAGATCTATCGCAAGGAGAGCGATCCCTACACCGTAGCCGATTCCATCCTGGCTAGGCTGAAATCATGAAGATCATCGGAACAGATCACATCGCCCTGGCGGTCAAGGACCTGGAATCCGTCCTGTCCCTGTGGCAGGGTCTTTTTGGGCTCAAGGCTTCATCGATTGAAACCCTGGCCGATCGGGGGGTGAGGGTTGTCCGCCTTGAACCGGAGAAGGGAGCGGCCGTGGAGCTCGTTTCACCGCTCAGTGAGGATGCAGCCGTGTCCAATTTCCTTCGGGACAGGGGCGACGGGATCCATCATCTCTGCCTGGAGGTCGGGGATCTTCAAGCGGCCATGGACGAGCTCAAGTCCAAGGGCGTGCAGTTCCTCCAGGAGCGGCCGGGGGTGGGGGCGGAAGGAAGCCTCATCGCTTTCATCCATCCCCGTTCCTGCGGCGGCGTTCTGGTGGAGCTTAGGGAAGTCAGGAAAAGGGATTAATTCAAGCTGATAGAGCGTGGGCGCTGAGGGTGGCCACCCAGCGGGCGAAAGCCCGGGCATCCTCCAGGTCCGATGCGTCGGGATGGGAACCGGCCGAGGCGGCCATGTCGGCCCAGGCTTCATGTTCGGGAGATTTCTTCAGAACCTCCAGGGCTTCCAGCGAGACCTTTCCCCGGCAAGAGAAAGTGCCGATGACCTTAGCCTGGGAGGCGAGCACCAGGGCGTGCTCCAGGGCTTCCCTTGACAGGCGCCCGCCGGCCAGAGATCCGTGAGTGGAGAAGAGGGCGATCTTTTGCCCCTTGGGGATCTTTTTTAAAAAGAGCTCGACTTTGTAGGGCACGTTGTGGGATTGGACGGGAAAACCGATGAAGATCAATTTATAATCATCCAGGTTCTGAACTTGGTCGAGGGGCAGGATTTCCTTGGCCCCCTCCAGGGCTTGATGGATGGCCTCGGCGATGAGGCGGGTATTGCCCGTCCGGCTGAAATAGGTCACCAGCGTCTTCTTCATGGGCGATATTCTTCCATAGCCCGGCGTAAAAATCCAGCCGCAGAGTAAGCATCTCCTTTCTTGTTATCTTCCATTCAAGAAGAGGAGGGGTCCTGTCACGGCTCCTCCCCATCCGTGCTCGTTGGACTGCGCGCGGGTGGGGAGCCCCTCCGCCGTGCCACCCCTCCCCATATATCCCGGGATCGGAGATGCTTACAGATGCTGCTGTTATTTTTCGATTAAGGGGAGCAGGATGGTGACTAGGGTGCCCCGGCCGGGTTCGCTCGTCACCCGGATCGAGCCGCCGTGGTCCTCGATGATTTTCTTGGCGATGGGCAAACCCAGGCCGGTCCCCAGCGGCTTGGTCGAGAAATGAGGCTCGAAAATGTGCTGGAGGACGTCGGGGACCATTCCCGAGCCCGTATCCTGGATTTCGATGAGCGCTTGATTTTCCCGGCCCTTGGCCCGGACCGCGATTTCTCCTCGGCCGGAGATGGCTTCCAGGGCGTTGATAAGAAAATTGCGCAGGGCCATTTTGAGTTTGGACCGGTCAACCAGGCAGCGGAGCGGCTCAGGACCAAAGGATTCCCGGATGGTGATACGGTCGGTCAGAATCTTCCGGTAGGGAGCCAGGGTCTCTTCCAAGACCTTCCGGACATCGTCCGGCTCCCGGTGCAGGGCGCTCTCCCGTGACATCTCCAGGAACTCTTGGGCGATCTTGCGGAGGTTCTCCACCTCGCCGGTGATGTAGGAAACCGACTGTTGGAGCGCCTGGGCGAAATCGGTCTTCCCGTCCTCATAGACGCGCAGGAGGTGTTCGGCCGAGAGCTGGATGGGCGTCAGCGGGTTTTTGACTTCGTGGGCCACCTTGCGGGCCATCTCCGCCCAAGCCGCCTTCTGGCTCATTTCGGCCAATTCCTGCTGGTGCTGTTTGAGGCTGCGGACCATGGCATTGAACCCCAGGAATAAGGTCTTCATTTCATCGTCCGGCTTGTGGTGGAGCGAGATCTCCAAGTTGCCCAGGCTCACTTCCCGGGTCCCGGATAAAAGCTTGCGGATGGGCGTAACGATGGCCGAGCCCAGCCCCCGGGCGAAGAAGGCAACGGCTGCCACGAAAAAGGCCGAGGCCAGGAGCAGGAATTCGATCAAACCGGCGGCAGCGCCGGCGATCTCCTGCTGTTCGAAGGGGAAGGGAAGGGAGATGTACAGTTTGGATGAGCCCACGGTGAAGGGGATGGTCAGGGTGTAGAAGGCATAGCGCCCCATCTTCAACCGCTGGGTCAGGAAGAGGTCGGACTCGGTCTGGAAGCGATGGTGGAGTTCTCCGTCCATGAGCTCGGGCAGGATCCCCGAGTCGAAGAATTCGCGGCGGCTGGAGGACACTAGCCGGCCGTCCTGGTAGAGGTTGACATCATTGCCGATGGCGGCGCTGATCCATAGCACTAGGTCTTCGGGAGGGGGGATGACCACCGACCTCTCCTCCTGCTGCAGAAAGAGGAAATCCTGGAGGACGTTGCGGGTGAAAGCGGCATCCGCTTCGGCCGCCCGGGTGAACTGACGGGTGAAGACCCGGGTGAAATAGCTGCGGGTGAAGATGGTCAGTAACAGGAGGGGAACGAGCGCGATGACCAGGAATGAAGCGTAGACACGGTTGGAGAAGGACTTCAGGAAGGTTCGTATTCGGGGCCGGGTGAAGAGGAGCGCTCCCAGCAGGGCCGGCAGGCCCAGGGCCAGGCCGTAGAGGAAAAAGAGCTTTAGGAATTCGGCGGCCAGGTTGATCAATGTCTTTCTGGGGAGGAAGAGGCCGAACAGCCGCCCGCGATGGGGAAAGCAAAACGCGGAAATCGTCCGGCCCTTATCCTTCCAGCGGACCCACTGCCCGTCCCGTTCGCTCAGCAGCCGGGGCAGGCTGCGGACGGGCAGGCCGGCGGCCAGATGGTTCGGGTTGAAGAGGATCTTGCCCTCCTCGTCGAATACAGCGAAGCCCAATTCGAGCTGCTCCAGGGAGGGGAGGGAATGGACACGGAGGAGTTCGAAGTAGGGATTGGCCGAGTACAGAAAAGGCAGCAGTTCATAGTCCAGGGACAAGGACAGGATGGCTCTCCCCAGGAGCTTCTGTCCTTCATACCAATCGCGGTGGCCGACCAGGAATTCTTTTTCCCGGCCGATGAAGGTGACGGTCAGGGCGGTAACGGTCCACTCTTGGCTGGGGGCCAAGTCGGCGGACGGCTTAAAAGACCGGGGGACGTTGAGGGCAAAGCGAGAAACGGTCTCTCCGCCGCTGTTGAGAATCTCCAGGCTGGAGTACCAGTTGAAGCGGGCGGCCAAGGTTCTGCCCCAAAGCCGCTGGGCGGTGTCCGAAATCTGGGATCCTTTGAAAGCAGTCAGCAGAAGGTCCTGGTTTTGGTTGATCGTCTCCATGGATTCTTGCAGGAAGAAAGAAGCCCAGTCCTCCTGCGAAAGGATGGTATCCTTTAGGGTGTTCTCAACCAGGCTGCGGTTCCGCTGGCCGATGTGGATATTGAGCGCCACCGCCATAAATAAAGAGATAACGGCCGCCGCCAGAAACAAGACGCGGCCGGCCCGAAGGCGCCCGGTCTGGAAAGCGGCCCACAGGAGAAGAGAAGCGGTCAGCAGGGGAAGCGCCAGGCGGAGGACCGCTTCGAAGGGCCGGAGAAAAATGGTTAGGATGGCAGCGGCCAGGGCCAGACAGAAGGCCGGGACCGGCCATCCCGGCGATACGCGGGCAGACAGGCGGAAAAGCCAAAAAAGAGCGAGGGCCAAAGTCAGGGCCAGGGCCAGCAGGCTCAGGTGGATGAGCAGAAATGAGGCTGAAAAGGAGAAGCGGAGCAGATTCAGGTTGGAGTTAAAGATTGTGGCCTGAAGGGCCATCTGGAACAGAAGAAGCAGTCCGAGTCCTAGAGTTGAGGCGGCCAGGGAAAGCAATCCGGCCGCCGGCCAGGGCAGTGGCTTGCCCGGGTCGAGAATAAAGCCGCGTCCCAGGCGGGCCAGGAAAGCCGCGGCCAGGAGAAGGCAGAAAGCGGTGAGGGCCAGATCGGCCGGAGATCGAGTAAGCCCGGACAGCGAACGGAAGCTGAGCAAGGCCGGAGAGAAGATGGGCAGGGACTCGAAAACGCCGAGTTGGCTCAGGATTAAAAAAAGCCAGCGCAGCGCGACGAGCACCAGCAGAAACAGAAAGCTGTAGAGAGTTCTCCGGCGAGAGTCGCGGACAGCGGCCCGGCCGAGGAGAATGAGCAGGAGCACAGCCGACAGGAAGACAGACAAGGAGAAAAAAAGAAGCCATTTCTCCCTGGCTCGGGCTTGCCCGGCTGTGGCGGTCGGGGCGCTGAGGGTGACGGTGGCGGCGATGGTCCGGTCTTCCAGCCGCAGGGGAAAGATCAGGGAGGGCAGGCCCACGCTCGTTCTCGGCTGGCCGAGATACTCGTCCTTATGCCGGGCGAAGATCCTTTCGAAGCCGGCTAAGTTTTCCCGGAAATCCCAGTAGTCTATATCGCATCCTGAGCGGAGGGAGGGCTTGAGGAATTGATAATCGAGAAGATAGGGGGAGCGGAATTGGGTCCGGAAATAAAGAAGCCTGGTCAGCAGGACGGTGTCCTGGCCGACTTTCGCCGGCAAGATGACAAAGACAGAGGCTTTGTCCGCCACGATCAGGGGGCGGCCCTTGTCGATCAGAGTGCGTCCGGGCCCGGGCGTTTGGAAAAGAGGCTCAAAGTCCAAGACGTTTCCCAGCCAGGTTTTCAGCCGTCCGTTTTGGCCGAAGGCGGCCGCGCCCTCGATTTCCCGGCGAAGGTTGAGCTTCTGCAGGGCAGCGAACAGGCCCTCCTCTTTCATCGCCCCGGCCGCCGCGGTCAGCGTCGATTTTTTCTGCTTCAGATCTTCCCCAAGGCCGCGGAACTCCTGCCGGACGGCCTCCGCTTTTTCTCTGAGGAGGGCCAGGTTTCGAGCCTGGTCAGGGGAGACTGTCAGCCGGGGCAGCCAGAGGGCTGCCGCCAGCAGGATCAGGCTGAGGACGGCGGAGGCCGCCCAGACGGCGCGCAGTTTTTTCAAATTTTCTCCGCCTTGATCTCAATGACCTTCCAGGGGTTCGAGCGCTTGGCCGGATCTCTCCCTCCGGCCGGGCGGCCGGAGGACCGGGCCGGCTGCTTCTCCAGTTTGAATAATATGAACAAGCGAAAGGCGTACTGGTTGTTTGTTTTATTGTCGCGGAAGGACCAGCGCGCTTTAAGGATGAGACGGTCCTTGTCCAGCCAGGCGGGGAGGTCGCTTTCCGAAAAAAATTCCTGGGTTAGAAATCTGGCCAGGATGCCCTGGAAGAGAAAATAGGACTGCTCGGGCGAGATCTGGTCGGAAAAGGAGACGGGTTCGGGAAGAGAGAGGCTGATCCCGGAGCGGGAGGAAAGATGGAAGAGCAGCAGGCCAGGCCTGTTTTCGAGAAAGGAGCTCTCCACATCTATAGCTGCCGCCGACAGGAGCGACAGCAGGAGAGAAACGACGGATAGCCCGATATGTGCCACCGCCCAAATCCTAGCACAGGGCTTTCTAGCGAAGCAAGAGAAAGACCCTCAGAAGGAACCCTCTGAGATTCGAATGATTTATAGAGTCAGCGGAAATCCTTATTTCTTTTTTTCTTCTTGCTTGGCTTCCTCTTCAAGCTTCTTGGTCCGGGCGGCGTCCCTGATGCTGCTGATGCCGGCGATGAGGGCGATGAGACCGCCGAAGATCAAGACCAGAGGAACGGCGCCTTTGGCCAGCATCTTAAAAGGCATCCACCATCTCCACACGAGCAGGTAGACGCCTCCGGCCATAGCGATCAAACCGCCGAGGATAGCAAGAAATTTACCCATGAAGATCCTCCCTAAAAAACTTCAACGCATTGAGCGAGGCGCATTATAACAAAGGTGATTGTCAATATGCAACAGCCATGATTAAATGTAAGCATCTCCTTTTCTGTAATGTGGCATTCAAGAAGAGGAGGGGTCCTGTCACGGCCGACCTTTCAGGAGACACCAACCTTTGCCCCCCTTGTTTCACCAAGGGGGGCTAGAGTGGGATAAATTGGATAATCAGAATTCGTAGGTGTCTCCGGCCATGCCAAGCTGCGCGCAGGCGGACTGTATGGCCGGAGCCGCCTCTTTGCTTTTTTTCTATTTATTAACCCCCCAGCCCCCTAGAAATTAGGGGGCTCGATGGCGTCTCCGGAAAGGCCGGAGCCCCCCCGCCGGCCTCTCCGAAGACACCGACCTCTGGCCCCCTTGATTCCAAGGGGGTAGGGGGGATTAATATTTTTTCAGGCAAATTAAAAGGTGTCTTCGGCAGCCACCCCTCCCGGCGAATCACACGA
>JBAVVA010000037.1:0-23489 GCA_049697055.1 Candidatus Aminicenantales bacterium
AGAGAAAGTCGCCATGCCCAAAGCGTGTCATATCTGCGGCAAGGGCCCCGTTATCGGGCTCAGCCGGAGCCATTCCAACCGAGCCACTCAGAAGAAGTGGAAGCCGAACCTGCAGCACATTAAGGCCAGAACGGACAAGGGGCCGCGCAAGATCTGGGTCTGTACCCGCTGTCTCCGGTCCGGCCGGGCCGTAAAGATTCTTTAGCCCCCCCTGGTCAGATACTTTAAATCCTTTCCACGAAGCGGATGTCTTTTATTTTAGCGATCCTCATCTTTATTTCCTCAAGATGCCGTATGTCTCGGATGTCCAGGGTGAACAGGGAATGGGCTTTGCCCTCGGCCGAGGTTTTGGCCTCGGCTTGGCTGATGTTGCCCCCGGCCTCGGCGATGATGGCCGTTACCTTGGCCAGCAGCCCCGGCTTATTCTCCGCTTCGACGCGCAGCCTGGCCTTGAAAGTCTTATCGGCAAAACTGTCCCAGGAGACTTCCACCATCCGCTGACTGTTGAGCACCTCTTTCTTGATGAACGGGCAGCGCAGGGCGTGAACGGTGACGCCCTTGCCGGCGGTGATGTAGCCGGTGATCGGCTCGCCCCGGACCGGGCTGCAGCAGCGGGCTAAATGGACCAGTGTCCCCGTGGCGTCGCGGCCTTCGATCTCCGGCTTCCGGCGGGGGAAAGGCAGGAGCGGCCATTTTTCCCGCGAGCCGGCGCGCGCCGGGGCCAATTTTTCCAGGAAGCGCTGGTCGATAAGGATCCGGCCTCGGCCGACCAGGCCGTAAAAGTCATCCAGCGATTTGATCTTTGTCTTGCTGATCTCCGCCAGCCGGTTCACCAGATCGGCTTCTTTCCGCAGGCCGGACGGCAGCCGGCGCGAGCGGAGCTTCCTGGACCAAAGCTTCTGGCCCAGAGCAACGCTCTTGGCCTTCTCCTTTATGTTCAGCCAGTGCTTCAGGTGATGCCGAGCATTCGAGGTAAAGGCAATGTTCAACCAACTGGAATGAGGAGACTTGTCGGGCGAAGTTTGGATCTCGATGATGTCGCCGGTCTTCAGGATGCTCTTCAGGGGGACCGCCCGGCCGTTGACCCGCGCTCCGGCGCAATGCAGCCCGATCTCGGAGTGGATCTTAAAGGCGAAATCCAGCACCGAGGCGCCTGCCGGGAAGGACACCCGCTCACCCTTGGGCGTGAAAACATAGACCTCCTCGGGGAGGAGGTCGGTCTTGAGGCTGGCCAGGAATTCCCGGGGGTTGGGCTGCTCCTTGTAGAGCTCAGCCATCTCCCGGAGCCATTGCAGGCGACGGTCCTCCTTCAGGCTGGAGGAATCCGGCTCTTTATACCGCCAATGGGCGGCGATCCCGTTCTCGGCCAGGTTGTGCATCTCCTGAGTCCGGATCTGAACCTCCAGCGTCTGGCGGTTCTCGGTGATGATGGTGGTGTGCAGGGCCTGGTAGAGGTTGGGCTTGGGCATGGCGATGAAATCGCGGAAGCGGTGGGGCAAGTGGGGCCACTTCTGGTGGATGAGGCCCAGGGCGGCATAGCAGCTGCGCTCGCTGTCGGTGATGAGCCGCAGGGCCAAGAAGTCATAAACCTGGTCGAAGGCAACGGCCCTCTTCTTCATCTTGGTGTAGATGCTGTAGGGCCGCTTGACCCGGGAGTAGATGTCGGCCGGAATGCCGTTGGCCTTCAACAGCTCGCGGAGCTCGGCCTCAACTTTTTCCAGCTCCTCTTCCGCTTTCTTGCGCTGGGGCTCGATGAGTGCGTTCATGGAAAAATAATCGTCGGGGGCCACGTAGCGGAAAGCCAGGTCCTCGAGCTCGCCTTTGAGGCGGCCCATGCCCAGCCGGTTGGCCAGGGGGGCGTAGATGTCCAGGGTTTCCTTGGCGATCCTCTTCTGCTTTTCCTGGGAGAGGAACTTCAATGTCTTGAGGTTGTGCAGACGGTCGGCCAGCTTGATGAAGATGACCCGCAGGTCAACGGTCATGGCCAGGATGATCTTGCGTATCGTTTCCGCCTGCTGCCGCTCGGGCGAGGACTCCTGGACGCGGCTGATCTTGGTGACCCCTTCGACCTGGGAGGCCACCTCCTGGCCGAAGGCTTTCCGGAGCTGAGGCAGGGTGACGGCGGTGTCCTCCAGCACGTCATGGAGCAGGCCGGCCGCCAGAGTGGTGGGGCCGAGCTTCAAGTCGGCCAGCATGTTGGCCACTTCCAAGGGATGGCTGAGGTAGGGCTCCCCCGAGCGTCGGCTCTGGCCCTTATGGGCGCTGGCAGCGAAGATATAGGCCTTGCGGAGTTGATTGGTCTCCCGCTCGGTAAAGGAGGAGGAGACTTTGTCCAGGATATCTTCAAACCTGATCATGGTCCCGCGCCGCCCCAAAGATATGCATTCATTGTCCGCCCGGGCCTCAACCCTGGGCGGATGTCTTTCCCAGTTCGACCTCCAGAATCCAGTCCGTCGCTTCCAGCACCGTGGGGCAGATGATGGCCGGCTCGATCTTCTCCTCCCGCAGGCGCTCCTGTGATTGACGGCCGAAGCCGGTCAGCACCAGGATCGGCCGCGCGCCGATGTTTCGGCCGAATAGGATGTCCTCGACCTTATCGCCGATCATATAAGAACGATGGAGGTCGATGTCGAGCTCCCGCGCGGCGCGGAGGGCCAGGCCCGGGAAGGGCTTTCGGCAGGTGCAGTCCAGGCGGTACTCGTGCAAGCCCGATTCCGCGTAGTGCGGACAATAGTAAATCGCGTCCAGGCGTGCCTGCCGGCCGGTGAACTCCTGGCTCATCTGGCGATGGAGCTTTCGCAGGGCGGCCTCGGTGAAGTAGCCCCGCCCTACCCCGGACTGGTTGGTTATGACCACGGCCAGCAGCCCGGCGGCGTTGATCTTGCGCACGGCTTCGAAGCTGAAAGGGTAGATGTGGACCTGGCTGTAGAGGCCGGGATAGCCGACGTCCTCGTTGAGGGTGCCGTCCCGGTCCAGGAAAACCGCTCTTTTCTTCATGGCAGGAACTGCCGGGCCGCGGCCAGGACCTCTTCGGCCTCGATCCCGGCCAGACAGCGATGGTCATAGGGACACTTCCGGTAAAGACAGGGCCAGCAGGCCGCCTCCTTTTTCAGAACGACGGCCGGCGGGTGAAACGGCCCGGTGACGGCCGGATTGGTCGGCCCGAAGAGGGCCACCACCGGCACGGACAGGGCGTTGGCCAGGTGCATGGGGCCCGTGTCGTTGGTGATGAAGAGCCGGCTTTGGCTGATAAGGCCCAGGAGCTGGCGCAAGCTGGTCCGTCCGGCCAGGTTGGCCGGATGGCGGGGCAGGCGCGAAGCGATGCTGGCCGCCAGCTCTTCCTCGCCGCTCGAGCCGGTGATGATGATCTCGGCCTTTTTCTGGCGCTGGAGCAGAGCGCCTAGGGCGGCAAAGCGTTCGGCCGGCCATCTCTTGGCCGGGCCGTAGGCCGCGCCGGGGTTGAGGATGACCAACGGCCGTTTGAGGTTGAGGCCGAGCGCCTGAAGCGATCGGCGGGCCGCTCCCTTTTCTTTTTCGGAAAGGGACAGCCGGATTTGGGGATCGACGACGCTCAGCCCCAGCCCCCTCATCAAGTCGAGATAATAGTGGACCTGATGCTTGGGCGGTTCGAGCTCGGGGACCGGAACGCCGCGGGTCAGTAGCGGTCCGCGTGCGTCGCGACGGTACCCCCAGCGCTGAGGGATGCGGGCCAGATAGAAAAGCAGGGCTGAGGCGAAGGAATTGGCCAGAAGAAGCCCGGTGTCGAATCCCCGGCTCTTCAGCAGCCCGGCCGCCCGGAACAGCGCCCGGGGGCTCCGGTTTTCAGCCAGGGGAAGGACGCCGGCCAGAAGGCCGTCCGCCTCATAGAATTCCCGGACCCAGTCTTTGGCCAGCAGCCAGATTTCAGCCTGGGGAAAGTTCCGGCGCAGCGATTCCAGGGCCGGCCTGGCCAGAACCGCATCGCCGATCCAATTGGGCGCCCGGACCAGGAATTTCATCTCCGGCCGTCAATCTTTTTTAGATTTAGATGAAGAAGCGTCGTTTTTTATCGGGGAGGAGGCTGGCTTGCTCTCGGGTTTGCTTTCGGGCTTGCTTTCCGAGGAGCTCTTGGCCTTATCCTCCGGCCCACCCTTTTTCCTGGAATAATCGGTAACGTACCAGCCCTGGCCCTTGAACTGCAGGGCGGAGGCTGAGATGATCTTGATCAGCAGGCCTCCGCACTTGGGGCATTTCTTCTTGGGCGGGTCGCTGGCCTTCTGCATATGCTCAAACTTCGAGTTGCAGTCGCTGCATTTGTATTCATAAAGGGGCATGAGCGTTTTCCTTATACACTTTTATTATTATATCAGAGGCAGCGGGGGTTTAAAAGGATGATCTCATGACGAGAGCATCTCCGAACGTGTGATAAGCGGGGAGGGGTGGCACGGCGGAGGGGCCGGCCTTTCCGGAGACGCCCACGATCTCCCCCCTGATTGCCCAGGGGGGAAGGAGGGGTTAATAAATTATGAAAAAAAGGGAAGGCGTCTCCGGCAATACCCTCGGCGCGCAGCCCGGCATGACCGGAGACACCTAATGATTTCTCTTTATTCTATTTATCCCCCTCTAGCCCCCCTTGGCGAAACAAGGGGGGCAAAGGTTGGTGTCTCCGAAAAGGTCGGCCGTGACAGGACCCCTCCTCTTCTTGAATGCTAGATCACACAATTGGAGATGCTGTCTCTAGTGAATAATGATCGCTTCGAAGATGGAGATGTCCGCGCCCTTTTTCCAATCGTCGGGGGGGAGGCCGGCCTTGAGGCAGGCCTGCTTGAGGAATTCCTCACGGCCCCAATTGTTTTCAGTGGCCACCTGGGGCAGGAGCAGGCCGAGCTTCGGGCCGCGGCTGATGACCAGCCCGTGTGTTCCCACCCGGACCTTTCCGGGGTCGGTGATCTTGGTCAGCGGGGAGAGGATGGAGATTTCGATATCCAGCATTTTCAGCTCTTCTTCGGACACGGGATCGAAGCGCAGGTCCTCCTGGCAGGCTAGGGCGGCGGCCTGGATCACCGTTTGGAAGAGAGGAGCGACCGGCTCGATGTAGCCGATGCATCCGCGCAGCCTGCCCCGTTCGGTCAGGGTGACGAAGGCGGCGCCGGGGACCTTCAGCCTCGGGCTTTGAGTCTTATAGGCGGGGGTGGAATGGTCTTTGACGGCTCTCTCCACGGCCAGCCGGGCGATCTTGAGAAGCTCGGCCCGATCCTCCTTATTGAGGTCCGGAAGAAGCGGTTTTGTCTCGGGAGCCGAGGTTATGGCCGCCGCCAGGTAGCCGACGACTTTGTCCTCCGGACCGCCGGCCGCTGAGGAGTCGGCCTGGCCCAACACCTTGGCCCCGGCCTTACCCAGCTTTTGGGCATAGAGCAGAACCGTCAGGACCGGGCCGCCGCCGCAGAACACATTCTCGTTCCGTAAATACAAGCGGAGGAGAGTGTCCATTTTAAAGTTCTGAATGAGGCCGGCCGTCTCGGCGTCCACGGTGTTGGCCTCTTTCTTGGTCAGGAAATGCGACAGGTCGGTGGAGGCCACTACCAAAAATTTCTTTCGGCTGCGGACCTTGAACAGGGCCTGGGCCAGGGTTTCCACGGTTGTCCGGTTGGGGAAGCCCATGACCACCGGCACGATGCGCGCGTTGGGGAGCACCGTTTGAATGAAAGGGACCTGCACTTCAACGGAATGCTCCTGGCTGTGAGCGTCGGCCATGTAGCCGAAACCGGATTCCTTCATCAGCGCCGCGGCCAAATCCTCGTCCACCAGGGCCGTACCCAGGGGCGTTTGGAAGCCGCCCCGGGGATAGATAGAACAACCCTGGAAGGCGACATAATGCGAAGGCCCCAGGATGACCACGGTCTCAAAGTCACGGCCCTGCACCTGCCGGTAGCCCAGGGCCGCGGTGCGGCCGGAATAGATATATCCGGCATGGGGTACGATCAGGCCGGCGAGGTCGGCCAGGTCCTTTTGGGGAGCGGCGCTCAGGAAGTCTTTGAGCTGGGAGGAGAGGCTTTTCGCGTCGCTGTCGTAAAATTGCCCGGCCCACTTCGCCGGACGGATACCCTGGGCTCCCAGCGTCGCCGCCAGAAGGGTGAGGAACAAGGCGCCGATCCCAAGATGTTTATTCATGGCTTTAATGCCTCTGACTCTAGTATTCTACGCTTTCAAATATGCTCCATGCAATTTCTTTTCCTCATTAACGAAAAGGGCTTGGGCTTTGGCCGGAGCGAGCATCAGGCCGGATTTAGCCCTCTCGAAGCGCTCTTCGAGGATTTCCGGCATCTTTTTGCCGGCCGGCGAGCAGCCTGAGCCCTCCGCAGGAGGGCGAGTTGCGCAGCCCCCAAAATCATACCGGAGACGCCTTGCCTCTTTGTCTCAAATTCATTTACCCCTCCGACCCCCCTAGGGAAATAGGGGGGAGCTCGATGGCGTCTCCGGAGAGGTCGGAGAGGGGGCGTGAAAAATCCGGCCAGCGAGCGAGGCCAGAGCCCAAGCCCATCCACGACGGATTTGACTTTTTTGACGAATTCGGCGAAAATAATCCAGGGATAACGATCATGAAAGACGCGCTAAAATCCTTCTTGACCATCATGCTGATCTCCGCCGCCTTCGTTGTTGGGTTCCAGTTGGGCAAGGAAAAAGAAAAACAGAAGATCCCCAAATTCCAAGAGGAACATGGCGATATTGATGCGGCCCTGGATTGATTCATTGCCATGAATTGGGGATTTATAGGGCTGCTGGCCGTTTTCGGCATATTCATCATCCTCCTCATCGTCAACCCCAACTTGTCCTGCTTCGGCCGACGTATCAAGTCGCCCTTCTACCCTATTTTTCGCCGGCGCCAGCATAAGAAGAGAGAAGCTTCGCGCCAGATAGGCGGGCAGAAGGCTGCGGACGGGGACAAGGCCCGGGAAAAACCAGCCGAGGATTACGGCTTCAAGCTCGACTGAGCGGCCGGCTCATAGATGAACGAACGGCCTTCCCGGCGGCGCGGCCGGAACCAAAAAATTTTCGAGGGGGTCCTCGTCCTGGCCGCCGCGGCCGGGATGCTGGCCGCCTGCCGGCCCCCGGCGCCTCGGTTGAAACCGCCGGCTGATATTCGCAGCGTTGAAGGCTATGCCTCCATCCGTCTGGAAGGGGGCCGGGGCAGCGCCAAATCCAGGTTCTCCTTCCAGGTCCGCCTTCCCTCTCAAGGACGAATCGAAGTCTTCGACATCCTGGGCCGTGTCCTGTTCTATCTGGTCTTCGATGGACAGGAGGCCCGCTTTGTCCTTCCCTCCAAAAAGGTGTATTGGCCGGCCTCCAGCCCCGAAGTCGTGGCCAAGTTCCTGGGTTTTTCCCTGAGCCTGGAGGAATGGACGTCATTGGTCAGCGGGGTATGGCCGGCCGCGGCATCATCCGGCCCGGAGGAGTCGGCCTGGACCCTGAAGCGCGACGGCCGGGGCCGCGTCGTCTCCGGCCTGAAAGGGAACATCCGTTTCGAGGCCAAGGAATTCTTCGCCGGAAGCCCCTCCCCCCGTCGCTTGACCTTCAGCGGCGAGACGAGCCGGGGCAGCCTGACCATGCTCGACCTGCGCTTCAACGTCGACGGCCGGGAGTCGGCCTTTTCGCTTGACCTGCCCGAGGCTTATCAAGCCAAAACCTGGGATGAGATCGAGAGGCTGCTGCAAGGTGAGGATTAAGTCTTTCGCCAAGGTCAATTTAGGGCTCGAGGTCCTGGGCCTCCGGCCGGACGGCTATCATAACCTCCGAACCCTGTTCCAGTCGGTAAGCCTGGCTGATGAGCTGGCCTTTTTTCCCGAGTCCGGCGGACGGGTTGTGCTCCACGGCAGCGACCCCTCCATTCCCTGGGACGAGACTAATTTGGTCTTCCGCGCGGCGCGCGCTGTGAAGGACCGCTACCCGCGCACCCCGGGAGCGAGGATCGAGGTGACGAAATCCATTCCGGCCGGCACGGGCTTGGGCGGAGGGAGCAGCAACGCGGCCATGACGCTCCTGGGGCTCGACCGCCTCTGGGGGCTGGGCTTGGAAAAAGAGGAATTGATGGACATCGGCCGAAGCCTGGGCACCGACGTTCCTTATTTTCTCCGGGGCGGGCTGTGCCTGGGGCTTGACCGAGGCGACCGCATCGTTCCCCTGGAGGACCTGCCGGCCCTGCCCCTGGTCATCGCCCTGCCCCCCTTTTCCTGCCCCACCGCCGACATCTACCGGGAGCATCGACTGGCCCTGATGACCGGCGCTCCTGCCCCCGGCGCCAAGTTGACTTCTCCCCCCGAAGACAGTAGAATAGAGCAGTTTTTCAGAAGCCGCGAGCTGCGCTTTTTGGAAAACAACTTAGAAGCGACCGTTTTTCGCTTCCATCCTCGACTACAAGACCTCAAGGCCCTTTTTCGGAGCCGGGGAGCGGAGTTGTCTCTGGTGACGGGCTCGGGCTCAGCGGTCTTCGGCCTGTTCCGCGACGGGCGGCAGGCCGAGGAAGCACGGCGGGCTGCGGAGCAGGAATATCCCGCTGTTCTCGCGGAGACTGTCCCCCGCGGGCGGTATGAAGAGGAAATGTGGGCTGGGGTGTAGCCAAGCGGTAAGGCAGCGGACTTTGGATCCGCCATCGGAGGTTCGAATCCTCCCGCCCCAGTATTCTCTGAGCGGGCGGATCGAACAGAGGCCAAGATGAAAATTTTTTCAGGATCG
The DNA here is from genome assembly GCA_049697055.1 of Candidatus Aminicenantales bacterium. Taxonomy (GTDB): domain Bacteria; phylum Acidobacteriota; class Aminicenantia; order Aminicenantales; family JAFGAV01; genus JAFGAV01. The sequence continues at coordinate 8,710 of JBAVVA010000037.1, forward strand.
TCCAACCCGGGGCTGGCCCGGGAGATCGTCTCCTATTTAAAGATGGACCTGGGACGCTGCGTCCTGGAAAAATTCAGCGATGGCGAGATCCATTTTTACATCGACGAGAATGTCCGCGGCGAGGACATTTTCGTCATTCAGTCCGGCTCGCGCGACGCCAACTTCCACCTCATGGAGCTGTTCCTGATGCTGGACGCTTTCAAGCGAGCCTCGGCCCATCGGGTCAGCGCCGTCCTGCCCTACTTCTGTTACGCCCGGCAGGACTGGAAAGAACGGCCCCGCGTGCCCATCTCGGCCCGCCTGGTGGCCGACCTGCTGGAAGCGGCGGGCGCCGACCGAGTCCTGACCATGGACCTCCATTCGCCCCAGATCCAGGGGTTCTTCTCCATCCCCGTGGATAACATGATGGCCGCCCCGGTGCTGGCCACCCACGTCCGGGCTCTCGGGCTGGAGAACTTGACCGTGATTTCGCCCGACGCCGGCGGCGTGGGCCGGGCCCGGCATTTTGCCAAGCGGCTGGAGGCCAAGCTGGCCATCATCGACAAACGGCGGCCGGGCCCGAACGTGGCCCAGGTCATGAATGTCATCGGCGAGGTCAAGGGTATGGACTGCCTGCTGTTTGATGACATGGTGGACACGGCCGGGACGCTGTGCCTGGGCGCCGAGGCCCTGCGCCGGGAGGGCGCGCGGAGGATCCTGGCCTGCTGCACCCATGCCGTCCTGTCCGGCCCAGCCCTGGATAAGATCGACAAATCGGACATCGAACAGCTCATCGTCTCCAATACCATCCCCCTGGCCGAGAACGCCCGGCCCAGCCGCAAGATCCGGGTCCTGTCCGTGGCTGAGCTTTTCGGGGAGACCATTCGCCGCATCAACGAAGGAAGCTCGGTGAGCTCCCTGTTCCTGTAAGGAGGACTAAGACCATGACCATGACCATCAAGGCCCAGGCCAGAGAGAGCTATGGCAAGAACGCCTCCCGCCGCCTGAGAAAACAAGGGCTGGTCCCCGCCGTCATGTACGGCGAGGGCGCCGCCACCCTGGCCCTCAGCCTAGATAAAAAGGATATCATCCGCATCCTGAAGTCCGAGTCGGGCGAGAACACGCTATTCAAGGTCGGCTTCGGGTCGGAGGTGCCGGACGCCATGATCAAGGAGCTGCAGACCGACCCGGCTTCCGACGAGCTGCTCCACGTGGACTTGATCCGGATCTCCATGGACAAGGCCATCCGCGTGGCGGTGCCCATCCTGCTCAAAGGCGAGGCGGTGGGGGTCAAGGCCGAGGGCGGGTTCGTGGATTTCATCACCCGCGAGCTGGAAGTTGAGTGCCTGCCGGGGGACATTCCCGAGAATATCGAGCTGGACGTCAGCGCTCTCCACCTCCACCAATCGGCCAAGGTCGGCGAGCTCCTCCCGCCCCAGGGAGTCAAGATCATCAGCGACCCGAACACCGTGCTGGTCCTGATCGACCTGCCCAAGGAAGAGGCGGTCAAGAAGGAGGGCGAGGAAGTGGCGGCCGTTGAGGAGAAGGGCGAGCCCGAAGTCATCAAGAAGGAGCGGGCGGAGAAGGAAAAAGAGGAACCGGAAAAGGCTGAAAAAGCAGAGAAGCCGGGCAAAGCAGAGAAGCCGGGAAAACCGGAGAAGCCGGGAAAGCCGGAGAAGCCGGAGAAAAAAGAGCGAGAGAAAGAGAAATAGGAGTGGGAGTTGTGGGCGGTGGTCGGCTTGGGCAATCCCGGAAACGAGTATGCCCATACCCGCCACAACGCCGGTTTTCTCTTTGTCCGGAAATTGGCCAAAGCCTGGAACGTGCGGCTGGACCGGCGCCGTTTCCGGTCCAGGATCGCCGAGCTCGAGCGGGATGAGGGAACGGTCATGCTCGTCCTGCCCCAGACTTACATGAACGACAGCGGCCGGGCGGTCGGGGCTTTGCTCCGCTCCAAGCGGATCCCTCCGGAGCGAATGGTGGTCGTTTATGACGACCTCGACCTGCCCCTGGGCCGCATCCGGGTCCGGAAGGAAGGCAGCCCGGGGACGCACCGGGGCCTGTGCTCCATCGTCCAGGAGATCGAAACGAACGCCTTCCCCCGCATCCGGCTGGGCATCGGGCCCCTGCCGGAGAGGGCCGATGCCGCGGACTATGTCCTGTCTGAGTTTGAGCCGCAGGAACGGGAGATCTTCGAGCAGAGCTTGGATCGAGCCCGCCAAGCCTTGGAGCTGGTCCTGGCCGGCGAGATCGCCAAGGCCATGAATCGATACAATTAACACTCCTTGCTCCACCCCCGAGGAGGAGGAGCTATAAACCATAAGGAGGTCCGATGAATCTTTATGAAACGGGATTCCTGATCGCCCCCAACCTGTCCGACGAGGAAACGGACAACCTCATCCGCCAGATGGCGGAGGTCATTTCCCAGAAGAACGGGAAACTGGTCAAGACGGAAAGATGGGGCAAACGCAAACTGGCCTACCGGCTGGGCAAGCACGGGGAGGCCAGCTACGTCTTCTTCCACTACGAAGGCCTGGCGGAAGTTCCCCTGGAGCTGGCCCGCCGGATGCGACAAACGGAGACCGTCCTTCGTTATTTGACTTTGAAGAAAGACGATTCACCCAATGTCCGCAGCAAACGCAAGGCCCGCCATCAGGCCAAGCGGGAGGAAGCGCGCACGGCCGAAGCCGCTCCCAGCGCCGGCCCGGAGACAAAGCCGGCCGGAGAAAGCCATGAATAAGACGCCCAGGAGCGGAGGGAGAGAGGACGACAGAAGGGAGCGGGGCGACAGGCCCGAGCGCGGCGAAAAGGGCGGTTATCGGAAATTCTTCCCTTCCAAGCGCAAATTCTGCCGTTTCTGTCAGAGGAACATCAGGGACATCGACTACAAGAACGTGGACATCCTGCGCAAGTATGTCCCCGACCGGGGCAAGATCTCGCCCCGCCGGGTGACCGGGACGTGTTCCTTCCATCAGCGCAAGCTGGCCCAGGCCATCAAGCGCGCGCGGCTAATGGCCCTGCTGTATTATGTGGAGGAGTGAGGGCCAGCGGCAGACCGGAGGGACCATGAAAGTCATACTCAAGAGCGATATCGAAAACCTGGGACGGAAGGGCGACATCATCAATGTGTCGGCCGGCTTCGGCCGCAACTACCTTCTGCCCCGCAAGCTGGCCCTGGAGGTTACCTCCTTCAACATGAAAACGATCGAGATCGAGCAGCAGGCGCTGCGCAAGCGCCACGAGAAGGAGCGGGAGTCATTCCAGGAGCTGATCCAGCGACTCAACCAAGTGACGCTCACCTTCCAGCGCAAGGCGGGCGAGAAGGACCATATCTTCGGTTCGGTCAGCGCTTCGGACATCAAGGACGGTCTGACCCAGCTCGGGTTCGAGATGGAGAAGAAAAAGATCCTCCTCGAAGAGCCCATCCGCCGGCTGGGAAACTACACCGTTCCCATCAAAGTCTTCCACGACGACAAGGCCGAGATCAAGGTTGAAGTCCTTCAGTCGGCGGAAGAAGAGCCGGGAACGCAGGCGGAGGGTGATAAGAAGGACCAGGCGGAGTGAGGACTCGGGGAAATCATCCCCGGTTTGGCCGACGGCGTCCTGACCAGCGGGGCAGCCTGGCGGCTTGCCGCGGAGGGCCGCTCCTCGGGGGACCCCAGGACGGGGTGCCCCCTGGGGCGCCGGGCCTGAGGGGGCAGCATGGACCTTGACTTGACCTTCTTGAAGAGAACGCCGCCCCACAGCGAGGAGGCGGAGAAGGCCGTCCTGGGCGGCATACTCATTAACACCGAGAACCTGAACATCATCCTGTCCCAGATCCGAGCCGAGGACTTTTATAAAGACAGCCATCGCCGGATCCTAAACAAAATCATCCAGCTGGTGGACAAGGGTCTCCCCGTGGACCTGCTGTCCCTCAGCGAAGTGCTGCAGCGCGAGGGCGCCCTGGAGGAAGTGGGCGGCGCCTCCTACCTATCCTCCCTCCTGGACGGCGTGCCGCGCAGCATCAACGTGTCCTACTACTCCCAGATCATCCGGGAAAAGGCCATGCTCCGCCGGCTCATTCTGTCCTCGATGAAGATCCTGGAGTCGAGCTTCGAACACAAGGAGGATGCCGACGCCATCCTGGACGAGGCCCAGAGCGCCATCATCGACGTGTCCGAGCTGCGGGTCAAGCCCGGTTTCTATCCCATCGGCCAGCTCACCGAACCGGCTTTGGAGAGGATCGCCGATCTATCCAGGCGCAAAGAAGCGATAACCGGCGTCCCCTCCGGTTTTCGCGACCTGGACAGCCTGACCGCCGGGTTCCATCCGGCGGAATTCGTCGTCATCGCCGCCCGGCCCTCCATGGGCAAGACGGCCCTCTGCCTCAACATCGCCCAGCACCTGGGGGCCAAGACGGACTACGCCGTGGGCTTCTTCACCATGGAAATGTCCAAGGAGCAGCTTGTCTTCCGCATGCTCTGCTCCGACGCCATGGTCGACTTGCAGAAAATCCGCAAAGGTTTCATCAGCGACATGGAGATGCAGAAAATCCGGCTCAGCGCCGAGGGCCTGTCCCAGGCCCGGGTCTTCCTGGACGAGACGCCGGCCCTGTCGCTGATGGAGATGAAGGCCAAGAGCCGGCGGCTCAAACTGGAGAACAACCTGGACATCGTCTTCCTGGATTACATACAGCTCATGAGGACCAGCGGCCGGTTCGAGAACCGGAACCAGGAGATGTCCTACATCTCGCGCTCCATGAAGGAGCTGGCCAAAGAGCTGCAAATCCCGGTAGTGGGCATCTCCCAGCTCAGCCGCGCCCCGGAGAAGATGCGGCGCGAGCCGCGGCCGGTGCTGTCGGACTTGAGAGAATGTGTCGCTGGCGACACGCCAGTCTTTTTAGTTGATGGCCGCCGGGTAGCGATTCGTGAACTTGTCGGGCAGCAGCCAGAAGTCTGGGCTTTGGGGAGTGAAGGGAAAATCGTGGCCGCACGCAGCGATAAAGTCTGGTCCGTAGGGCGTCGGCCCGTAGTTCAGATCCATTTGGCGACCGGTCGCCGGTTACGCGTGACGGGAGCACATCGTCTTTATGGGCCGCGAGGATGGATCGAGGCACGGCAGCTCAAAATAGGAGACAGGCTAGGCCTGGTACGTGCTGTGCCTCCCCCCTGTGCGGTCGCGGAATGGCCGGTCCATCAGGTGATCCTTTTAGGCCATTTGATAGGGGATGGGAGTTATCTGAAACACCAGCCGCTCCGCTATACAACAGCCTCTGAGGAAAATAGCAATGCGGTCTCTCTCGCCGCCGAGGCCTTGGGTAGCAGGGTCAGCCGCTATGCAGGGCGAGGTCGTTGGCACCAGCTCGTCATAAGCGGGAACGGCAACCGCTGGCATTCTGAGGCTGTGGGCGGATGGCTCAAAGGTCTCGGCATTTTCGGTCAACGTTCCCACGAAAAACGCATACCTTCTGAGGCCTTTAGGCTAGGGAATCAGCAAGTCGGTTTATTACTTCAGCACCTGTGGGCTACTGATGGCAGCATCTGCTTGCGTTCCAAATCAAGTAGAGGACAGAATAAGATATCCTTTAGCACCTGCAGCATAGGCTTGGCCGGTGATGTGGCCGCCTTACTGTTGCGGCTCGGGATTGTGGGCCGAATTCATGAGGTCCAGCAAAACGGCTACAAGCCTTTGTACACGGTGGATGTTTCCGGTGCAGAACAGCAATTATTATTCCTGAAACGTGTAGGGTTATTCGGACCGCGAAGAGCAGCGGGCGCACAATTGTCCGACCATTTGAGGACCATCAAAGGCAATACCAATGTGGACACTCTTCCTCGAGAAGCCTTCCTCGATGTCAGAGCGGAGATGCGGAATAAGGGAATTTCCACGCGCAAGATGGCAGCTATGAGGGGAACGGCCTATGGCGGCGCAGCGCACTTTCTTTTTGCACCATCGCATGGCGTGCTGCGTGATTATGCGGAATTGCTGGACAGCGATCGCCTGCGGGCTTGGTGCGATGATACTCTCTTTTGGGATCGTGTGATTCTCGTGGAACCTGTGGGCGAGGAAGAAGTATTTGACTTGACTGTGCCGGGTCCCGCGTCATGGCTCGCAGATGGCGTCGTCAGCCACAATTCTGGAGCGCTGGAGCAGGATGCCGACGTGGTCATCTTCATCTACCGGCCCGAGTTATACAACCCGGATAACATCGATCTGCAGGGCATGGCCGAGATCATTGTGGCCAAGCAGCGCAACGGGCCGACCGCCACGATCCGCCTGGTCTATCTCAACAAGTACACCCGCTTTGCCGACCAGGCCCTGGGCTACGGAGAGACATAATATGATGCCGGGAAGCCGCGCCCAGGACCGCTCCTTTTTCTTCCAAGTGGGAGAGGTTGGGCTGCTGCTGGGCACCTCCTTCGTCAATCTTTTCCGCCGGCCCTGGGAGAAAAGAATTTTCATCCAGCAGCTGGAGGAGATCGGGGTCCGGACCCTGCCGGTCATCTCGCTGACCGCCGCCTTCGGCGGCCTGGTTTTCGGGCTGCAGACGTATATGGCTTTCCACCGCTACATCGGTCCGGGCGCGGAGGTCTTCGGCGGGTCGATCATCTCCATCGGACTGGTCAAGGAGCTCATCCCCATCCTGGTGGGGCTGATGGTCTCCGGCCGGGTGGGCTCGTCAATGACCGCCGAGATCGGCACGATGAAGATCACCGAGCAGGTGGACGCCCTGCACAGCCTGGGGGCCGACCCCAACAAGTACCTGGTCGTGCCCAGGCTGGCGGCCTGCCTCATCATGATGCCCTGCCTGACGCTGTACGGAGACCTGGTGGGCGTCGTGTGCGGCTTCCTGTACAACGTCCTGATGGGAGTCAACGGCTACGTTTATATCCAGTACGCCCGCGTCTACATGGAGGTCTGGGACGTGGCCACCGGGCTCATCAAGGCCGTCATTTTCGGCGCGGTCATCGCCATCATCGGCTGCTGGAAAGGGCTGAAAACCGAGGGCGGAGCCGAGGGCGTGGGCCGGGCCACCACCCAGACGGTCGTCCTGGCCAGCATCACCATCCTCATCCTCAACTTTTTCATAAGCAAAGCCCTGCCCAATACGCTGTTAGTCAAATGATCCGCATCACCGGCTTGCACAAATCCTTCGGCCCCAAGGACGTCCTGCGCGGCGTGGACCTGGAGGTCCAGCGCGGCGAGACGATGGTCATCATCGGCCAGAGCGGCTCGGGCAAGAGCGTCCTGCTCAAGAACATCATCGGCCTGCTCAAGCCGGACCGGGGGGCCATCCACGTTGACGGCACGGACATCACCCGGCTCCGGGGGGCGGCCCTGCAGCGGGTTACCCGCAAAATGGGCATACTCTTCCAGGGAGCGGCCCTGTTCGACTCCCTGACCGTCTTCCAGAACGTGAGCTTCGGCCTGGAGCGGCAGACCGACCTGTCGGCCGAGGACATCCGCCGCCGGGTCGGGGAAAGCCTGCACCTGGTGGGGCTGCGGGAGGTCGAGCACCTCATGCCCCACGAGCTCAGCGGCGGGATGAAGAAGCGGGTCGGGCTGGCCCGGGCCATCGCCTACCGGCCGGAGATCATCCTCTACGACGAGCCCTCCACCGGCATCGACCCCATCCGGGCCGACGCCATCAACAGCTTGATCAACTCCCTCAAGCAGGAGCTGAAGGTGACCTCGGTGGTCATCACCCACGACATGGCCAGCTGCAACCGGGTGGCTGACCGGATCGCCATGCTCTACGAAGGCCGGATCATCCGGGTGGGGACGCCGCGCGAGATCCGCGAAGAGCGCAACCCGGTCATTCAGCAGTTCATCAACGGGCGGGCCGAGGGGCCGATCGCCGAATGGTAAACCGCGAGGAACAGCAATGAAACGAGAAGTCAAGGTCGGCATTTTCCTGGCCGGGACATTGATCATCATGGCCATGGCCGTTTTCTTTTTGGGAAACCTCAGCCGGCAGTTCTCCAAGAAAGGATACGTGCTGTACGCCGACTTCGACAGCGTGGCCGGCCTGGACCGCCGGGCCGTGGTCCGCATCGCGGGCGTCCGGGTGGGATACGTGGAAGACATCTTTCTCCAGGGCACCCGGCCGGCGGTTCGCCTGAGGATCGTCCGGGCGGTCGAGGTGCCCGAGGATTCCAAAGTCACCCTGGCCTCTTTCGGCATGCTGGGCGAAAAATACGTTGAAATCATGCCCGGAAAATCGAGCCGGCCCTGCGCGGCCAACGGCCGCCTGAATTCCGTGGCCTCGGTCAGCCTCGACCAGCTGGGCCTGCTCATGCTGTCCATAGGCAACGAGATCAAAGATGTCGGGGCTTCCCTGCAGTTGATTATGAACGAGGGGAACAGGCAGAAGGTGCAGAGCACCCTGGAAAACCTGGCCTCCCTGACCTCCAACCTGGACCGCTTTCTGCAGGCCAACGGGCAGAGCCTGGGCGACGGTGTCCGGGACGCCTCCCAAGCAGCCAAGGAAGTCAGCCGAACCATCCAGGACGTTTCCCAGGACCTGCACGGTTCGGCTTCCTCCCTGCGCGGCCTGCTCGATGAGAACCGGGGCCTGGTCAAATCCAACCTGGAAAAAGTTCAGGAGCTGCTCCAGAAGATCGAAGATTCGGTCCGGCGGCTGAACGAGACGCTGGACAAGCTCAACAAGGGCCAGGGCACCCTGGGCCGGCTGCTGCAAGACCCGGGCCTGTACGATGAGACACGGCAGACGGTTGACGGCTTGCGGAAAACGGTCGGCTCGCTCAACTCCCTGAAGGCAGCCTTCAACGCCCAGTCGGAGTACTACGGCCGCGACGGGCTGTTCAAGAATAGCCTGGCCTTCGACCTGCGGCTGGCCGAGCGGAACCTGCTCCGGGGGGGGATCACCAAGGACCCCTGGCGCAACTCTTTCACCTACTCCCTGCAGGTGGGGCGCCGCTTCGGCCCCCTCGCCCCGCGGGTGGGCATTATCGAGTCCGACTTCGGCCTGGGGCTTGACTACGAAGCCCTGGACCACCGTCTCCGTTTCAGCCTGGACACCTTCGCTTTCAACCGCGACGCCGGGCCGAGGTTCCGAGTGTCCTCGCGCCTCTTCCCGCTGAGGTCGTTGTATCTCATCCTGGGAGTGGATGATTTCTCCCTGTCCTCGAACAGGCAATTCTACTTCGGCCTGGGCCTGGAGGCACGGTGAAGGACAAGACGGTCTTCATCTGCCAGAGCTGCGGCTACCAGTCGCCCAAATGGCTGGGCCGCTGCCCGAGCTGCGGAGAGTGGAGCTCCCTGATCGAGGAGTTGGAGGAGGCGCGGCCGGCCGCCGAGGCCTCTTTCCCCGAGAGCGAGCCGACGCTCTTCCGCGACATCAAAGCCGCGGAGAAACAGAGGCTCCGCCTCCGCATCCAGGAATTCGACAATGTCCTGGGCGGCGGCGTGGTCCTCGGCTCGCTGGTTCTCATCGGCGGCGAACCGGGCATCGGCAAGTCCACCCTCCTCCTCCAGGTGTCCCGCGATTTCGCCGAGCAGGGAGAGACGGTGCTCTACATATCGGGCGAGGAATCCCTGGAGCAGATCAAACTCCGCGGCGATCGGCTGGGCGTCGGCAACGGCCGCCTCTTCCTCCTGGCCGAAACCAACCTGGAGAGGGTGCTGGCCCAGGTCGAGCGGGTGCGGCCCCGGGTCCTGGTCCTGGACTCGGTCCAGACGATCTATTCCTCCAAGCTGACCTCCACTCCCGGCACCATCAGCCAGGTCCGCGAGGTGGCCCACCAGGTCTTCCGCCTGGCCAAGAGGAATCAGATCTCTTCCTTTCTCATCGGCCACATCACCAAGGAAGGCTCCCTGGCCGGCCCCAAGTCCCTGGAGCACATGGTGGACGTGGTGCTCCTGTTCGAGGGCGAGCGGGATCACAGCTACCGCGTGCTGCGGGCCATGAAGAACCGCTACGGCCCCGTTTCCGAGCTGGCCGTCTTCGAGATGGCTCCCGAGGGGCTGCAGGCCATCGCCAACCCCTCCGAGTTTTTCCTCCGGGAGCGGCCGGCCGGGGAGCCGGGCAGTGTCGTCGTCTGCACCCTCAAGGGGTCGCGGCCGCTGCTGGTGGAGATCCAGGCCCTGGTCTCGGACACGCTGTTCGTCGGCAACCCGCGCCGGATGACCATCGGCCTGGACCACTTCCGCTCGTCCATGCTCCTGGCCTTGGTGGAGAAGAGGGTGGGCTTCGGTTTCGGGGGCCAGGACATCTACCTCAACGTGGCCGGCGGCCTGACCATCGACGAGCCGGCCGCCGACCTGGCCGTCATCGCCGCCGTGGTCTCCTCGCTCAAGAACAAAGCCGTGCCGGCGGACATGGCCCTTTTCGGCGAGGTTGGGCTGAGCGGCGAGGTCCGCTCGGTCGGCCAGGCCGGGCTGCGCCTCAAGGAAGCCCGTTCCCTGGGATTCCGGACGGTCATCCTGCCCAAGGGGAACTTGGCCGGCCCGGGCAGCCAGGAGGCGGCGGCCGGCCTGCAGGTCATGGGCGTGGACAACGTCCGCCAGGCTCTGAAGATTCTTTTTTAATTAAATATAATAGGAAGGCGGTTTCATAATGAACGCGAGGAAAAACATCGTGGGCATCATCCTCTTCCGCATTTTCATCATCGGCCTGGTCACGGCCGCCGGCTATTTCTTTCCGCTGTTCAAGCTCGACCCCCGCATCAGCGCCGGGATCGCTTTTGTCCTGATCGCGCTGATCATGCACCTGGAGACCCGGATCCGGAAGACCCAGTTCCGGGTCATCTGGGGCTCGACGGTGGGCACCTTTGCCGGCATCTTCCTGGGCTGGGGCCTGGGCGCCGTTTTCAGCTGGGGCCTGGCGGCCCTCTATCCCCAGCAGCCGTCCGACCGCTTGCCCACCACCACCTTTATCCGGCTTTTCTTCCTGATCATCATGCCCTACATCGGATTCCTGGTCGGCATGCAGAAATCGGAATGGCTCGACCCGGCCTATCTCTTCCGCTTCTTCAAGGAGAAGAGCGTCGGGCGCAGCTACAAGCTGCTGGACACCAGCGTCATCATCGACGGCCGCATTCAGGACCTCTGCGACACGGCCTTCATCGAGGGGACGCTGGTCGTGCCGCAGTTTATCCTCAAGGAGCTGCAGCTGGTGGCCGATTCCTCCGACGCCCTCAAGCGTCAGCGGGGGAGGCGGGGGCTGGACGTCCTGGACCATCTGCAGAAATCCTCCCAAGTGTCGGTCATCATCTCGGAGATGAACTTTCCCGAGGTCCGGGACGTGGACTCCAAGCTCATCGAGCTGGCCAAGCATCTGGACGCCAAAATCATCACCAACGACATGAACCTCAACAAGGTGGCCCGGCTGCAGGGGCTCAAAGTCCTTAACATCAACGAGCTGGCCAACGCCCTCAAGCCGGTGGTCCTGCCCGGCGAGTTGATGCGGGTCTTCATCCTCAAGGAGGGCAAGGAAAAAGACCAGGGCGTGGCCTACTTGGACGACGGGACGATGGTGGTGGTGGACAACTCGCGGCGGATGATCGGCCAGACGATCGACATCACTGTGACCTCGGTCCTGCAGACGACCGTGGGCAAGATGATTTTCGGCCGCTACAACCAGAGCGACTGATGGGCAAGGCCTGGGCCGTCATCGTGGCCGCCGGCGCGGGCCGGCGGTTCGGGGCGGCCAAGCAGTTCGCCCTGCTCAAAGGCCGGCCGCTGTATGAATGGAGCGTCGAGGCTTTCGAGCAGCACGAAGACGTGGAGGGAATTATTTTGGTTTTGCCCGCGGAGGGAGCGGGCCGTCCGCAGCCGGCCTTGGGGGGCAAGCTCAGGGCCGTCGTGGCCGGGGGAAAAGAGCGGCAGGATTCGGTGCTGAACGGTTTTCGCCGTGTCCCGGCCGGAGAGGACCGGGTGGTCCTGGTTCATGATGGAGCCCGGCCCCTAGTCTCCCGGGAGCTGATCAGCCGGGTGATACAGGCGGCCGGCGAGAAAGGCGCAGCCGTGCCGGGTTTGCCCATCGAGGACACGATCAAGGAGGCGGCCGGCGACGAGGTTATCCGGACGCTGCAGCGGACCGCTCTGGTCAAGGTGCAGACCCCACAGGGATTTCTTTATTCCTGGCTCGGCCAGGCGCTTGAGGGAGCGGCCGCCGGCGGGTTTTATGCCACGGATGAGGCGATGCTCGTGGAGAGGACCGGCCGACGGGTGGTCCTGGTCGCCGGGGACGTGAGGAACATCAAGATCACCACCCCCCTTGACCTCAAGATTGCGGAGGCGATGAGCGATGATTAGGGCCGGCCTGGGGTACGACATCCACCGTTTGGTGCGCGGCCGGAAGCTCTATCTGGGCGGCCTGGCTATCCCTTTTTCAAAGGGATTGCTGGGGCATTCGGACGGCGACTGCCTGGTCCATGCCCTGGTGGACGCCCTGCTCGGCGCTTCGGGTCTGGAGGACATCGGCCGGCTGTTTCCGGATTCGGACTCCCGCTTCAAAGACATCCGGAGTACGGCCCTGCTCCGGGCCGCGGTGGCTCGGCTGCGGAGGAGGGGGTTTCGAGTGATGCAGGTGGATTCGGTCGTCGTGGCCGAAGAGCCGAAACTGGCGCCCTACATTTCGCGGATGAAGAAAGTTTTGGCGCCGCTCCTTGGTCTGAAAGAGGATTGTGTGGGGATCAAGGCCAAGACCCAGGAGGGACTGGGCGTCGTGGGCAAAGGCCAGGCCGTCCAGTGCTGGGCCATGGCCTTGGTCCGCCGGAGCAAAAAGCGAAGCATATATATAAAAACAAGACGGGACTGACGGCCTGGCTTTTTGTTTTTTGCAGAGTTTTCGGGAAGTCTTTGAGTTGCCCTGTTTTCCGTCAATCCCGTTTCCTTGGCGATGTCCTTGGGTTTCAAGTTTAGCCTTCAGTCTTTTCCTTCACAGGGTAGGGGGAAGGCCGTCCACGTTCTGGGCTATGATGGTGAAAATCCTGTGGTCCCCGGCCTGCCGGGCCAGCTTGAGCAGCTCGTCGGCAGAGCTTATCCGGACAAAGACTTCAAAGGTCATGACCGAGAGGAATAGCGCCAGCAGGAAGATGGCGATCTTCTTTCCGATGTTCATTCCAGTTCTCCTCAAGATTCGTTCCTTTCACTCCTATATACGCGCCCGCCCGATATTTGGTTTCCTTTTAGGCTTCTTTTTGCGCCACAAAAGGTGTATTTAAGAGTCATTGTCTTGATTAGCGTTTGGCGAAGGAGGAGTTCTATGAAGTTGATCCGCCGGAAAAATGTATATCTTTTCGTAATCCTTATCCTTATTTGTCCGCTCCTCCTTTCTCAGGAAACGAAGTCGGCAAAACCCTATCTCGTGGCGGGGCTTCGGCACGGGGCAAGTTTTTTCACGGTGGTAGATTATCCGGAGACCAGGCCGCTCCGGCCGGGCGAGATGGATTTCAAGCATTACCATAAATATGAAGAGGTCGTCTCCTTTCTGCGGCAGTGGGAGAAGGATTATCCCGACCTCGTCGCGCTCTATTCCGCGGGCCGGAGCTTCGAGGGCCGGGACATCTGGCAAATAACCATCACCAATAAAAAGACGGGCAAGGACACGGACAAACCGGCCATGTTCCTGGAGGGCAACCGCCATTCGGGCGAAGTCACGGCCGCCGAGTCGGCCCTCTATTTCGCCTGGCACGTCCTGATCAACTATGGAAAAGACCCGGACATCACCCGGCTGGTGGACACCAAGGCGCTCTACGTGCGGGTCAAGAACAACCCCGACGGCTCCGAGCTCTACCTCAACACCGCGCAGAGCAACCGGAGCACGGTCCGGCCCCACGACAGCGACGGCGACGGGCTGCTCGACGAGGACCCGGCCGAAGACCTGGACGGCGACGGCTATTGCCGGCAGATGAGGAAGAAGGTCGAGCCGGGCAAGGGCGAATTCATTATCGACCCCGCGGACGCATCCGGACGGCTGATGAAGAGGGTCGGCCAGGGCAAAGGCGACTATCTCCTCTACAGTGAAGGCCTGGACAACGATGGCGACGGCAAGTTCAACGAGGATGGAATCGGCGGCCTCGACCTCCACCGCAACTATCCTGAGAACTGGCGGCCCGAGCCCGGCCGCGACCTCACCGGCCGGGGATGGACCCAGCTCGGCGCGGGCGAGTATCCCCTGTCCGAGCCCGAGACGCGAAGCGTCGTCCTCTTCTTGCTTGAGCATCCCAATGTTTCGGTCGGACAGACCATGGACACGGCTGTGCCCATGCATCTCCGGCCGCCCTCGACCAGCCGCAGCGAAGAGTCGATGTTTCCCGAGGACCTGGCCTTCTACCGTCACTTTGATGCCGAGGGAAAAAAGATCACCGGCTATCCCTACGCCGGCGATGTCTATTGGGACTTCGCCAACGCCGGCCGCAGCTTCCGGGATATGGACATGCGGGAACCTGAGGAAGAGGGGCCTGCGGGCCGGCCGCTTTTCGGCCACTCTCCGGATTTCGGCTATTTCTACTACGGCGCTATCTGGTACGGGGACGAGCTGTGGAGCGGCGGCCGGGTCAAAGATTATGACGGCGACGGCCGAATCAGCGAGTTCGAGATCCTGCGCTGGAACGACGAAGCACTCGGAGGGCGGGGGTTCAAGAATTGGACAAAATTCAATCATCCACAGCTCGGCGAGGTGGAAATCGGCGGATACAACCCCAAGTTCTTCCGTCAGAATCCGCCGCCGGAGTTCCTTGAGGAATGGGCCCGCAAGGAGGCTATATTCAACCTGATGCTGGCTAAGTCCCTGCCCCAGGTAAGAATCCTGTCGGCCGAGGCGCGGCCGGTGAAAAACCTCTTCGATTTGA
>JBAVVA010000038.1:0-5910 GCA_049697055.1 Candidatus Aminicenantales bacterium
TACTTCGGCCGCATCCCCAAGGGTCCGGATGTTGAGCCCATCCGGACCGGCGAGCCTCCCCAATACTCCGAAAAACGGATGTACGGGGAGGGCTTCGCCCCCACTAGTCTGCAGATGATGTTCCACACCCCGTCGGAAGGCCACCCCGACGCGGCCGCCCTGGCCGTCCTGGCCGACGTGCTCGGCTCGGGTGGAGGCGGGGGGTTCGGCGGCTTCGGCCGCCGCATGGGCGGAGGGGGGACGGGACGGCTCTACAAGCTTTTGGTCGAAGCCAAACAGATGGCCGTGACCGTTTCGGCCTTCAGCCGGCCGCAATGGTATGCCGGCGCCTTTCAATTCAGCGCTATGCCGCGCCTCGATAAGAATGTTCAGCCCGAGGACCTGGAAAAGGAAATCTGGGCGGAGGTTGAAAAAATCAAGAAAGAGGGAGTCACTCCCGAGGAGATCCAAAAAGCCAAGAACCGCCTGGAAGTCTCCTTTATTCGGAGCCTGGGCTTTGCCTACGGCCTGGCCGCCCGGGTCGGCAGGGCCGAGCTCAACCGGGGCTGGCGCTCACTCCTCACCGACCTGGACGACGTTCTAAAAGTCAGCAATGACGATGTCAAGCGCGTGGCGGGCAAGTATTTCGTTAAGGACAACAGCCTGACGGCCATCTACAAGCGGAAGATGGGTCGGTAAGGAAGGAGAAGGACGATGAGAAAAATACTCTCCCTGGTGATCATTCTCGGTTTCCTGTGCGTTTCGCTGGGGCTGGCCCAAGCCCAGAAACCCTCTGATTTGAAATACCCGCCGCTCCAATACGAGCCGCCCGACCCCAAAGCTTTCCGGGTGGAGCTGGCCAACAAGCTGCGCGGCTATTTTCAGGAAGACCACAGCCTGCCCCTGGTCAACATCTCCGCCTTTATCAACTTCGGCGGCCTGTACGTGGCCAAGGACAAAAAGGGCCTGGACAACGTTCTGGGCGAAACGCTGATCAAGGGGGGCACCAAGGCCAGAGAAGGCAGCGCCATCGAGGAGCGAATCGATTTCCTGGGCGGTTCGCTTAACTTCTTTGTCGAAGAGAGAACCTCGACATTGTCCCTCAGCCTTCTTGGCCGGGACCTCGATGAAGGTCTGGCCCTTTTCTTTGATGTTCTGATGAACGCTGAATTCCGGGAAGCCGCCCTGAACCTGGCCAAGGCGCGTCTCGTGGAGCAGCTCCGGCAAGAAAACGACCAGCCGGCCGGGGTGTTGAGCCGCGAGTACGAGCGTCTGATCTACGGCGACCATCCCCTGACTTGGCAGCCGACTCAGAAAACCTACGGGAATGTCACCCGGGCGGACCTCAAAGCGGTCCAGGCCAGGTATTTTGTGCCCGGGAACATCATCCTGGCTGCCTCGGGTGATTTCAACAAAGCCCAGCTCAAGGCCAAAATCAACAAGATTGTCGCCGGCTGGAAAAATAAGAGCGTGGTCGTCCCCTCCTTCTCCCGGCAATTCCCCCAGCCCGAGCCGGGCGTCTATTTCATCCAGATGCCCATCAACCAGGGCTATATCAGTATCGGTCATCTGGGCCTGGAAGACACCAGCCCCGATTACTACGCCCTTCAGGTCATGAACTTCATTCTGGGCAGCGGCAGCTTCACCTCCCGCATAACCACGAAGGTCCGGTCAAACGAGGGATTGTCCTACAACCAGGGCAGCCGGTTCGTCTACCGGTGGGGGTATCCGGGGACGTTTGCTGGCTACGTCCAGACCAAATCTTCTACGGTCGGCTATGCTATCTCCCTCATTCAGGACGAGTTCAACCGCATCCGCCGTGAGCCCGTCTCGGACGCGGAGATGGAGGTGGCCGTCAACTCTTTCCTGGAGAGCTTCTCCAACTTTTTTGATTCTCCCCAGACGACTATGTCCTCCTTTGCCAACCTGGAGATGACAGGCAAGCCCTTTAATTATTACCAGACCTACCGGGACAAAATCCGCGCCGTGACCAAGGCCAAAGTCCAGGAAGTGGCTAACGCTTACATCCATCCGGATAAAGCCATCATCCTGATCGTGGGCGATTTCGAGCCGTCCAATAAGGGCGGGGACAAGTGGCCCGGCCCCCTGGACAAGCTGGGGAAAATGCACCGGATCAGCCTCCGGGATCCTATGTCCGGAGAAGAGAGGAAGTAGGGGGCGGGCGGCCTCTCTGTTTTCTTTTTGCCGCTGATTGTCTGCGGCCGTTTCTATTCCTTCTGGTCGAGCGTCAACGCCGGTTGGCGTTTCTCCCCTCGACTCCTGACGCCGGGGCTGGGCTCTTGGCGTCTTTTCAAGGAGATCCGTCCTTATCCATGATATTGGCCTGTTTCTGGGGACATGTCTCCTGCCATGGCAGGAGTCTATCGTCCCCGGCATCCGGAGCGGACAGTTCTCTACCGGGTGTTGTTTCACTATTTCGAGCGCTTCCTGGCCGAGTACGAGGGCCGCTTTGAGAAGGAGTACGGCTACTTTCGGCCGATCATCAAGGAGGTGGTGGAGCGCTACCTCGACTGTGGCAATCCCAAGTGCGGCTTTGCCCGCATCCGCTGCCCCGACTGTGGGGAAGAGAGGCTGTTGATGTTTTCCTGAGACGATGGATTATCTGGAGTTTATTGCACGGGTGACATCCCATATCCCCGACACGGGCCAGGTGATGGTCCGTTATTACGGACTGTACGCCAACGCCCATCGGGGGTATGTCAAGAAGACGGGCCTTGAGACTTCTCCTCTCCAATTTGTCGAGAACGAGCTCAAGCCCGCTCATTCGAAGGGCTGGGCGGCCATGATCCGCAAGGTCTACGAGGTCGACCCGATGATCTCCCCTAAGTGCGGCGGCGTGATGAAGGTCGTCGCCTTCCTCACGGCATCTACCGTTGTGGACCGGATCATCGAGCACCTGAAGTTGACCTTTGTGGCGGACAGGCCACCGCCGCCTCAGGTCGCCTTCCAGGAATATCTCCTGGCCGCTGATCCCCCGGTCGAATATTTTTCGTGACCTTTTTCCAGAGCGGGGGGAGGTCCGGATGAATTCCGCCGCATCGAGCACCGCGCCCGGCTTCCGGGTCGCCCTTCCCCCTGCTCAAGCCTCCTTGACAGGTTCTGAGGTCCAATTTATGCTTCCTCATGATGGTTAGATGGGTCAATGGGAACAAAGATGCTCCAAAGATGTCCCCTCGGCCAGCGCAGCCGAAAAGGAAACTCTTATCCCTCGCCAGGCAGAAAAGCATGAACGGGGCGCCGACGATCATGAGGATAATGTAGAAGACGAGCAGCAACGCGCCATGTATCATTGCCCTGCTCCTTTCCCGCGGGCAATGATCGCCTCCAGTTTCTTTTCGACGTTCTTCCGGATCCGCTCGTCCGGGATCCTCTCCGCCCATTCCCGGGCTTTCTTGAAGCTGAACAACCTCGGAAAATCGAGCTCCGGGAAATGCCCGTACGGCCGCTTCTTGCGCGCCGAAAGATACAGCGAATCGACGAGCGCCTTCTCAGGATCGGCGACGAGGAAGGCTCCCGACTCCTTGTACCAGCGGAACCCGGCGAAGAAGGCGGGCGCTATCCGGTGCACGGAGAATGTCCCCAGGCTCGTTACGATGGTCTTCGAATGCGCCGGCGACGCCAGCGTTACGATCCGGGGGATCTGCCCGACGATCCCGTGGAGGTGCAAGGCGCTGATGAAGGACACGTAGGCCTTGTCCTTCGCGAAGCGGAATCGAGGCCGTAATGCGGGGCCAGGAGCGGTGGCATCTGATAACCCCTCAGGACGGCCTCGGAAACGAAGCCTGTTTCCGTCCGGCCGCGGAATCCCCTCCGCGAGAACTCCACCTTGGAGAACAGGTCCTCCCCGGCCGCCGTCAGAAGATGGACCTTAAAGCGCTAGGTCGTCTCCGTTTGTTTGGCCTTCGTCATATCCGGAAACCCCAGCCGCTCGATGCCGTACGGCCTAAGCGCATCCTGACATAATTAAACCCCCTACTTAAGACCTTCCCCCTCTTACTTCAGTCTATAAAGCCCGAAGCCGCCCTGCGTTGCGAGCGGGACCGCGCGCGAAGCGAGGAATTCCTCGAACAGAGCCTTCTCGCGAGTGCCCAGGCCGCCCACTGAAGCGTACAGCGGGCCAGTGTTGATCAAAAGGTGCGTCACCCCGCGCCCGCGGAAGAACGCCTCAACGTCGCCCGCCGAAGACGCCCCGGCCAGGGCCCTATCGAGCGTGTACCGCTCGAAGACGAAGTCCCATTCCCACTTCCTGTCCAGGAAATAACCCAGGTTCCTCATGTGGACAAGGTAGAGCTTGTCGTTCGGGCCCAGGAGCTTATTGGCTTTGGCATACATCGGGTAAACGTCGATCTGCTCGGCGAGGTATTGCGCGCGCGTTTCCCCGCCGAACCAGAACGCAAACGGACGCTCCATCACGATCCGCCGCGCCCCTCCGTACGCGTTGAACAGCATCAGGAGCCCGACGGCGGCCAGGCCGACCCCCTTATTCTTTCTCCTGTCGAGCGCGCCTGCGAGCAACAGGCACAGGAAGGGCACGACGGGGAGCAGGAATCGGACCTGTTTCGTCGTGAACGTCCAGTAGAACAGGAACAAGAGCGAAAAGATGCCGAAGAATCTCATCTGGATGCCCGCCTTCTTCCTGGGCCAGAGGAACGGGATAAGGAGGAAGACGGGGCCGAGAACACCGTCGAACCAACGGACGTTGTCGAACCGGCCCTTCAGGAAGACCAGAACCGGGGCCGGAAAGGACGCCAGAAAGCCCTCCGACCCAATGGGAACCCCGAACGTCTGGAGCCATCGCAGATAGAGCCCGGCCCGCTCCGGGTCCCAGTTGATCCCCGGCCTCAGGGAAAAGCCGGGGGTCGAAAAAGGCATGAGCGGCCAGCCGGCGAGGAGCCACGTCCTGACGTAATAGGGCCCGGCGACGAGGACACAGAGCCCGCCGAGAATGAGCGCCGGCCTAACGAGCGGCAGTTTCGCGTCCCTCAGCCGGATCAGGGCGAGCAGGCAGATCGTCAGGCCCGTCAATTGGAGCCCCGTGTACTTGACGGAAGCCGCGGCCCCCAGAAATATTCCGGCTGGGACGACAAGATAGATATCCCCCCGCTTGACGAATTCGAGGACGAGCAGGAGTGCTAAAACGGCATACAGGGCGAACGTCAAGTCCATGTAGGCCCAGGACATCATCGCCGCGACCGACGGCACCGTCAGGAAG
Source organism: Candidatus Aminicenantales bacterium (assembly GCA_049697055.1). GTDB lineage: Bacteria > Acidobacteriota > Aminicenantia > Aminicenantales > JAFGAV01 > JAFGAV01. The sequence goes on from JBAVVA010000038.1 coordinate 5,213, forward strand.
AAGGCCGCGGCCAGGAGGGCGCGCTTCCGGTCCATCCATGCCACACCGGCCCGGACCATGAGGCCCGCAAGCAGGAGCCCCGACAGCAGGTGGAAGAGCTTGGCGGCAGCCTCCCCCGCGGTCCCCAGCCCCAGAAGGAAGAACATCTCGCCGAAATGCGGGAAGTACCCGTAGAAATTATTCCGAAAGGCGAGGTCCCCCCCGCTTTCCAGGATGCGCTTGGGAATCTCAAGGTGATAGATCAGCTCGTCCCGCTCGTTCGCGGGGAGCGTCGCCATGGCGGCCATGAAAACGAAATACGCCATGAAAGCGAATATCCAAGCGTCCTTGCCGGGCCGGAGGCTCCTTGCGTAACTCAGGCATCGGGGCGCGAGCCGGTGGGCCGCCGGCACGGCGAGAGCGGCGCATACGGCGGCGAAGACCCACAGGCTGCGGCGCGAAACTACATGGACGAGCGTCATTAAGAACAGCGAGTGGGACAAGATGATGAGCCCTAGCGCGACCGAGACGATCTCGTTCAGTGCCCCGTCGTCGAAAAGCGCCTTCCCGCGAAACAGGAGCCGCCTTAGGCCCCGGCCCAGGGTGTCCGCTCCCAGCGCGACCGCCAGGACGACCAAGAGGCTCACGAACAATCTCATTTCGGCTCCAGTCGATTGCTCTCTTCTCTGCCCTCGAAAATATGATGCCCACCCTGGGCT
>JBAVVA010000039.1:0-17911 GCA_049697055.1 Candidatus Aminicenantales bacterium
GAGGGAATCCAGCGGCCAGGTTTCTCCGCATTTGGGGAGTATCGCTTTCGCCATGCCAGCGGCTCCTGGATCTATATAGAGTCTTTCGGCAAGAACCACCTGACTGATCCTGTCATTCGGGGTGTGGTCGTCAATTCGCGCGAAATCACCGAGCACAAGCGGGCGGAAGAGGCGCTGCGCAGTCTGTCCCTCACCGACGACCTGACCGGGTTGTACAACCGGCGGGGGTTCATGACTTTGGGAGAGCAACAGTGGAAGTTGGCCAAGCGCTTGAACAGCCGGATGCTGCTCTTTTATGCCGACATCGATGACCTGAAAGGGATCAACGATATCCTGGGCCACCAGGAGGGCGATCTGGCCCTGGTTGAAACAGCCGCTCTCCTCAAAGACGCATTTCGCGACTCGGACCTTATCGCCCGGGTGGGGGGCGATGAATTCGTGGTCCTGACCATGGGAGTCCCCGAGGAAAATGCCAATGTCATCATGGGTCGTTTGCAATCGAACCTGGCAGCCCGCAACGCCCAAAGAGACCTCCCCTTTCAACTGGAGATCAGCACCGGCCTGGCCAGCTATGATCCAACAAATCCTTGTTCCCTCGACGAAATGATGTATCAGGCGGATGCCTTGATGTATGAGCAGAAGCGGAGCAAGAGCGGATAATATAATATAATAAGGAACTTATGATATAGTGCGCGCGGAGAGATGTATGAAAATACTCGTCCGGGGATGTGCCCTTTTCCTGCTCGTTGGAGCTTTGGCCTTGACCGCGGCGGGGGCCGTTATTCTGAAAATCAAGGTGACTTCGGCCAACCTGTGGACGAAACCCGATCTCAATAGTCAGGTCGGCGGGCTGCTCAATTCCGGCCTGATCATGGAATCCGGCCAAAAGACAGGCTCCTTCTATGCCGTCCGGCTGACGGAGGAAGGAAAGGCGACGATTTCGGGCTTTCTGAATGAAGGCGCCGTGGAGGTCGTTTGCACGACCGAGGGGCCGGCGGCCGTTCCCCTGGCCGAGGCCCGGATCCTGCGCGTGAAGCTCCCTTCGGCCAACGTCTGGGCCGAGGCTGATCCCAACAGCCGTGTCATCGACCGGCTGACCAACGGCCAGCTCCTGGAAGTCCTTCAGCGAGGCTACGCCTTCCTGGAAATCATTCATATCACGGCCGGAGGCCGGGCCATCGAAGGCTACGTCCACCGGGATGCGGTCGAAGGCGTCTGCCGGGGCGAAGAGCTGGCGGCCACACTCCCCACCGCCGTCCTGACGGTGAGGCTTCCCCGGGCCAACGTCTGGTCCGAGCCGGACATCAATAGCCCCATATTGGGCGAGCTTCGCTCGGGCGACCGCATCGAAGTCGTTCGCAAAGTGCGCACTTATTACGAGGTCCGCTTTCGGGCCAAATCCGGGACGCTGACCGGGTACGTGCAGGAGACCGCCTTGGCCGAAATTGGGGAAGAACCCGTCCTCTCGGCCCGGCGGCGTCGGGCCGCGGCCTTGTCTCCGGGCGGCCCTCTGCTGTTCGAGCTGGGGGCCTATTATTCAGCCCTAAATGGCTACAGCCGAGGTCCGCTCGACAGCTGGTGGATAAATCTGACGGGAAAGAAGGCCGGCCAGGGTTCGGCCGCCTTTTTCATGCTGGAAGGTGCGGCCTACTATCCGGTCTGGACAAACAAACTGTATGTGGGAGCGGCCGCTTCTTTCCACATCCCCTTGCGCCATGCCATCTGGGGCAAGGAAATGACTCTGGCAGGGCAACAAGAGATCGTCCTCATGCCCGGCCTCTTATCTCTCAGCGCCCCGGTCCGCTATTTCCCCCTCCTTTCCCGGGCATTTTCCATAACGGCCGTCCCCTCCCTGCTTTTCGGCTGGGTGAGCGGGACTTATCTCCATACCGACGCGGAAGGGTTGCCTAAAGAAAACTTCTCGCCCCGGATGAAACTCGGAGTGGGGATTGCCGCTGGGGCCGAATATGCTTTCTTGAAAAACCTGGCCGTGGCCCTGCGCGCCGGGTTCAGGGCGCTGACCGTTGATCTGGTCCGGGAAACAACCAAATTAAAGGAGACGACGGTCGACCTGGGAGGCGCCTCTCTGGTTTTCGGCCTTGTCTTCCGGTTTTAGGCGCTGAGGGGGCTATTCCTTTTTCGTTTTTTCGTCGATATGCTTTTCGATTTTGTCCAGGTTGTTCTGCCCTTTCTTCTTGTCCTTGTCCCATTCGCGCTCGAAGTTCTGCAGTTCCTTCTCCAGCTTTTCGATATCGGCAGTGTACTTGTGCTTAGAGGAAGCGAGTTCTTCCGCTTTTTTATCTTCCGGCTTCTTTTCTTCGGCCATGGATCCTTTCCTCCTCTCTATCGATAAAACCATAGTAAAAGAGAAATTCCAATATTTCAATAGCCAAATTTCCCCCCTTGCCAATTTTTGTCATCGGACTTTGAACTCTCCCGCCGCCTTGAGGTCGCCCTCTATAAAAATTTCCAGGCGGTAGCGGCCCGAGGCCAGGCTCTCACCCGCCTCCGGCATAGGGTATTCCACCGACCCCAGGAGCCGGGCCTCGGCCGGTCCGTCCCAGTGTTCCGTGCGTCCCAGGCGCAGCTGCTCGATCCAAAACACCTGGCCGGGCAATCGCCGGTAAACCCTGCGGACAACCGCCAGCCCTCGGCTCATCCCCTTTAGCTGGAGAAGAAAATAAGCGCGGCCGGTGGAGGCGGGAAATTCCTGACAGGCCGGGATATCGATGATCTCTCCCCGTCTGTCAGTGACGGGATTGACGAAGAGGAGCGGTGCGGCCGTAGCGGCCACGGCCGGGCGACGCGTCCCCTTCCCCAGGGCAATCAAAACCGAAGCCTCCTTCAACCGCAGTTCCATTCTCTCCAAGCCCTCGGCCGGACTGATCTCTCTGAACCGCTCCAGATTTCGAACGAATATCCTAAAATAATTCGGGTCTGAAGCGAGCGGCCGTCGGGCCGCCTGGGCCAGCGCCGCCTCCAGGGCCGATTCCGAGGCGGGCTTCTTACCCTCGTAGAGAAGGACGGCCGCCTTCATGACCCCCAGGGCGAATCCCTGTTCGGGGAGCTCAACCAGGGCTCGCTCGATTGAAGCTTCGGCCTCAGGCCATCGGCCCAGCAACAGATGGACAAAGCCGCGCGTCCAATCGAGGTAGCCATCGTTTTGGCCGGCCCGCCTGACCGTGTCGAGGTCGGCTATGGCCCTGTCCATCTCCGCTCGTCCCTCGGCCAGGCGTCCGGCAAAGAAAAGAGATTCTCCCACGGCCGCTCGAAGGCGAGCCCGCAGCTCAAAGGCCGCCGGATAGCCTGGATCTTTTTTCAGAATCCCGGCGATGATCCTCTCGGCCGGCCCGGTGAAAGGCGAGGCCGCCTGGAGGTCGCCGCCGAAATCCAGAACCAGCTTGGCCCCCAGTACTTCCCCTGAAGCGAGGGCCAGGTCCTTAAGGGACACGCTGGAAACCTCATGCCACGGCCTCAGGGCAGCGGCCAGGCTCGACCCGGCCACCGCCGCCGCCAGGGCCAGCCCGACTCCGGCCATGGCCAGGCGGGATTTGCCGCTCAGGACGAGCGAAAGGGTCAGCAGAAAAATGGCCACGGCGGCGACCGCCAGGCCGGTGGAATAGGCATCGACCTTTCCGTCCCAGAAAACGCTTTCCTTTTTCTTTTGCTCCTGACTCTCCAGCAATTCGGCCGCTGGGACGAAGACCTTGTCCAGGAAATACTGGACCGCGTCAAAGGTATCCGTTTGAGGATTGTAGTAGGGCGGTTTGGTAATCCGCCCTTTCTCGACCAAAAGTTCCTTCAGCCGGGACAGGCGTTCGTGCGTCAAGCGATAGAGCCCGGCCTGGCTCCCCTTGGACATCTTTTCATAGGCTTCGGACTGCAGGATCAGGCCGGCCGTTTCTTGGGCCGCCACCATCAAGTCTTTTTCAGCGGCGATGTTCCATAGCGAGCGGCCCAGGTGGGTCAGGTAGCGGATGGCCAGGATGCGGCTGTCGCGGACGGCCGCCGAGGCGCGGGCCGAGCCTCTGACATTGAGGAAGACGACCAGGCTGGTCATCATGGTCAGGCCGGCCAGGATGAGGATGACGGCGGTCTTGAACTGTCTGTCCTGAATGGATTTCATCGGCCGGCTCCCTCAGAACAGGACCTTGTCCAGGGCTAGGCCGATGCCGCAGGCATAAAAGACGATACCGGCCGTCATCCAACCAAGCTTGCGCCCGATGTCCGTCCGGAGAGCCACGGTAAACAGGAAAATGGCAGAGGTGAAGAGCAGGTTGAGGGCAACTAGGAAAACCGACTTCCGCCGCAGGGCCTCGGACTGATTCGCGAAAGGGGTGGAGTCGAGGGGCTTCTCGCTGGCGGCCTGGGCCCGCATGGCTTGGCCGTAGCGCCGGCTGTCAAAGACTTCCTGGCCGTTCTCCATTTTTAAAAAATCCGTGTTGAGTTGCAGATGACGGACCCGGGCCCGAATGATCTCGGACTGCCATTCGTCCAGCCAGCGGACGGGCACGGCCGGATTGCGCATGACTTCCCTATGAATGGCCCGGGCGTTCTCCACATGCCGGCGGAGCTCCCGGGCGTTTGTCTCGAAGAGAAAGACATCCGAGGCGATAGACATCTCGCTGCCCGCCTCATTGAGAGCGGCGGTGATGGCTTGTCCATCGGCGGTGGCGGCCCTGCTGCCGAGGCGGGAGGCCTGCCAGGAAACGAGCGCCCCCGTGGTGGCCGCCAAAACGATGAGGACGCTGAGTAGCGTCTTCCGCAGTTCGGGAAGTTTGGGTTCGCCTTCGGACATGGGCTGCCTCCTGGTGCACCGTCATTTAAGCTTTTTTAGCTTCTCTTCCTTCGGCCTGGGCAATCCTCAGGGACAGGCTCAGACGTCCTTGAGGCCTGCCCGGCCGGGCTCAGGAATTCGGGCCCGTTGATTCCCCGGCTGCCGGCGATTCGGGCGGCGGGACAGCCTGCGCTCTGGCCAGGAAGTAGTCGGAAACTTGAATCCCGAACTTGGCCGGGTCGAGGGAGCGGACGATCGTCCGTTCAAAGGCGTTCGTTTCCGAAAGGACCGCCGCCGTATCGACGACATCGCCGTCAATCCTATGGCCCTGCCGGTTGGTGATGATCTTGACCTTAGGCCGGAAAGCCAGGGAAGGTTCCGGGTTGGGCTCGAAGACAATGGCCAGCTCACCCGTATCCAGCTGGACCAGAGTGCCGACCGGAAAGAGGCCCAGCATCTGGACAAAAACCTTCAGCAGGATGGGGTTGAAGCCGTTCCCCGCCTCAGCCATCATAATCTTCAGGACCTCGTCCCGAGTGAAAACCTTATCCCGGTAGGGCCTGGGCGTCGACAGGGCATCAAAGATATCACACATCCGGACAATTTTGCTGTAAAGGCTGATGTTCTTCTTCTTGTGATAACGGGGATAACCGGTCAGGTCCTCCCGGACATGGTGCTCAATGGCCACGTTGATGGCGCCCACCGGCACGGGGCTGTACTCCTTGAGGCGGAGGAGCTTCTGGGCTCCGATCTGGGAATGGCGCTCCACCAATCGTCTCTCCTCGGCCTCCAGCTTGCCGGGCTTGTCCAGGATCTCCTTGGGGATCTCCATCTTCCCATAATCGTGGAAAAAGGCGCTGATCCCCAGGTCGGTGAGCTCGCTCTTTTCCAAGCCCAGCCGGCGGCCCAGGGCGATGGACAGGATGCAGACGTTGACCGAATGGTTCAGGGTATAGTCATCGAAATTTTTGATGGTGGTCAGCCCCAAGGCAAAGGCCTCGTTGTGGGAAATATGGTTAAACAGGGAATGCATCAGCCGCCGGGTCATGTTCAGGGAAAAAGACTCGCCGCGCATCAGCCGGCCGAAGATCTCCTTTAAGTGGGCAATGCCCAGGAAGAAGATCTTGACGACATCCTCCTCATTACCAGTAAAAACATCAACCAGGGCCAGCTTTTCCAGCCAGATGTTCTTGATTTCCTTCTGTTCCATATCCCTGACCAGGCCTTCGAAGATAGCACTGCCGGACGGCCTTTTGGGGGCCAGAATAAAGAGAAAGTTTTTCAGCTCCTCTTCGCTGAGGTCGGGCAGGAAGCGGAGAAGGCCGATGCTCCGCTTGCTCATCTCGCCGATTATGGACTTAACCAGGTCGTAATTGCTGAAGGAGAAACGGACGCGGGAACCGTTGAAGAAAAGTGTGGTCTGCCTCAGCAGGAGGACGGCCTCTTTCTGCGATTGGAGAAGGCTTTGCAGAAGGGAGAAGAGGAGATGGATCTGCTCATGGACGATCTGGTTGCCGGGGTCGTAGATCTTGGTCACTTTGAGGGTCATCCGGAGATAGCGCAGCAGATTGAGGGCTTCCCGGTTGAGGCGGGCTTCTTCCTTGCGGGCATCCTCTTGGAAGATGTCCTTGTCCGTGCCGCTCATGGAGCCTCCGGCGGGTTAATCCCGCCGCGTTCATCCCCGAACTTCAGCCGGGCCAGGACCGTCTGGCAGGCCAGGCGCAGGGTGCGGTCCCTCAGGCGCGCCCCCTGGTTGAGAATTTCTCCGGCCCGGGGCGTGGGGAACCGCTCCAGGGCCTGAATAAGACAGAGCCGAGTGGAGACTTTTTCAGTCCTGCGTAAAAAGCCCAGCCCCTTCCTCAATAAGCCCTGGAGCAGGTCATAGGCTGCCGGAGACTGGGTCCGTCCCAGAAGGTCGAACACAGCCTGCCGCTCGGCCAGGGTCTTCTTGTCGAAGTGCTTATCGCGGACAAGACCTTCCAAGGCTGACATCAAAGTGGAATCGGCCAGGATTCGCATGTTGTTGGCGGCGATGACCCGGACCTCTTCATCCGGGTCGTCCAAGAATCCGAATAGCGCGCGGCTGGCCTCGGGATTGCGGAACTTGCCCAGGGCTCTAATAGCCTCCAGCTTGAACGGCTTGGCCCACTCTCCGCGGAACTGGCCGAGCAGCGGGATGACCCGGCGGTCGTCCAGCCCTCCCAACACGGTGATGACGTCCCGGACCAGGCTCGGACGCTGGGGCGTGACCAGGCTAAAAATCAACTGGGGAGCTTGACGTCCGACGTCCAGAAGATATCCGCTGATGCTCGACCGGAAGGAAGGGTTCCTTTCCATATCGTAGAGCTCAGCCATCAGGCTCAGGCTTTCGGGGCCGAGGAGTTTGATGTATTCAAAAAATGGCTGGAACAAAACAAGACGGTTCTCCGCCACGGATTTCTTGAGGAGGGTCAGGGCCTCCTGGTCCTTAGTCCGCTGCAAAAACTTTTCAATGGCCTGACGCTGGGGTGAGTTTGGATCGGGGATAGCCGTTTTGAGCTCCAGCACGCTCATGAGCAGTTGGGTGAGCAGGGGGAATTCGGCTTTCTGCACCAAGTCCTGCTGGAGGTGGAAGGCCACCTCCATGGTATTCCTGAACCTTTCGGGGGTTCTCTCCAAAATGAGGATTTCGTTGATCAACTGGACCATCTCTCCCAAGGGCGAGACTTTCCGGTTGTCCTGAAGCATCTCGCCCAGGCGGCGGTCCTCTTGATCGCTCAGGGAGGTATAAAACTCTTCCTGGTCAGCGTCCAGGTGAGCCGGCTCATCCCCCCCCAAAGGCACTTGGACCGGGGGGCCAAAGCTCAAATTCACGATCGGTACGTCGCCCTTGGGCATTTCTTCAAAAGGAATGTCGATGACGCCCGAGATGAGCTCCTCGGGTTGGGCCCTCAGCCGGGGCGGTTCTTTATCGGCCCCAATTTTTGCTTCCAGGAAGGCGTCCGGGGCCAGACAGCGGATATTGGGCAGGTCTTTTTCCCAAAGCAAGCTGACCACATCACAGGCTTCGGCCGGCAGTTCGAAGGCAGTGCGGACGACGCGCAAGAATTCAACCAGCTCTTCCTCCCTCAAAGACTGGTGAAAAAAGAGCTTGGTCATCCCGTCCCGGTAGAACAGGAAGGGCAGGCTCTTGATGGCTTTCTCGTCCTTATAAACCGCACGGTTCAGAAAGACGAAGGAAAACTCTTCGACGCCAAGCTCCAACTTGGGAACCTTTTCCAAAAAAGCGGTCAGGCTCTGCCACAGGCCATGGATCAATTTTTTTGAGGATTCATGGTCCAGGGTGAAGATCTTAATGGAGGAGATGGTCTTGGCCAATTGAAGAAGAAGGTTGCTGACCTTGTCAAGGAAATTGGCCTGCGTCAGCGGACCGGGCATAGGGATGGCGCCTTTCGGAGTCAATTCCACCTCTCCTCTCCCCTGGGCTTTGAAAAATGCTGAGTTTGATAATGTTATAACCCAACACCGGAATTGTCAACAAAAACTCTCTCTTCTTCTTCCTCCCCTTGCTGTATTGTCAACTCCACGAATCCTTTTTCAAGTAGGCTGGCTATGTTTCAGGGCGTTTTAAAACTGAGAAAAATCAAAAACAGCCGTCGTCTCATCCTCCGGAAACGACATTCGAGAAGGCGGAATAAGACAGTCCCCCGATTGGCCAAACCTCAGGGCCACTCAGGGCTGGACGTGCCGAGAGCGGTCCGCCGCTCTACTTTTTCTCCTCGGGCACCAGCTGGTTGTCGCGGACGAGCTCCTTGAGGTACCACTCGGGGAATTTCAAGGGGTTGCGCTTCCGGGCGGCTGAATCGTAAACCCAAAGTTTGTTGTATTTCACCAGAAGCTGATCCCCCAGCTGCCACCAGGCGCTGACGACGGCGCTTGAGTTGCCCAGGCAATAGTCGGTCAAATAGCGGATGGCCTGGGCAGGATCCTTCTGGTACAGCTCCAGGGCGTTTTTATCAATCAAGGGCGTCCTGTCCACTGCCGGTTTTTCCCATCTTTCCTGGGCTTTCCGAACGTCCTGGATGGCATAGGCATAGAGGACCTGAGTGTGGAAATCGACATAGTCAAACGCCCAGCGGGCCGATTCGCGGCTGAACTCCCAGTGGTCGCCGATTTCAAAGGAGTGGGGGATCTCGGTGATGCTGTTGTAGAGGGGGAAGAAGCAGGAGGTGTCCTGGGCTCCCCAGCACAGCCAGATGATCCCGCCGACGTGGTTGGGCAGCCAGCTTCGGCATTGAGTCACCGTGACATATTCGGCCCGGTTGACGCCGATCACCCGGGGGGCGTTGTATTTCTTCCCTTCCAGGTCAAATCCGTAGGGCAGGAAGTTGGGGTTGGAGAAGGCTCCGCCCTGCAAGCCCCGGGCCGGATCGAAGGGCGTGCCCTGGCACTTGTCTCGGGTCATGACCATGACGTCGTAGACCGAAAGTTTCTTGTCCGGTTTGACCGATACCGGGAAGTCCTCGTTCAGCGTCTCGGGGCTGAACTTCTGGGAGGGGGCCACCAGGTCCAGGAACCTCCACAGGCGGACATGGAAGCCTTTGCTGTTCGAGGCGCTGAGGTCCAGGGGATTATAGGCCTTTTTCCAGTTGAAAGGCTTGCCGCTCTTGGAGTCATACCACTTGTTCTCCACGGCATAGGAGATGACGTTGGGTGAGGCCATGAAATAGTCTTTGTTGTTCAAGTCGATCTCCCCGATGCGGGATTCATTGGGGCAGACCGCCACTTGATCGTCAGGGACCCGCTGGGCGCACCACACCGCGCCGGGCTTGCCGCTCTTGGACGTCCACAGGGGGCCGACGGGCATGACTTCGAAGATCCAGATTTCGTTCGGGTCGCTGACGGCCAGCATTTCGCCTTCATCGGTATGGCCGTAGCCGTATTTTTCCGCCATTTCGCCCATGACCTTGATGGCCTCCCGGGCCGTCCCCCCCCGCTCCATGGCCAGGAGGGTCAGCTGAGTGATGTCGAATTTGGGCGTGGTGGTCTTGTTCTCCATCTTCGGCCGGCAACCGACCGTCGACTCGCCGATGGCCACCTGCCTGTCGTTCATATAGCCGAAAGCCCCCAGCAGATAGCCGTAGGTGTGTGGCACTTCGGGGATCTCCAGACCGGTCAAATCTTCCTTAACCCGCTCCCACTTAAGGCCTTGGCTGGGCGGGATGGTGGTGAACTGGTCGACATAAAAAATTTTGCGCATCGACCCGGCCGGATGGTCGGCGGCGGGGACATGGCGCCAGGTCCAGTCGCACAGGCCGCAGTCGCAAGTGTGGGTCGAAATTACCGACCCGTCTACCGAAGCGTTTTTGCCCACCATGATGACCGTGCAGTTCTCCCGGTCGGCGGAGCTGGAACAGAGGGGACATGATCCTTGGTCCCGGCTCTGAGTGAAAGAAGGCCCGGTCAGGGCCAGCAGGACAAAAAGCGTAAGAACGACGAAGGGTGTTTTGTTCAATTTCATCCTTTACCTCCAGCGAAAGTCATTTTAAAATCTCTTATACCGAGGAAAAACGATTCTGTCAATCAAAGAGAAGATATTTTCTCTATAATGGCCGCGGTGAAAAAAGGAGGATGGCATGAAAATTCTCAATATCCCCTTTACGGTCACGGATTGGAGTTCGGTCAAGCCCGTCGAACACCCGGGTGAAGGGGGAACATCGCATTGGCGCATTTTTGAGGCCGGGAACATCCGGGCCCGAATCGTTGAATATTCGCCGGGATATCGCTCCGACCACTGGTGCCCTAAAGGACATATTTTCCTCGTTCTGGAGGGCGAGTTCGACATCACCCTCCGGGACGGCCGCTCCTTCCGGCTCCGCCCCGGGATGAGCTTTCAAGCCGGGGACGATGAGGCCAACCCTCACCAGGGCCGTTCGGAAAGAGGAGCCAAGGCCTTCATCGTGGATTGAACAGACCGGCCCCTATCGTCCGCAGCTATTCGTCCCGCAGCCGCCGTCATTAGCGCCGGAGCGCCGGCGCAATTTCTCCAGGTAGCGCTGGTGGTATTCCTCGGCCGGATAGAAAGTCGAAGCCGGAACGATCTGGGTGACGATCGGCCCGGCGTATCGGCCTGACTTCTCCACTTCGGTCGTGACCCGGCGGGCGCTTTCCGCCTGCTGCGGGCTGTGGGTGAAGATCGCCGAGCGGTACTGGGTGCCTACGTCCGGCCCCTGACGATTGAGCTGGGTCGGGTCGTGGAGGCTGAAGAAGAAGCGCACCAGCTCCTCGTAGCTCACCCGGCTGGGGTCGAAGGCGATCTGGACGGCCTCGGCATGGCCGGTCTTGTCCGTGCAGACCTGGCTGTAGGTGGGGCAGTCGGCCGTCCCCCCGGTATAGCCCACCACTGTCGATAGAACGCCCGGCAGGCGCCGGAACTGGTCTTCAATGCCCCAGAAACAGCCCGCCGCAAAAGTGGCCGTCTCGGTCTTAGCCTCCCGGCCGGCCGAGGCTTCCGCGCCGGCCGGCTTGAAGTCGAGGGCTGCGGAGTTGATGCAGTAATGTTTGCCGGACCGAATGATCTTGGTACCCAATGTCTTGTACCCTCCGTCCTGAGGGGCCAGGACTATGACCAAAAGCGCTTTCAGGCTCCTCTGGTTCTCTTAGTCTATAAATTATATAGTATTAATATAATCAAAAAAATTGAGATGTCAAACCACTAGCCTCGTCCAACTCCGCTCTTCCCCGCTTCCTCGCATCCTCCTTCGGGCCGGCTGGCCCAGGGTGTCACGCCCGGATACGGATCGGGGCCATTTCCTCGAGGAAGCTCCGAAAAGGCAAGGGGGAGCGGCGGGGTGCGCGAATCAGCGGGCCGCCCGGAGATAGGCCAGCGCGGCCAGGCCGTAGCATAAGACTCCGGCCAAGAAGGAAGCGGCAATCCCTAAGCTCAGGGCGATGACCACGGACAGCACAGAAGCGCAGACCGATAAAGAACCGTTGATGCCCCACAGCCAGGGAGTCAGTGCGGCGGACCGCCGGGAAGCAAGCCTCAGGCCCAGGGGAAAAGCCATCCCCATGAACACCCCGATGGGGGCCAGGAGGAGGACCGCCGCCAGGATGCGGACGGGCGTCACGGCTCCCTGAGCGGCCCTCAGGACAGGAGGGGTCAAAATGGCGAAGGCGGCCAGAGTGGCCAGGAGCAGGAGGAACCTCCGGCCGCCGGCGCCTCTCCATCTGCTCTCCTCGACTGTCCTGGTCGTATAGCTCCCCAGGCTGCTGGCCAAGAGCAGGGTGAACAGCACAACCGTCAGGCTGTAGCTGGGATGTCCCAGGAACACAATGAGCCTCTGCATCTGGGATACTTCGACCAGCATGAACCCCATGCCGATGCAGCCGAAATAAAGAAAAAGAGGAAAAGAGCCGCGCAGGACGCCCCTTTGGGTGGAGAGGGCCACCGGCACGATGATGAAGAGAAGGGTCAAGGCCACCACCATGATCAGCAGGTAGCCAAGAATGGGAACGGGGTTCGGCTGGAATTGGCGGATATGCTTCAGAATGTTCTTGAACCGCAGGATCTGAAAAAAGAAGGGGCTGTTGTCGGTCGGAGGAGAGATGTTCTCGGGAAACTGCCGGGTGAAGGCATCCACATTGTGGCCGTCGGCCAAGGCGGCATAGGTCGGGTCCAGGGCGAACCTCGGGCTGAGGATGATCTCGAACTTCATTCTCCGGCTGACTTCTTCGATTGTGTCGATATCCTTTTCCGTGAAAGGAGCCCGGCCGACCAGGATCGTTCCGATGTTCTTGTTCTTGAGGATGAGGATGTGGCCCCGGGTCTCAGCGGGGCCGACCCTCTGGAGCGCGGCGCTGGCCAGGGCGGTCAGACGATACATGAGAATCTCCCGCGTCTGGAGATACCAGCGCGAGAAGGTGAGGATGCCGGAGGGCCGGAGATGTTCCAGAAAGGTGGTCCAGGCCTCGACCGTATAAAGGGAGTTCTCCGAGAGGACAAAAGCGCCGGCCGCCGTGGCCGCCCAGGTATCGACCAGCGAGGACTGGATAATGTCGTAGGACCTCGGGGAGCGGGCGATGGCGCTGCGGGCCTCGTCGTTGAGGAAGCGGACTTTGGGGTTGCGGTCGAGATGCCCGGTGAAATTCCCGAAATTCTTGTTTACGGCGCGGAGGATGTCGTCGTTGATTTCGGCGCCCGTCACGCTCTTCTGCCCGAAGACCAGGGCGGTGAGAATGTCCCTGCCGCCGCCGGCCCCGATCACAAAGACATCGGCCTCCGGCCGGAGATAATGGGCGATGTTGGTCACGTCATAGCGGAGGTAGTCGAGCTTGTCCAGGTCCCCGCTGAAGTTGGTCAGGACGGTGAAGGCGCTGGCGTCGATGTTCAAACCGAGCTGGCGGACCTGTCCGGAACGGCTGTAGGTCGAGCTCAGGCCCCAGCCGAAGGGCTGGGAGAGGAGTACCGGGTCGTTGTAAATCCGGACGCGGGAGAACGAGTTCCATTTCTCAAACAGCGGTTTTGATTCGCGGGCGCCCTTGACCCAACGGAGGCGCAACAGGGAGCGCTGTTGGGCGGCCAGAAGAGTGTTGGTCACGGCGAACCCCAGCAACAGGAGGCCGGCCAGGGCGGCCAGGCGTGTGAGGGAGACATGGCGGATATCGGAGGCAAAGAGAAAAGCCCCCAGGCTGGCCAGGAAGGCAACGGCCATGACGGCCGTCGGGCCGTCGGTGATTTTGAGGAGAGCGATGAGCAGAAGACAGCCAGCCGCCGCTCCGGAGAGGTCGGCCGCGTAGAATTTGCTGACCTGTCTGGGAAACTTGGTCATGGCCAGGCAGACACACATCCCGCTGAAGATGAAGGGGATGGAGACGAGGCCGAAGGTGGCCGTCAGGCTGAACAGGGCTTGGAAGGAGTTGAGCGAAACCTGGGGCAGGCGGAGGTGGACCAGGAAGCTGGCCACCATGGAGGCCGAAAAGAGCAGCGCGGTCGAAGCCAAATGGAGGGGAGCTCGCTCCGGGGTGAAGAGCCTGGGAAAAAGATAGATGACCACCGCCCCCAGGGTCATCCCGAACATGGCCACCGAGATGGCCATGAAAGCGAAGTGATACCACATGGTCACGCTGAAGATGCGGGTCAAGAGGATCTCGTACATCAGCGCGGCCAGGGTGACCAGGAACAGGCCCAGATAAGTCCGCGGCTTGGCCTCTCTCGCTTCGGTCATGGGCTTGTCTTTTATCACAGCCCGAAGAGGCAGGTCAATCTAGACCAGACTGGGGCAAGCATCTTTTCAGATAATAAGGGATCGATGGGCTTGGGTATTGGCCTCGCTCGCTGGCCGGATTTTTCACGCCCTTCGGCCTCTCCGGGTTTCTCGGACGCTATGCGATAGGAAGCATCCCCCTCCCATGACCCTGCATTCAAAAAGAGGAGGGGTCCTGTCACGGCCGACCTTTCCAGAGACACCAACCTTTGCCCCTCTTGTTTCCCCAAGGGGGGCTAGAGGGGGATAAATAGGATAATGAGAATTTGTAGGTGTCTCCGGCCATGCTAAGCTGCGCGCAGACGGATTGTATAGCCGGAGCCCCTCCGCCGTGCCACCCCTCCCCATGATTTATGGCGAGGGGGATACTTCCATTTATTGCCTTAACTTGCCCTCGAACCCCGTCGATTCCTGGCTTAAACCGCTCATGGCGCCTCGCTCCTCACCCAGGCCCTCTACTCCAGTAGAGGACTAACCACACTATTTGTCATAGAACCTCTAGAGCAGCCGAGGCTCGCTTCTGAGCTTGAGTTTGCTCAATCTCGGCTGGTCCTGGTCAGCTGATGCCGGCCAGGGCGATCACCGCCCGCATGAGCTTGAAGCCCTCGATGTAATCGACTGTGGAGAAGGCCACCGAACGGGCGCCCGTCCTCTTGACCTGAGGGAGCAAGGAGGGCATTTCCGCCTGGCCGCTGTTCAGAAATTCCAGCTCGAACCGGCAGGGCGAGTCAAGGCGGAAGGGCTTGACCTTGGCCCTGTTGGCCAGCGCTTCCCGGGCTCCCTGGGCGAGGCTTTTCCTAGCCTCTTCCATGGGAAGCAGCTCGGCGGCGTAACGGCCCACGGCTTTCTTGACGGCTACGGTCACGACTCCCTGGCCCAGGAGGGCTTTGGCCTGAGAGCAGGTCTCCTCATCGCCGCTGAGCATGATGACGGGAACATTGTAAGCGCCGGCTATGGCGGCGTTGATCCCCAGCTCGGGAAGCTCCAGGCCGTTGATCTTGACCGAACGGACCGTGCCGCCGGAGATGGTGTGGTCCAGGGTCGCCGCGCCCGTGCCTGCCTGAGCGTGATAACCGATGAACAGGCAGGCCCCGAAGGAGGCGTCGATGCCCTGCATCATGGACAGCGGCTTGGGGGAGCCCGAGATCAAAGCTACTTTGGGGTTGATCTGGTCGGCCAGGATGTTTCTCATGCTGCCATGAGAATCGTTGACCACGATCTGGCCGGCCCCGGCCTCGAGCAGCCCGGCCACGACGGCGTTGACGTCCTCGGCCATCCATTTGCGGGCCGGGCCGTATTCGGGCGAATCGGACATTGTCTGATTGCCCTGGACTACGCCCCAGATGCCCTCCATATCAACGGAGATGAAGACCTTGGGACCGGTCTTTTCCGCGGCCGGCAGGGCGGCCGCCAGCACAAAGACCATAACAGACAACAGAATTTTCTTCATGATTGACTCCTTTGCTCGAAGTTGCGTCATCATCCGTCTCAAGCTCTCCGGCAGAGGACCACGAACTCCTTGGAATCCGGCTCGAGCGGCCCCCCGGAGAAATCGCCGGTGATTGTCTCCAGCTTCAATTTGGAGCGCTGGACGAGATGCTCCAACTCGTAGCGGAAGAAAAAACGCAGAGAAAAGGTCCACTCCCGCTCGACCCGGCGGCCGCCCTCGTCCCATTCGAACTTCATCCGGACATGGCTGAGCTGGTTGACCAGCTCCGCGGACATATAGGTCGTGCGCTTGAAGCGCCGGCCGGCCGCATACTCGCCCTCGAAGTCCACCAGGCCGTCCAGGCCCTCCGATATGTATTTTGGATTCGGCACATAAACGTCAAAGAGGAAATATCCTCCGGGCCGAAGATGGTCGTAGACCTTGTTCAGCACCATCAGCTGGTCCTCTACGTCAAGCAGATGAGAAAAGACCCGGAAGGGCGCGACGATCAGGCTGAACCGCCTGGCCAGGCTCAGGCGGCGGGCGTCCATGACTTGAACCCGGGTTTGGTCGGCGGGCTCCAGCTTGGAGCGGAGCACGCCGATCATGGCCGGGCTGTTGTCGATCCCGGTTATATCCGTCCCGCGGCTCAAGGCTTCCTGGAACAGGCGTCCTGTTCCGGTTCCGATCTCCAGGACCGGGCCTTTGGCCTCGGCCATGCGCCGGAGATAGAACTCGGCGTCCGTCCCCGTCCGGAGACGGTCATAGATGACGTCGTAGAAACGGGCCACGAAATCCGGGTAGTCATTCTCGGGAGGCATGGACTGATTCTACATCAAAAAAGGGGGCGGCCCAAGATTATTGGCAGACATTAAATAAATTAGCTCATTTTCCCCGCTTTAAATTGCCGTTAAACGAGGTTTTTGCGCCCGGAAATGCTGACCTTGCCAGATTTACACTGAATTCGAGGGGGGCATGAGAATGGCGCCGGATTTGAAGTCGCCATAGACTTCCGCTTTTCCTTGAAGAAAGAGCTTCCCCACCAGGGCACCGGTGACCGCATCCAACTCATGGTCGGAGGCATCCTGGCGCAGTCCTTTTATTCCGAGCTTCTCCAGGCCGCGCCGCAACCCGCGGAGGTTGCGCTTGGCCCTGGGCAGGCGCCAGACGTCCTGGGCCCCTCCCGGGTAGATCTCCACCGCCCGAATCCCCAGCCTCCGGATCTTGCGCTTCAGCCCGATTCCCCGCACGGTCAGGGCCCGCATCGGGCCGATGGTGATGGGAAAAAAGGGAATCCGCCGCCGCAAGAGCTCCTCGTCGGCGGGCCGAAGATGGCGGTCCGTCCGCTCCTCCATGGACTTCCGTCCCGGAGGAAGCGTCAGGGGGGCGTCGATGGCCACCAAGTCGGGGCTGATGCTTTTCACCAGCTTCAGAATTTCAACGTCCGTATGGAGGAGGGATGTCTCTGCCCGGAATCCCCGAAGAACACACACCCCGCTCGGCCTATGCTCCACCCCGCCCAGGTCGATTCCCAGAACGCAAGCGGGCTTCCGGCTCTTCCGTTTGATCTTCAACCGACCCTCCTGGGTGAAAAGCCGCGACCCCAAATGACCCTCCGGGTAAGCGGCCAGCTTGGCGGGTGAGCCCATTATGATCGTTCCGTTTTTATTGGGCATCGAATTGCGTATGACAGGCAGCCCGGCCGTTTCGGCAGCGGCCCCGACACCGCTCCTCAGGTCTTATGATGACCGCCGTGGGCGTGCTTGAGCCACTGGCGGGAGTAGCGCACCTTGTCGCGCCGCTCCTCGCGGAAATCCTTGTACTTGCTCCCCCGGGAGATGAGGACCTCCGCTGTAATCCTGCCCTCCAGCCCTTTCTTCAGTTCCCGGCTGACCTTGTCCGTGTCGAAGAAGGAGCAGGAAAAAATATCGAAGAAGGCCTGCCCCTCGTTGGGGAAGAAGTGGAGGCTGATGTGGCTTTCGGCGATCATGGTCAGGATGGAGATGACTTCCTTCTTTCCCGCTGCGCTCCTCACCCCATAGGGCCTCATGATGGGCGTCATCCCGATGGCGTAGGGCAGGACATCGAAATAAGCGAACAGGCTGTCCAGGGTGGACGGCCCCTTATAACCCTCCAGGTTCAGCATGAGGTGCGGGCCAAAGTCCTTTTGCTCATCGACGGCCGGCCGGTCCAGTCTGAATTCCTTCTGGCGCTCCACAAAATTCTGAAATACCTTTTGGGCGGGGAAGGCTTCGTCAATATAGGCCCTGAGATTTTCCGTGTCGAAAGCCTGGGGATAGAGCAAATCGCAGAAAAAAACGCCGCGATAAGAGAAAGTATGAATGGTGAAATGCCCGCCCTCCAGGAAGACGAAGGCGCTCAGGCCGCAGTCCTCGGGGACAATGCCGTTGTAGTAGGGCAGGACGAAGGGCGGCATGACCGTCTTCAGCCCCATTTTCA
>JBAVVA010000040.1:0-4494 GCA_049697055.1 Candidatus Aminicenantales bacterium
GTGCGCGTGATGCGCACCACGATTCAGACCATCGATGTCAATCAGCTCTGGGTTCCCCTGGACAGGCTGCAGAAGATGACCGGGCTGGAGGGACAGGCCACCCTGGTGGTGATGGGCCGGGATGTCCCCTGGGCCGGCCCCCAGAAGGGATGGTCCTTCAAAGATCTCGACTTTCTGCTGAAGGACATCCGACAGCTAATTCAGACGAAGTCCGTCGGCCGGCTCGTCATGTTCGGCATCCTGATGCTCCTGGGCATGCTGGCTGTTTTTGACACTCAGGTTTTATCCATCTTCCGCCGGCGCAAGGAGATGGGAACGTTGATGGCCCTGGGTTTCACCCGTGGACAGGTCATCCGTCTTTTCACCCTGGAGGGAGCCCTGCACGGCGTTCTGGCCGTGGTGGTGGGGGCCGTATACGGTATCCCGCTGATGATTTATTTTTACCGTCACGGATATGTCTTGCCCTCCAGCACGGAGGGTTTCGGGTTCAGCATCGGAGATAAGATCTTTCCGGTCCTGAGCCTCGGGTTGGTCCTGAGCGTGACGCTTTTGGTGCTGGCCGTAACTACGGTGGTCAGCTTCCTGCCGACGCGCCGGATCGCCAAGCTAAAGCCGACCGACGCGCTGCGGGGGAGACTCTCGTGATCAAGTTTCTCATCAAAGGATTGCTGCGCGACCGGTCCCGGAGCCTCTTCCCCCTGCTGACCGTGGCCATCGGTGTCTTCCTGACCGTTGTTTTTTATTGCTGGATGCAGGGGATCGTCGGTGACATGCTCCAGACCACGGCCCGCTTCGAGGCGGGCCACGTCAAGGTCATGA
The DNA here is from genome assembly GCA_049697055.1 of Candidatus Aminicenantales bacterium. Lineage (GTDB taxonomy): Bacteria > Acidobacteriota > Aminicenantia > Aminicenantales > JAFGAV01 > JAFGAV01. The sequence continues at coordinate 820 of JBAVVA010000040.1, forward strand.
GCCGGGCCTATGTCCGTGAGGCGGACCAGATACCCAATGACCTGGCTCTTTTGGGCGCGGGGGGGCTGCTTGACGAACTGCGCCGGGACCATCCCTCGCTGACCTGGACATCGCGCATCCGCTTCGGCGGCCTGCTGGATGTTCCGGATGAAAAAGGCGAGACCAAAGCTCAAGCCCCTGTGGCCGGCCTGGCTGTGGACCTGCTCTCTCCCTCCAGCCCGGAGCCTGGAATCCTCAACTTGGCAGGTGGGCTGGTCCGGGGCCGCCTGCCTCAGCAGCGTGGCGAAATTTTGGTCAGCGATGACCTAGCCGGACGGCTGGGGCTGGGACTCGGCGGAACGGTAACCCTCATCGGTTCCAGTATGTACGGGAGCCTCATCACGGCCAACTTCACCCTGGCCGGGACGATTCGTTTCGGGGTGCAGGCCATAGACCGCGGGATGATGGTGGCCGACTTGGAAGACGTGCGCCTTGCGCTCGACATGCAGGATGCCGCCGGAGAGGTTCTCGGCTTTTTACACGGAGGATTCTATGATGACGTCCAAGCCGGGAGGCTGGCCGGCGCCTTCAACGCCCTGCCCCGAAAGGCCGACGACCCATTCTCTCCGGTGATGGAAACGCTCCGCCAGCAGAGCGGCCTGGGCGACATGGTGGATATGATGAATACGGTGGTGGGGGCTTTGGTAGCCATATTCGTGTTGGCCATGTGCGTCGTCCTGTGGAACGCGGGCTTGATGGGCAACATCCGCCGCTACGGCGAGATCGGTGTCCGCCTGGCCATGGGTGAAGCCAAGGGCCGGGTCTACCGGTCGATGATCGGCGAGTCGCTCATCCTGGGTTTCATCGGCTCCCTGGCCGGCACGGCCCTCGGCCTGGCCCTGGCCTATGTCCTCCAGGCCAATGGGATCAACTTCGGCTCGCTGTTCGAGAAGGCCACCCTGCTCATGTCGACGAGCATGCGGGCCCGGGTGACGCCGGTGAGCTTCATCATCGGTTTTGTGCCCGGCCTGCTGGCCACTTTGGCCGGCGCCTCAATCGCCGGCTTGGGCATATTCAAACGCCAGACATCGAGACTCCTCAAGGAGCTGGAGGCATGAGAAACACATGGAAGCATCTTCATTTCCGTGATAAAAGCAGAAACGTGTGGGGTCCTGTCGCGGCTCCTCCCCGGCTGTGCTCGCAAGGCTGCGCGCGTTCGTCCGGCGCTGCCGGACGGGGGGTTCCAAGGGGGTATGCCCCCTTGGTCGCAGGACGAAGTCCGAGAAGGGGAGGCAGGGAGCAGAGCGACCGTTGGAAGGGGGAAGGCGAAGCGCTTCCCCCTCCAAGAAGGTGGGGATGCCCCTCCGCCGCGCCACCCCATTGCGGTCTCGGCAACTCATGGAAAATAAAATGCTTCCGACGCATATCAGTAGGAGTCTTGTTGGCCGCGGTCATGATGCTGGGCCATCCCCCCCTCACGGCCCAGGCCCCTTCGGCTGAGTGGATCCTTGGCCAGGTGGACGGCAACAGGACCTCCGGCAACAAGATCATCCTCTCGGAGATGATCATTCACGGCCGCCGAGGAAGCCGCTCGGTCAGGACCAAGTCTTGGATCCAGGGCGTCGAACGCTCCTTTTCCGAATACCTAGACCCGCCCCGGGAAAAAGGCACCAAGATGCTGAAGCTGGCCGGCCAGTTGTGGATCTATTCTCCGGCCACGGACCGGACCATTCTCATTTCGGGACATCTGTTGCGACAGTCGGTCATGGGCTCGGACCTGTCCTACGAGGACATGATGGAAGATCCGGTTTTGGCCAAAAGCTACCAGACCGGGCTGGCCGGAGAGGAGGCCGTATTGGAGCGGGCTTGCTGGAAGCTGGAGCTGACCGCCCGAAAAACGGAAGTTCCTTATCCTCGGAGGATGCTATGGGTGGACAAAGAGCGCTTTGTCGTCTTGAAAGAGGAACGCTTCGCCAAGAGCGGCAAGCTGCTCAAGACGACTGAGGTTAAAAGCGTGCGTCGGATGCAGGGCCGCTGGATTCCGGACCGGGTTGTGTTCAAGGACGTTCTCCTGAGCGGCCAGGGAACGGAATTCATCATAGAGTCCATTGAGTTCGACGCCATTATTCCTGAATATATTTTTTCCAAAGCTTCGCTCCGGAAATGACCGAGCCCAATGCTGATAAATTTAACGATAGGAGGTATTCATGGAGCGCAGAGGATTCATCGGCAGCGCAGGCTGCGGGCTGGCGGCTTTTTTGGCGGGCTCAACCCTATTACAGGGAGACAGCCAGGGCAACAGTCAGACCCCGCCACCGCCGGCTGGGGCAAAGCCCAAACGGTACAAGATCGATATCGAGATCTTCGAAGCCCGGCCCGACTCCTGGTGCCATAAAAAAGGCAACACCTTCAAGTATCCCGAGGATATGGGCAAGATCTGTCCCTGGCTGCTGAGCAGCATGCATGACTTTATCATCCTCCTGCAGCGAGGGGTCACTCTTCCCTGGAAATATGAAGGGACGCCTTATGAGAAGGTCATCGACCCGGAGGGCGTGACCACGGAATATGTCCGCTGCCCTGACCCGACCTCGAACCTGGTGGCCAAGATCATCCGGACCAAGGCGGATTAGGCCAGAGCCGGCCGCCGGCCGGCTGAAAACTCAAACCGGCCCAGGACCTGCAACTGCGAGTCCGACCGGGGGAGGAACCTCATGAGACGCTACCATCATTTGGGCATTCCGACAAACACATCAAGGCCCGGCGAGACCTATCTGGCCCGCTTCAAAGTGCACTGCTCCGGGTACGAAACCAGCCCCTACGGCGTGGAGTGGATGCGGTTCGAGCCGCCTGACGATTCCAGATCGTAACCAGGCTGTCCCTTCAATTGGAAAATCTGGGTGGGATGTGCTACTTATGGTTCTTTAAAGGAGGTCATGGATGATCAAAAGGCTTGCCTGTGTGTTCCTGTGTCTGGTCCTGGCCACGATTTTTCTGGAAGGAGCCTTCCGTCCGGAAGATGTCAAGGTTCACACTCTGGCCAACGGCCTCAAGGTCCTGTTCCTGGAGGACCACGACATTCCCAACATCGCCCTGTACACCTTCTTCCGGGTCGGCTCGCGCAACGAGCGGCCCGGCCTGACGGGCGTTTCCCACTTCATCGAACACATGATGTTCAACGGCTCGCCCAAGTTCGGCCCGGGCGAGTTCGACCGGATCATGGAGTTTCACGGCGGGGCCAACAACGCCTACACCACCGACGACCTGACTGCCTATACGGACTGGTTCCCGGCCGCCACCCTGGAGCCGATGCTGGAGATGGAGGCCGACCGGATGCAAGGCCTGACTTTCAACCCCCAGGTCTATGAATCGGAGCGGGGTGTTGTCGCCTCGGAGAGACGGATGGCCGTGGAGAACAACAACGACAGCCTCCTGGAGGAGACGGTGCGGGCCACCTCCATCATGGCCCATCCCTATCACTGGGAGGTCATCGGCTGGATGAGCGACATCCTGAGCTGGCGGCGCGACGAGGTCAGCCAGTATTACCGCACCTACTATGCTCCCAACAACGCCGTCATGATCGTAGTCGGCGATTTTGACTCGTCCCGGACCCTGGAGCAAATCAAAAAGTATTTCGGGCCCATCGCCGCTTCGGCCCTGCCGCCGCCGGTGACCACCACTGAGCCGCCGCAGCTTGGG
>JBAVVA010000041.1:0-2289 GCA_049697055.1 Candidatus Aminicenantales bacterium
CTGGCATATCCTTGCCGGCCGGCTGCGTACAGCTCCCGGAGGGAGCGAATCGCGCAGCCGACTGAGAAACCCGGAGATTCCGCGGCGTTAAAAACCGCGGCCAGGCGCCGAGCCCTTCCCCCAGGCCCTTATTTGCTTCATACGCGTTCTAGACAGGTCCACAATCAATGATTTATAGTGAACGAGGATTATCAGTTTAAGGAGATCTACTATGTCCAGTAAGATCACGCGCCGGGAATTTATGAAAGGTGCGGCGACTGCCGCAGCGGCAGACGGAATGAGCGGCCCCGGCTTGCTGCTCAAGGGAGCTTCTTCAAAGAAAGAATTCGACCTGGTCATCAAAGGCGCCCTCATCTATGACGGCTCGGGCCGGCCCGGCTTCGAGGCTGACATCGGGATCAACGGCGAGATTATATCCGCAGTCGGCCCGATCCCGGAAGGTCAATCGGCGGCCGTCGTTGAGGCCAAGGGGTTAGCCGTCTCTCCGGGCTTCATCGATATGCATGCTCATACCGATGTCGAACTGCTGGTCAACCCCAAAGCTGAAAGCTCCATCCGCCAGGGCATCACCACTATTGTCAGCGGCAACTGCGGCTCCTCGGGATGCACGATTCCCGGCCAAGTCTATGATGAGGCAGCGGCCAACCTGAAAGAGGTTTACAGCCTAGATCTCAACTGGCGTGATATTAAAGGCTTTATGAGCCGGCTGGAGCAACGCGGGGCGGCCCTCAACTATTCCACCCTGGTCGGCCACGGCGATATCCGCGGCTCGGCCATGGGCTACGGCGACCGGCCGCCGTCGGCCGAAGAACTTGACAAAATGAGGGGCCTCGTCCGACAAAATCTCCTGGACGGTGCGGTCGGATTGTCCAGCGGCTTGGAATATACGCCGGGAAGCTTTGCCCGCCCGGCGGAGTTGTCCGCCCTGTGCCGGGTAGTGGCCGAGAAGGGCGGCGTTTACTCCACCCACATGCGGGATGAAGGCGACCGGCTTCTGGAATCCCTGGATGAATCGATCGGCGTGGCCAGGGAGTCCGGGGTCAGCCTCGAGATTTCTCATTTCAAGGTGGCCTATCCGCGGAATTGGTCCAAGATCGACGAGGCCCTGGCCAGGATCGAGGCGGCCCGGAAAGAGGGCCTGAAGATTTTTTGTGACCGGTATCCCTACATCGCCGGCGCCACCAGCCTGAGCTTCTACTTCCCGGCCTGGGCGCGGGAGGGCACCAACGCGGATTTCCTCAAGCGGCTGCAGGACAGTTCGCTCGAGCCCAAACTCCGCGAGCACCTGGCCGAGGCGGAGAAGAAGCTCGGCTCTTGGGACAAGGTTGTCATCTCCGACGTCGTCTCGGCCAAAAACAAGTTTGCCGAGGGAAAAAACATCCTGGAGGCGGCCGCGGCGGCCGGGAAGGAACCTTATATCTTCATGCGCGATGTGCTCATCGAAGAAAAAGGCCGGGTGGGGATGGTTATCTTCATGATGAAGGAAGAGAACCTGAAAAGGATCCTGGCCCATCAGCTGGTCAGCGTAGGCACGGACGGCTCGTCCCTGGCGCCCTACGGGCCCCTGGGCCAGGGCAAGCCTCACCCGCGCCATTACGGCACTTTCCCCCGCGTGCTGGGCAAGTATATCCGTCAGGAGAAGATCCTGCCCTGGGAGACGATGATCCGGAAAATGACTTCGGTCGCTGCAGAAAAATTCCATTTCGAGAAGCGCGGCCTGGTGAAGAAGGGCTGCTTCGCCGACTTGGTTGTGTTCAACCCCGAAACAGTATTGGACAAAGCGACCTGGGTCGAGCCGCATCAGTATCCTGTTGGGATCGATTATGTCCTGGTCAACGGACAGGTGGTGGTGGAAAGGGGAGAGCACACCGGCCGCTTGCCGGGCAAAATCCTCAAGCCGCTGGCTGTAGGGAGCTAACATCTCCAGTTCTGTGATCTTGCATTCAAGAAGAGGAGGGGAAGCGCGGCGCATCCCCACCAACCCTTGCGCGAAGCCCACCCACCCATCAGCATGCGCTCCGGGCGGGCGGGGCCTGGCGCCGTGCAACCTGTTTCCACGCATCTCGCGATTGGCGATGCTACCCCAGGGGAAACAGGGCTTAATAAATTACGTGACTCATTTGCTCATATTTCTACTGATTCTAGCCGGAAGCTTGTCAGCGGATCAGGCTGTGCTTCGGATTCAAGCGCAAAGCGGCGCAGCGATTGAACTCACCGCCCGCTCGCTCCAACCCGGTGAAGTCATCCTTGCGGTTCTGCATGGTACCCCCGATGTCCGGACCGTCGAGC
>JBAVVA010000042.1:0-2436 GCA_049697055.1 Candidatus Aminicenantales bacterium
ATCCTGGACAGGTCTCATCACCCCATCTCCCGCCGGAACATCGACCCGGACGCTTTAAAGGTTCTCTACCGGCTTCATCGGTACGGTTTCATCTCCTACCTGGTCGGTGGAGCCGTGCGCGATCTTCTGCTGGGAAAGGCACCCCAGGATTTCGACGTGGGGACAAATGCCCGGCCCCGTCAGATCAAAAAACTCTTCCGCAACGCCTATCTCATCGGCCGGCGCTTCCGGCTGGCCCAAATTCGCTTTCAAGGCGGGAAAGCCGTCGAAGTGGCCACTTTTCGCCGGGAACCGGAGCCGGGGGAAATTGAGGAACCCGAAGAGGTCAAGGGCGAAGAAGAAGCAGGTGAAAGCGGCCGGGAAGAGGAAGCTTCTCCGGCGCCGGAAGCAGAACGGCTCGAGCGGCCGGCAGAGCCGGGGCCGGAAACCGAAGCGGGGGCAGGCCCGGAGCCGAAGGAAGGGGAAGCCGAGGAGGCGGCCGAAGAATGCGGGCTTGCCCGGCGGCCGGCCCTGGACCGGTCCTTCGGCACGCCGCGCCAGGACGCCTTCCGCCGCGACATCACCATCAACGCCCTGTTCTACGACATCGCCACTTTCTCCGTGATCGATTACGTGGGCGGGTTGGAGGATTTGGCCCGCCAAAGGATCCGGGTCATCGGCGATCCCGGCCAGCGCTACGTCGAGGACCCGGTCCGGATGTGGAGGGTGCTGCGCCACGCCGCCCGTCTGGGTTTCACCCTGGAGGATAAAACGGAACAGGCCATTTCCGGCCACCGCTATTTGCTGGCGGCCTGCCCCGGGTCCCGGCTGTACGAGGAATTGAACAAGGACCTTAAGTCCGGAGCGGCCGAGCCTTTTTTCAAGCTGGCCCGGCAGCACGACCTGATCAGGCCGGTCCTCGGCCGCATCGGCGAGTTCATCCAATCTTCTTCCGAAGCCTTCGACCGGACGTCCTCCCTTCTGGCCGTCCTGGACCGAACCCTGTCTGCCGGAATTTCTCTCAGCCAGGTGGAGATCTACGCTCTTCTTTTTTGGGCCTGGGCCGCCAATCAAATGGCCGAGGCCGTCGGCGACCGGGCCAAACATCTTCATGGCGCCTTCGATGCCTCGGGGACCACAATGACTTTGCCCCGGGCCTTAACCGCCAACCTCATCCAGACCATGATCATTGTCGAAAGGATGATAAGGGCGCTCGATTCGGGCCAGATGCGCTGGTCCCTGCGCCGCAGAGCCCATTACCCGGAGGCGACGCGACTGTGCTCGCTCCTCGTCCGGGGAGAATCGATCGAGGATAAAGATCCGTTCGATGTCCTGTTCCGGCAGAAATATGGCGGCGCGCCGGGAGGGGAGCGCCACAAAAGGCGGCGAAGACAACGCTGGAAGAAAAAACCGCCGGAGGGCCTGCCGCCCCGGAACCCCGCCGATTAACCGCCCGGCCGAAGGCTCGCCGCTCTCCTACCAGCCGCTGACCAACAGTTTTTTGGCCACCTTCAACCCGCATTTTTGGTAGCGATGGTAAGCCCTGGCCGCGTTCTCGGCCACGGTCTTGTCCGGGTCACCGTTCATCCAGCTTTCCACGGCCGCCTTGAGGATATAGGCCTCTGGAGCCAGGAGTCCCGTGGTCCACAGAAGCGGATAGGCGCCGGCCTGGCGGATGGCTTGGCCAAAAAAGCTGCGGCTCAGGCAGGCCAGGACCAGAACCGGACGGACCCTCTGATCGCTCTTTTGCGGATAGGACTCCAGCGTGAAATCCATCAGCCCGTCGTGGCCAAGATAGGCCAGGAGGTCGGAGCGGCCGCCGCAATTCAAGACAAAAGCCGGGGATCCGGCGACGGGAATTGAGACCGAATCCTCAGACCGGCCGGCCGCCGCCCTCAAGAAATCCAGGAGAGCCTGTTTGATATCCTGGCCCCGGTAGGCGTCGGCCACCAGATAAACGTCAAAGTCATTATGCTTGAACACGCAGCGCTCCAGGACAGACGGAGAAAGATTCGACTGGGACTGGAGCAGCTTCCACTCCCGGCTCCGCTTGAACTGAGATTTGACTCCGTAGAGAGCGCCCCAATAGAGGTTGCCTCCGGGGTCCTCACCCTTCCCCAGGGCAGCCGGCACGGCCACTATGCCCTGATGCTCGTTGTCGCACAGGGCCACATAGACGTGGACGGTTTTGGGCGATATCGTTTCAGAATATCCGGAGCAAACACAAAAAACCAGGAATATGAGTATGGGAATAGCCCTGGCCATTATAAGAAATTAGGCCAAAGTCAGCTGACGGTGGGCCAAAAACAGCATGCCCTGGATAGGAAGGCCGTGCGGGCAGGCCCGCTCGCAATGTCCGGGACAGGAGTGGCAAACCTCGGCGCGGGAACCGGGGATGGCCGCGTAGAGGGACATGGCATATTTTTCCCGGCCCTGAGTCTCGAAATAGTGGTTGTA
>JBAVVA010000043.1:0-5580 GCA_049697055.1 Candidatus Aminicenantales bacterium
GGTCATATCGCGGGAAGTGGCTCGAGAGAACTTGGAATGGATATGGAGGTCGGCCGCGAACTTCATGGTGGATAGGGGACAAGTTTAAAATAACGGACGGCTCAATGCAAGAAAAAGTTGGGCTCAGCTAGCCACACGATTGGAGATGCGGCCTCGAACTGTTCAACTGACAATTATTTTTCGGCGGCCGGGGCGGTCGCCTGGCCCAGGCGGGCATATCGGTCGGAAGCGGCCGCGTCGCCCAGCCGGTTGTAGAGGTCGGCCAGGAGGAAATAGGCCAGGGCCAAGTCGCTCTTGTCGGGCTTGAGGCCGATCCCCTTCTGGACAAAGTCGACGGCTTCATTGAACTTAACTCCCCGGTTGAGATAGATGCGGGCCAGGTAAAAGTAATTCAGGGGAAACTTCGGCGCGATTTTAATCCCCCTCTCCAGGCAGGACTGCTCGTCGTCCACTCGTCCCTCCCGTCTGTAGAGCCGGGCCAGGTTGAAGCAGGCCTTGAATTGGGAGGGTGTCACGGTGAGCTCGCTCTTGTACTCGGCCTCGGCCTCGGCTGTCTGTCCCTTCTTTTCCAGAATCTGGGCCAGGTTGTAGTGGACCGAGCTCAGCTTGGGGCTGAGCCGGATCGCCTCCCGGCTGTTGGATTCGGCTTGGGCCAGGTCGTCCTTCTGGTAATAGATGGCGGCCAGGGCGTTATAGGCCGAGGCCGACTCCGAGTTCAAGGACAGGCATTGCCGGAAATAGGGGATGGCCTGGTCGAACCTGTCCTGTCGGTAGTTGATGTTGCCCAGGAGGAAAAAGAGCTGGGAATCCTGGAGCCCCTTCTTCAGATAGTCCAGGACGAACTTCTCTGCCTGGTCGGGATGACGCAGGCTGACGTAGCAATTGGCGATGTTCATGACCGTGAAGGAATCGTCCGGTTTCAGGGCCAGGGCGATCTGGAACTGGTCGATGGCCTCCCGGAACCGGCGCTCGCGGAAATAGATATTGCCCAGGGCGAAGTAGGCGTCGACGATGTCCGGGTCCTGGCGGATGATCCGTTTGATCATGGGGATGGCTTTGTCCGCCTTGCCGCTCATGCCCAATTCCCGGGCTTTGGACAGGTCGTTGAAAATGCCGATCTTGTCCTTGGGGTTGGCCAGCTTCTTGCCGGCGAGCTTGGCCGAGTTCACGAACGAGCCGAGGTAGCCCAGGGCGGCCAGCTTCTCCCGCGTTTCCTCGTCCACCGTGCTCAGGTCGGACTGGAGGGCGTTCCGGCTGTAGCGGGCGATGAGTTCGTCGGCCTGGGCCCGCAGAGTCCGGGCCACGGCGGGCCGGGAGTCGATCAAGTTCATCAGCTCACGGGGGTCCTCAAGAAGGTCGTAGAGCTCCATGTCCGTGGCGATGATGAGCTGATAGCGGTCGTTCTGCACGCTCTGCAGCTCCGACCAGCCGAAGTGAAAGCGGGGATAGAACGTCTCGGAATAGGTCAGGACGTCGGAGGAAGCCTTGGACCGGCCGAAAAACTCCCCGGCCAAGCTTTGGCCTTGGATATCCTTGGGCCAGGGCTGTCCGCACATATCCAGGATGGTGGGCATGATGTCGGCCAGGTTGGCCGGCCGGGAACTCGTCCGCCCCTGGAGTTTGGCGAAGGGCGTGACGAAAATGAGAGGGACGTGGATCGCCTCCTGGTAGACGAAAAAGCAGTGGGCGATCTCCTGGTGCTGGCCCAGGCTTTCGCCGTGGTCGCCGGCGAAGACGAGGAAGGTTTTGTCGGTCAGTTTGTTCTCCTCTAAGAATCTCCACAGGCGGGCGATCTGGGAATCGGCGAAGGCGATCTCGCCCAGGTAGGGACGGGCTGCGTATTCCGTGTCGTAGGGCGGCGGCGGTTCGTAGGGCGTGTGCGGGTCATAGAGGTGGATCCAGGCGAAAAATTTATCCGATTTATTCTTGTCCAGCCAGGGCAGGGCCTCGTCCATGACTTCGTTGGCCGGCCTCTGGATATTGCTCAGGGACACGGTCTCGAACTTACTGAGGTCGAACTGGTCGAAATAGTAATCGAACCCTTGGTTGAGGCCCCACCGCGAGTCGAGGACGTAGGCGGCCACGAAGGCGGCGGTCTGGTAGCCGCCCTTCTTGAAGACCTCGGCCATGGTCTCCAGGCCGGGGGAGACGATGAACCCGCCGTTGTCCCGGACGCCGTGATAGAGCGGGAACGTGCCGGTCAGGATCGAGGTGTGGGAGGGGAGGGTCAGCGGAGTCTGGGCGATGCATTTATCGAGACGCAGGCCGCGCGCGGCGAAACCGTCGATGGTGGGGGTTTTGACCTCCGCGCAACCGTAGCAGCCGATCTTGTCGGCTCGGGTCGTGTCCAGGGTGATAAGGATGACGTTGAAATCCCGGCCCCGGCGCAGTCGGGCGAAGCTCGCCCCTCCGGGCAGAAGGACGAAGATGACGAACAAGGCGATAACCGCGGCGGCACCAATGATGACGATGAGGGCCTTCTTTTTCATGCTATTTAAAATAATACGATCGACGGGGTCATGTCAAAACTGACCCGAAGGATCAGGAGAGGAGGATGAGAATGAACAGCAGAGGGCGGTGAGATTGCCGTGCTCCCAATGGGCGCTAGCCATGACAGAGGGGGCCTTCGGCCTCGGCATCTGATTTATTCCTCGCCTGACGAAGGATTACATCGGCTGGCGAAAAAAAAGGGCGGCGGGAAGACCCGCCGCCCTTGAGCGTCTGCCTGAGGAGGAGCTTAGAAGTTCAAGCGAATGCCGACTCGAGCCTGGCGAGGGGCTTGAATGGCCAACAGGTCGTGTCCGTTCGTCGAAGGATAGTCGGTCGCCGAATACCAGGACGCAGTGTTTACATCGCTGGCGCCGAGGAGGTTACCCCAAGCAGTGATCTTGTTGTTGTTGAAGACGTTGAAGATATCCAGGATGATCCCCAACCGATACTTTTCGGCCAGCATGAACGTCTTCTCCAGCCTCATGTCGAGCGTGGTCACTAGGTCGTAGTGATTGGAGCCGCGCTTTTCGGCGGAAATAATGGTCCTTCCGGGGAAGTTATCAACCGGCTTGTAGAGGGTCGTCCAAGCGGGACCGGTGATGGCCCGGAAATAGGCGCTGACGTAGATGCCGAACGGCGCCACGTAGGTGGCCTGGATCTTGCCCATGTGGGTGTTGTCGTAGGTGTTGTTTCCGTCTCTGTTGATCCAGTTGTTGGGATTGTCCATGCTTCCCTGCCAGTTGATGTCGCCGCCGAAGTTGTTATTCATGGTCCCGTAGGACTTGGAGTAAACGTAGGAAGCCAGCAGCTGCCATTTGTTAGAGAAGCGCTTGTTGAACAGGAATTCGAGACCCCAGTATTTCCTGTAGGGGTTCTGGCCCGGGACGTCGTTTTGTATCCAGCGGTCATGTTCGTCGCGGGGGGAGGTCCGTTTATAGACCGTGACGTCCCGCCCCAAATCATCGCTGTAGAAGGTGACGGGTTCCCAGATCGTTGCCCTGTCGTAGCGAAGGATGAAGTCCTTCCACTGGCGGTTGATGTAGGTGACGGTGAAGGAGGCGTCTTTAAACAGCTCCCGCTCGATAGACGCCGTGAACTGCTCCATGTAGGGATGTTTGATCCCGTCTTGGACCTGGTAGCTGGGAGCCGGGATGCTATCATAGAACGCCCACCCGCCGCCGCTCCACCAATCCCAATAATACAGATACCATTCGCTGAAGGTGGAGACGGGATTGAGCCTGTCGAACATGGCGGTCAGCATGGCCTCGGTGAAGTGACCGTAGTGGCCTTTGATGATGGTCGACTTGTCGCCCAGCAGGTCGAAGGTGAAACCGATGCGCGGGGCGATCCGCGAGGTGTGGAAGACCGAGCCGCTGACGTCCTTGACGAAGCCCCAGTTGTTGCTGTAGCGGAGGCCCAGGTTGATGTTCAACCGGGGCAAGATCTGCCAGGAATCCTGGGCGAAAACCTCAGCGCGGATGTAGCTGGTGTTCGTGTCGTAGCCGGTGTACTGGTATTTCAGGTATTGGCCCTGCGGGCCGGCGTAATAATAGGCCGAGTTGTCATAGTACCAGGCGTGGTCGGGGCCTGAATAGCCGTAGCGGCTTCTGGCCCAGGACCGCTCGACTTCGACGCCGAACTTGAAGTCGTGACTGCCCTTGATGAAATCCTCGGCGTAATGGGTCAAGCTGGCGTTGGCTTGGAACCGGTCGCGGTCCGCCAAATAATAGTACGTGGCATTGCCATGGAGCATGCCGTCTTCGGCTAAGAAATGCGCGGCCACGTCGCGGCCCATCTCAGGCTCGAGGTAGTAGTAGCCCCAGAAGTAGGAGGCTTTGAAATCGATGAAGGTCTGGGGGCTGAAGATGTGGGTCAGGCTGAAGTTGCCCACGGCTTCGGGCGATGTCTGGGTAACCGTAGCCTCGGGGCTGACCGTGGAGCTGGCGCCCCGGTTGATGCCGTTGTAGGTGTCGATCTCGAGCGAAAACGTCATGGGCGTCGAGGGCGTGATCTGGGCGGTCAGCTTGCCGAACCACCGGGGCTGCTTGTAGTCCACGGCTTCGGGGAAGCCCGTGGGATAGTTCATCGAGCGGTAGTACTGCACGCCCGTGTAGAACCAGATTTTGTCCTTTTTGATAGGGCCGCCGAGATGGGCGCTGATGTCATAAAGCTTCAGCAGGGGCGAGGTCAGGCCGGGAAAATCAGCGAGGTAGGCGCCGTTATTGGTCGTCTGCCAGAGACCCTTGGGGAAGTCGTCCTTCTTTCCCTGGAAATCGGCTTCCATGTGGCCGGAGAAATTGTTGCCTCCGGACTTCGTCACCAGGTTGAAAATGACGCCGGTGAAGTTGCCGTATTCGGCCGGAAGGCCCAGGCCCATGACCTTGGCTTCCTCGATGATGTTGTGGTCGACGAAGACCCAGGCCGAGCCGGCTTCCGGGTCGGCCACGTTGACGCCATCCATCGAATAGGCGATCCCCGTATTCTGAGAAGCTCCGTAGGCCACGTTGTTCGTAACGGCGGGCGCTAGGTTGACGATGTCGGAGGAGAATTGGTTGTAGGGGATATTCCTAAGGATTTCGTTGCTCAGGGTGACCGAGGCCGTTTCCGTGGATTTCACGTCCACGGTCGGCGATTGGGCCGTAACCGTGACCTCTTCCTCGATGACGGCCTGAGCCATGACGATGTCCACCGTAAGCCGCATGGTGGTCGTCAGTCGGATGGCCTCCTGGATGTAGGTTTTGAAACCCTGGAGCGCGGCCTTGATCGTATAGGTGCCCGGCGGAAGGGCCGGAAAACGGAATAGGCCGCTGACATCGGTTACCGTGGACCGCACACCCATCAGGTTGGGGCTGCTGACCGAAACATTGACTCCGGGCAGCGGGCTGCGGGTGGCGTCCATGACCGAGCCTTCGATAGCTCCGGTTTCACGCGACTGGGCCAGGAGGAGCGGTGCCGATAAAAGCAGCACCAGGGCCATCCCCGCGATGGCTTTTCTTTTCATTTTTACCTCCTCATCTCAATAATTGAAAATAATCCAAGTACACAATTTTGAATTGATTAGCCCTCTCGAATTTTCACCTCCTTTTCTTG
>JBAVVA010000044.1:0-8215 GCA_049697055.1 Candidatus Aminicenantales bacterium
AACATCGATAATAGATAATAAGCGTTATTGAGTAGATAGAGGGCCAGGGGCTTTCGTTCCCAAAGAAGAGAACCTAAAGTGATAGTGGCGGCGAAGCCGGCCCACAGTCAAAATCCGACCCTCAAGCCGGCTAGCACGGTCCCGGCCCCCACGGCTTTGAGGATATGGCCGAGGACGTAGCTCATCAGCAATAATGACAAAAAATTAAGGCAATAGGCCAACACGGCGCCCTTGGCAGCAGTGATGCCGGCCAGCCTTTTCCAGGGCCGGCCAAATAGAAACGACGAATACCAGAGCCAGCCCAGGACCAGAGCGGCCAGGGCGGCCAACAGGACGGCTAAAAGATTTGGTTGAGGCATGGGGGAACCTCCTTCAGCCTTTTATATATATCCCAGAGCCCGCCGGAGGGCAAGATAAATCCGCCTGTCAGGCCGATAGCCGGGCCTGGTTTTTTACGATGGGAGAAACATTTTTCCCCATCCCTCGGCCGATGAAGGCTGTTCTCTGTTTTGGAAAGGTTTTAACTCAAGCATTGAGGATGTGAATATAACCGTTTGGGTCAGGGATTGATTCAAGGTTCTACTTCAAGAAGAAGACCTGGTTTTTCCCCAGTCTCTTGGCCTCATACATGGCCTGGTCGGCCCGCTTGAGAAAGGCTTCGGGGGATTCGCCCTTGATGCAAGAGGTCACGCCGAAACTGCCGGTCACCGGGTTCAGATTGATGTTGGCATTGTTCAGATTGACTTCCCGAACCACTTGCTCGGCCAGCAGTTTGCGGAGCCGTTCTGCGGTCTGGATGGCGCCCTTGGCGTCGGTTTCGGGGAGGATGATAATAAATTCTTCTCCGCCGTACCGGGCCGCGATGTCGATTTCAGCCTCCACCATGAGGGTGCTCTCATCGTACTTGCGGATGTTTTTCCTGATGAGCTGGGCCACGGTCTTGAGCACCTCATCTCCGGCCAGATGGCCGTGGAGGTCATTGACCCTTTTGAAGTCGTCCAGGTCGATCAGGATTTGCGACAGGGGGTGGCGGTAGCGGGAAGCACGCGCCATTTCACTGGCCAGCCGGCTATGATAGTAGCGGTAATTGTAAAGGCCGGTCATAGGATCGGTGATGGCCAGGCGCTCCAGCTCGGCATAGAGATTGGCATTGCGGATGGCCACTGCAATCTGGGAGCACAGAATGGTCAGCAGGCGGATATCGTCGGTGTCAAAGGAATTCTTCCTTTTGCTCTCAATGGTCAAAACCCCGGCCAGTTTGTTTTCAAAGAGCAGGGGCGAGGCGATCTCAGACTGAATACCCTCGATCCCCGATGGGATGTAGTCGGAGTATTTGGGGATGTCCCCGATGTTGATAACCTTTTCTTCTCGGGCGCACCGGCCGCTCACCCCCTGGCCGATAGGAATTTTCAGGCCGATCATCTCAGGGGGGAATTCCTTGGTTATGGCTTTAAGGACCAGGTGTTCGCCCTGCTTTAAAAAGATGGCAGCGGAGTCATAGTGCAGGGTGTTCTTAACTTCCTGAACGATGATAGCCAGCAGCTTTTCCAGGTTGGTGATCGAAATCAGCTGGATGCCGATCGTCTGCAGCAGCTCGAGCTGGCTGTGGGTCTGAGCATTGCGGATGGCCACCGCAATCTGGGAACTCAGGAACTCAAGGATTCTGACATCTCGGTCGCTGTAGGCATTTTTTTTGGTGCTTTCGGTATTCAGGACTCCCAGGAGCTTGTCTTGGAAGATGATGGGAATCGCCAGCTCCGACTGGAACATGCGGTCGCCCAGGTGGATGTAATAATCGCACCGGGAAAGGTCGGGGATTAGAATTCGCTCTTTAGTGTAGGCACACCGGCCGGTGATGCCCTGGCCGATGGGAATGGTTTTGCCGATGATATCAATGGGATACTCGGTTACAGCCCGGATCACCAAGTCATCGCCTTCCCTCAAAAGAACCGAGCAGTAGGCGTAGCGGAATGTTTCTTGGGCTTTCTCGACAATCAGTTTGAGCAGTCGGTTCAGATCGAGTTCGGCCCGGATCCGCAGGCCCACGCTGGAGATCAGTTCGATTTCATTGGGAAGAGGCAGCTCCGATTTTCTTTTGACCGCCTTTTTCATGGGGGAATTAAAATCATCATAGTGAATCATCCGAAAAATAGCAATCGCCAAGCGGTGCGGCTTTTCTGATTCTCAGGAGCAGGAGCCCAGCAAAACCAACAAGAGCAGCAGAAGCAAAAAAATGATTTTCTTAAGGTGAGCTTGAGGTGGTCGGTGATCCTGTCCACCACGGAGAAATCCGCGAGGAAAGAGATGACCTTCATCATGCCGTCGAAGAGGTCAGATCTCCTTGCAAAGACGCCAAAAGCCCAAGCCCGGCGTCAGGAGTCGAGGGAAACAACGCAGAAAATAAGGATAGCGGAGATAATTATTACTACAGCCCCTTGCTCATGGCGCCCAGGAAGTCCTCATTGGTCTTGGTCTTAGACAGTTTATCCACCAGCAGCTCCATGGCCTCCACTTCGCTGAGCTGGCTGAGAACCTTGCGCAGGATCCAGATGCGGTTGAGGTCGGTTTCTTCGATGAGCAGTTCTTCCTTACGGGTGGCCGAGCGGTTGATATCGATGGCCGGGAAAAGCCGCTTGTCCACCAGGCGGCGGTCGAGGTTGATCTCCATGTTGCCCGTGCCCTTGAACTCCTCAAAGATGACGTCGTCCATACGGCTGCCGGTGTCGATCAGGGCCGTGGCCACGATGGTCAAACTGCCGCCCTCTTCAATCTTGCGGGCTGAGCCAAAGAATTTCTTGGGCTTGTTCAGGGCGTTGGCGTCGATGCCGCCCGAAAGCACCTTGCCCGAAGGCGGAATGATGGCGTTGTGGGCCCGGGCCAGCCGGGTGATGGAGTCCATCAGGACGACCACGTCCCGCTTGAGCTCGACCAGCCGTTTGGCCTTCTCCAGGACGATATTGGCAACCTGGGTATTGCGGATCGGCGGCTCGTCGAAAGTTGAGGCCACCACCTCGCCGTTGACGCTGCGCTGGAAGTCGGTCACTTCTTCCGGCCGTTCGGCCACCAGGAGGACGATGAGAAAGATCTCGGGGTGGTTCTTCTCGATGGACTTGGCGATGGTCTTGAGCAGAGTGGTCTTGCCCGCCCGGGGCGGTGAGACGATCAAACCCCGCTGGCCCTTGCCGATGGGGGTCAGAAGGTCCATGACCCGGGCATTCATGTTCTTGGGCGTGCCGTCCTGAAGCTTGATCTTCTCGAAGGGATAGAGCGGCGTGAGCTGCTCGAAATGGACATTGCGCCGGGCATCGAAGATGACGTCGGGGTGCATGAAATTGATGGCCTCGATCTTGATCAGGGCGAAATATTTCTCTCCGTTCTTGGGAGGCCGGACAATGCCGGAAATGGTGTCCCCGGTCCGGAGCTGGAACTTCCTGATCTGGGAGGGAGAGACGTAGATGTCGTCTTGGCTGGGCAGGTAGCTGAATTCGGGAGCCCGCAGGAAGCCGAACCCGTCTTCCAGGCACTCCAGGACGCCCTCCGAGAAGAGCATCCCCTGTTTCTTGGCCTGGGCCTCCAAAATCCTGAAGATCAGGTCGTGCTTGGAGGCTTTCTCTTTGAGGTCTTCCTCCTTGATCCCGGCCTGGCCGGCGACCCGCACCAGCTGGCTCAGCTCCTTTTCTTCCAGTTCGACCAGGCCGTACTCCTTGGGCTTCCGCCCCCGGGTGCCGGAGGCCGCCTGGGTTTCCTGCGGTTCGGTGTCCACCCCGATCATTTCCTTGATGTCGTCATCTTCGTTTTTTGCCATGTCTTTAATCCTTCGTCTAGAATTGTCGGCCGGCCCGGCCCTGGGCTCAAACCGGCCTGGTCGATCTGTCTTGGCTTTGAACTCTTAAGATTAAACGTCAAAATCCGGAAGCGCGTTCGATCCTCCGGCCCTCAGTGGGTCAGGGAGGGTTCCTCCTCTTCGCCAACCCTCTCCCCTTCTTTTCGAGGCGGGGCCGAGGGCGGGCTTGGCTTTTTCTTCTTCCGCACAGGCTTATGCGGAAGGTCCTTGGTCAAGACAATACGGAACACCTCGTCCATATGCTCCACGAGGTGAATCTTCATCTTCTGGGAAATGACTTTAGGCAGGTCCTTGAGGTCGGGCCTGTTGTCCAGGGGCAGGATGGCTTCCCGGATCCCCTCCCGGAAGGCCGCCAGCAATTTCTCTTTGATGCCGCCCACGGGGAGAACCTTGCCCCGCAGGGTGATCTCGCCGCTCATGGCGATCTTTTTGCTGACGGGTATGTCGGTCAGCAGGGACAGGATGGCGATGGCGATGGTGATGCCGGCCGAGGGACCTTCCTTGGGCGTGGCTCCTTCGGGCACATGGACATGGATGTCGAAATTCTTATGGATATCTTTGGCCACGTTCAGTTCGAAGATCTTGCCCCGGACGTAGCTGAAGGCGGCTTGGGCCGATTCCTGCATGATCTCACCCAGCTGGCCGGTCAGGGTGAAGCCGCCCTTGCCGTGGACCTTGGTGGCCTCAAAGGTCAACAACTCCCCGCCGAACTCCGTCCAGGCCATGCCGATGGCCACCCCCACTTCATCCGTTTTTTCAATGATCTGCCTGCGGAATTTGGGGATGCCCAGGTAATCCTCAAGGTTCTTCTCCGTCACCCGCTCCCGGTGTCCTCTTCCCTTCTGCACGACGCGCTTGACCACCTTGCGGCAGATGGAAGTGATTTCCCGCTCTATGTTCCGCACGCCGGCTTCACGGGTGTACTCCTGGATCAGCTTCTGCAGGGCCTTATCGGAGATCCTCAGGTTGGGCTCCTGGAGGCCGTGGATCTCTATCTGCTTGGGCCACAGGAAGCGGCGGGCGATCTGGAGCTTCTCGTCCTCGGTGTAGCCCGGAAGGCGGATGATCTCCATGCGGTCGAGGAGGGGCCGGGGGACGGGCTCCAGCATATTAGCCGTGACCACGAACATGACCTGAGACAAATCAAAATCCGTATCGATGTAATGGTCCAGGAAGGAATTGTTCTGTTCGGGGTCCAGGACCTCCATGAGGGCCGAGGCCGGGTCGCCCCGGAAATCCATGCTCATTTTATCCACTTCGTCCAAAAGGAAGACCGGGTTGCGAGTCCCCGCCCTTTTGATCATCTGGATGATCCGGCCGGGATAAGCGCCGATGTAGGTCCGGCGGTGCCCCCGGATCTCGGCCTCATCGCGCACGCCGCCCAGCGACAGCCGGACGAACTTGCGTCCGGTGGACCGGGCGATGCTGCGGGCCAGAGAACTCTTGCCCACGCCCGGGGGGCCGATCAGGCCGAGGATGACCCCTTTGGGATTCCTGACCAGCTGGCGGATGGACAGGAACTCCATGATGCGCTCTTTGACTTTTTCCAGGCCGTAATGGTCTTCGTCCAGGATGCGCTGGGCCTCCTTGATATCCCTTTTTTCTCTCGATTTCTTGTTCCAGGGCAGGGAGATGAGCCAGTCAAGGTAGTTGCGGCAGACCGTGGCCTCGGCCGACATGGGCGGCATCGTCTCCAGCCGTTCGATCTCCTTGTTGGCCTTTTCCTCGGCGTCCTTGGGCATTTTGGACCGGACCACCTTTTGTTTCAACTCCTCGATCTCGTTGGGCTGATCCTCTTTCTTGGGTCCTGGAGCGCCGGTAAAAGCGGCCAGCCCGGCCTCCCCCCGCAGGGGGAACTTGCGCCGGAGCCCTTTCTGGCCCTCGGCCCTGACCTTGGCCTGCCAGCGGGCCACCTCATTTTCCAGGAGGTAGCTCAACCGCCGGATTCTTTCCCCGGAATTGACCGTCTCCAGCAAGTTCTGTTTCTCCTCCAGCCCCAGGTAGAGATGGGAAGCAATGATGTCGGCGATGCGGTCGGCGGTATGGTCGCGTAAAGCGGGCATGATGGACTGGACGCTGGCGCTCTGACTGAGCTTGAGGTATTCCTCGAAAAGGCCCAGGACCTGCTTGAGCAAATCCCGGACCTCTTGGCTGTTGTCCTCGATGTCCTTGATCTCCTTGGCCAGGACCTGGTAGAAAGGCGTGTGGCTCAGGTACTCCACGATGCGGGCCCGTCGCTTCCCTTCCACAATGACCTTGATGTTCTTGTCGTCCATGGCCACCGTACGGATGATCTTGGCGATGACCCCCAGGGAATAAATGTCCTTGGCCGTGGGGTTGTCCAAGGCCGGGTCGATCTGGGCGGACAGGAATACAAGCTTGTCCGACTCATCCGATTTTTCCAGGGCCTGCACCGAAGACTGGCGGCCTATGATGAAGGGAACCAGGGTGGAAGGGAAAATGACCAAGTCCCGCAGCGGAATGAGAGGGACGTTGCGGATGACCTCAGTGTGTTCGTGGGACTCGTCCATGGTCAGACTCCGGCGGCCGCTTTGATTTTGTCGAAGCTCAGTTCGCTGTCCTCGACCATTTTCTTGGTGATCCTAAGCTTGGCCGCCCGTTTGGAGGAAGGCAGGTAGAACATAATGTCCAGCATCAGGTCCTCGATGATGGTGCGCAGCCCCCGGGCGCCCATCTTCCGCTCCTGGGACCTCCGGGCGATGGCCTGCAGGGCTTCGTCGGTGAATTCCAGGCTGACCCCTTCCAGCTCGAACAGCCGCTGGTACTGTTTGACCAGGGCGTTGCGGGGCTTGGTCAGGATGCTGACCAGATCCTCGGTCCCCAGCTCGGAGAAGGTGCCCACCACCGGGAAACGGCCTATGAATTCGGGAATGAGGCCGAACTTGATCAAGTCCTGGGGAGTCAGCTCGCCGGTCAGGTCTTCCAGGCTGTCGCGCCCGGGTTTCCGGTCATCGGTTTTGAACCCGACCAGGGAGCGGCCCACCCGCTGGGCGATAATCTTATCCAGCCCGATGAAAGCTCCGCCGCAGATGAACAGGATCTCGGTAGTATCCACCGGGATGAATTCTTGATAGGGGTGCTTGCGGCCGCCCTGGGGCGTGATGTTGGCCACCGTGCCTTCGATGATCTTGAGCAGGGCCTGCTGGACTCCCTCTCCCGAGACATCCCGGGTGATGGAAGGGTTCTCGCTCTTGCGGCTGATCTTGTCGATTTCATCGATATAGATGATGCCTTTTTGGGTCCTGTCGATATTCCCCTTGGCCGCTTTGAACAGCCTGTAGATGACGTTCTCCACGTCCTCGCCCACATAGCCCGCTTCGGTCAGGGAGGTGGCATCGGAGATGGCGAAGGGAACCGACAGGATGCGGGCCAGGGTCTGGGCCATGAGTGTTTTGCCCGTACCGGTCGGGCCGATCAACAGGATGTTGCTCTTGTTGATTTCTACGTCGGAGTCGTCTTTGGCCAGGTTGATCCGCTTGTAGTGGTTGTAGACGGCCACCGAGATTTTTTTCTTGGCTTTCTCCTGGCCGATGATGTACTCGTCCAGGGCCTGTTTGATCTCGGCCGGCGTGGGGAAGCGAAACTTCTGTTTCTTATCCTCTTCCTTCTTCCGGTCGGAAAGAATGATGGAATGGGCCACCTCTACGCAGTTGTCGCAGATGAAAACCCCGCCGGGGCCGGCAATCAGCTTCCGCACCTGGGATTGGTTGCGGCCGCAAAAATTGCACTTGATCAGCGGGTCGATCTTGTGTTGAGTCCTTTCGTCCATGTCGTCCTTGTCCGTTCGAGACTGCTCAGGGAGAAGCTTGGGTCAGGCTTGCTTAGCGGGCGCCCCCCGGTGGCTCATGATCTGATCCAGCAGACCGTACTCCCTGGCCTGTTCGGGCGTCATGATGAAATCCCGGTCGATGTCCGTCTCGATCCTCTCCCGGGATTGGCGGGTGTGCCTCTCCAATATCAGGTAGAGGCTCTCCCGAAGACGCAGAATCTCCTTGGCCTGAATGGCCACGTCCGCTGCCTGGCCCTGGTAGCCGCCGAACGGTTGATGGAGGATGATCCGGCTGTTGGGCAGCGAATAGCGTTTGCCGGGCGTCCCGGCGGCCAGCAAAATGGCGGCCATACTGGCCGCCTGGCCGACGCAGATGGTCGAGATGGCCGACCGGATGAACTGCATGGTGTCGTAAATGGCCAGGCCGGCTGTGACGCTCCCGCCTGGCGAATTGATATAGAGCGAAACTTCCATTTCCGGCCGCTCCGCCTCCAGATAGAGAAGCTGGGCAATGACCAAATTGGCCAGCTCATCTGTAATTTCCGTCCCGATGAAGATGATATTGTCCTTGAGCAAGCGAG
>JBAVVA010000045.1:0-2760 GCA_049697055.1 Candidatus Aminicenantales bacterium
ACCGTCCGCCTAGGCTACTTTTTCCCTAACGGCCAGAGCGACCTGTGGCAGATCGAGTTCGACCAGATGAGTTTCAAAAAATCCAACTACCAGTCTTCGGCTTTCGGACTCGACTACGAGGTTTTTCTGTCCAACAACTTCAGCCTGGTGATGGGCTTCGACACCTACGTGAAAAATAAGGCCGGCTATTACCGCGACTATGTCGGCTATCAATTTCCCGAAGGGGTCTTCGCTTTCCCCCTGGACTACCAAGGCGATTTCGACCTGACCCAGGCTTTCGACGTCTCCATCACGCCCATCCAAGCCGGGTTGAAGATCACTCCCTTCGGCCGCAGGTCGAGCTTTATTCCTTACCTCACCGCCGGAGGGACGCTCACCCTATGGAGCGTCAGCCTGATCGGCGATATGATCGACTTTACCGACGTGTGGATCTACTCAGACCCGGATTACGGAGATGTCGAGATCTACGGCGTCTATCCGGTCGATGCCCGGGAAGGCACCAAATTGGCCCTGGGCTATTACCTCGCCGGCGGCGCCCAGTATGTCGTCGGCAACAGGATCACCCTCCAAGCCGAGGTAAAATACTTTTCCGGCAAGGGAAAGCTGACTGAATTTTTCCAGGGGTTTGAGCCGTTCGACCTGAGTGCGCTGTTTATCTCAATCGGCCTAAACTACTGGTTCTAAAAAATCAGTTTCCGTATCGTTCGTAGGAAACGATCTCGGCCAGGCTCTTTCGGCCGCGAGGGGCGGGATTCTCGGCCGGGTAGCCCAGGGGGGTCAGAGCCAGGACCTTGACCTCCGGCGGAACGCCCAGAATCTCCTTTACGGCTTCCTCTTCAAAAGCCCCGATCCAGCAGGTGCCCAGGCCTTCGGCAGCGGCCTGGAGCATGAGATGCTCCAGGGCGCAGGATACATCCACCGGCCAGGATTTCATATAGCGGCCCATTTTCGCGTAACAGGCCTCGGGGAAGCCGCAGGCGGCGATGACGAGCGGGGCCGCGGCCATGAACATCTGGTTGGCGGAAGCCATGGCCAGGCGCTCCTTGGTTGGGCCCTGGCGGACGATGACGAACTTCCAAGGTTGGAGGTTCTTCCCGGAGGGGGCCAGCCGGGCCGCCTCCAGGACGCGTCCGAGGACGTCTTCCGAGATCGGGTCAGGCTTGTATTTTCTTATGCTTTTTCTCTGGCGAATGGCTTCCAGGACGGTCATGGCTCCCTCCCTCTCACCTTCTCCGCCGGCAGCGGTTCAGTCGATCCTTTTCACCGGCACTTTCTGACTGAGGTCAAAGGGGATGAAAAAATCACCCCACGGGATTGAGATCAGGACTTCGCCCGAAAAGCGGCAGTCCAGCGAAGGTTTTTGCAGAAGAGGATAGAGCTCCGGACCGATCTCGAAGAATTCGAGCAGCAGGGGCAGCTCGAAGGGCAGGGCCGCCAGGGGGTCCAGACCGATCTCGTTTGCCGCCTGGCCCTGGGCAACCTGTTTGCCTCCAATCTCCAACTTATAGCTGACGCTTTGGACCTGTATTTTAAAAGCGTTAAGATTCTGGATTTCGGCCCGGAAGGTCAGGTCTGCCCCCCCCACGGACAAGGCTCTCACTTCCAGGGGCCGGATGATTGTCTGAAGGCCCTTATAAACGGGAAAATCGCCGGTCATGGCCACGTTGACCCTTTCCCCCCTCTCGGCTGCATGCTCGGCAAAGAAAATCCCGCCGACCAGGGTACATTCGAGCTTATCCCGGTCCTGAGCCGATTTATGCGACTGGAACAGATAGTCGTAGGTGATCTTGACCGGAAGGGCTATGAGGGTGGTGCCCGAAGGGTCCACCCTCAAGGGGGAGTCGAGCACGCGTTGCAGCCGGAAATATTCGAAGTTCATCACCAAGACCCGATAATCGTAGGAGGCCATGAACCACGGCTCTGAGGAAGAGTTGGCTATTTGGAGGATAAAACTCAGGGTCAAGCCCTGCTGATTCAGCCCCTGGACTCTCTTCTCTTTGACTGTAATTTTGAGGTCTCTTTTGGCCGAGCGGGAATAGGCCACGCCCAGGACGGCCAGCATGAATGACAGGAAAAGGATGCCTTTTCTCATAGATTCGCTCGTTATCACGCTCAAGGCCCTACAGAATACACCATCGACCCGAAACGGGCAAGACCACACAGGACGACCTTTATCTCCTGGCTATGGCACAGCCCAAGAAATATTTTGGGAGAAACCTTAAAAGGAGTCGCTGAGATCGCGACACAGTCAAGATTTGATATGGACCGGGTCAAGATTATGGTGCCAAAGGCCTTCCTAGGGCAATATTTTTTCCTGAGCTTTAAGGTTTATAGTTTCTTTATTATTCTCACATAATCAACCAACATTGAGGCACCTTCAGGCAGACTGTTACCCCATATATTGATCATAAAAGATGCTTTGGTCGCGTTCCTGGGCACCAAAACTCGGCTGGTTAATTTGTTCCAGCCATTAGGCATAGCCCTCATGTCTGTAGTGGCGCTATAATATATAGGATTGTCATTCCTAAGGAAACAAATCCTTACTGAATAGGGAAGAACATCCTTGGTTTTGAGGAGGCAACTGGCCTGGACAATTTCACCCTGTTTGACATCAAAAGCTTGGGAACATAAAGAAACCAGAACATCATCTTGAAGTAGCCTGAGGCGCAAACTATATTTGCCCTGAGCAACATCGGAGCTTTCGCTTGAAAGGACAACAGACGGTTGTATGGAACTATAATCAATCAGCCCCCAACCCTC
>JBAVVA010000046.1:0-16965 GCA_049697055.1 Candidatus Aminicenantales bacterium
GGGCCGTCCTGTTGGCCACAGCCGCCACTACGATTCTGCTGCTGTTCTTCGCCGAATTCAATCCAAAGAGGATGGCCGCGGCCAGACCCCACCAGGCCGCTTTTCTGCTGGTCTATCCCATCATGGCCTTCCACATCCTCTTCTATCCGTTCATCAAGGTTTTCACTTTTCTATCCAACCTGCTCTTTCGAAGAACGCGTAACGAAACGGCGCAGGGCCGAAAAGCCCTGAGTGAGGAAGAGACCAAGATCATGCTGTCCTCAGGCGTTAAGGGCTTGTCCGCTCTGCGCAAAAAAATGATCAGCGAAATTTTGGAGATCGGCTCTCGGCCGGTCAAGGAGATCATGACTCCGCGCCCTCTGGTCAAGGCCATCGAGCTGGAGGCCTCGCGTCAGGAAATCCTGAAGGCCATTCGATCCAGTGCGTTCACCCGCTTTCCCGTATATCGAGGTCGATTGGACAACGTTGAAGGAGTTCTCCAATTGAGGGATATTGTCCCCTATTTAATTGATAATAAAGAATTTATATTAAAAGATGTGCTCCACAAACCGTTCTTCGTTCCTGAATCCGCCTCCATGGAAAAAGTCATGCTTCAACTTCAGGAGAACGGCCTCCACCTGGCCATTGTTGTGGACGAGTTCGGCAACATGGAGGGCATCGTCACCCTGGAAGACATTATTGAAGAGATCGTGGGCGAAATGGAGGATGAATACGGGGGCAAGGAGGAAGGCTGGTTGACGCGCCTCGACGAGCGAACCTACCTCATTAAAGGAGCGGCCTCGGTGAAGGACATCAACAAGCATCTGGCCCTGGGTCTTCCCGAGAAAAAGAACTATACCACTCTGGCCGGGTTCCTGCTCGAGGAGCACGGCAAAATCCCCCGCGAACAGGACAGCCTCGCCTACCGCGGCCACCTCCTGACTGTCATGAAAATGGCCAAACAGCACATCAGCCTGGTCCGGGTCGAGCTTAAGCCTGGAGAGGAGGAGCGGCCTTCATGAAAACCGTCGCCGTCAACAGGGCCGCCTCCTTCAACTATGACCTCCTGGAGACGTTCGAGGCCGGAATCGCTCTCCAGGGCAGTGAAATCAAGTCCATCCGTGACGGCCGGATAAGCCTCAAGGAGAGCTACGCCGACGTCAAGAACGGCGAAGTGTTCCTGGTCAGCGCCCACATCAGCCCCTACGAGGCGGCCAACCGCTTCAACCACGATCCCACACGGGACCGCAAGCTGCTCCTTCACCGCCGGGAGATTAAACGGCTGACGGGCAAGATCCGGGAAAAAGGCTTGACCCTGGTGCCCACCAAGGTTCTGATCAATGATCAGGGCCGGGTCAAGGTGGAGATCGCCCTGGCCAAGGGCAAGAAGACCTACCAGAAACGCGAAGCCCTCAAGGCCAGGGATGTGGAGCGCGAATTAAGAGCGGAGCTGAAGCGAAGCCGTCGATAGTTGCCGGGCCAGCCGGATAGCCTGACAGAGGCTTTCCGGGTCAGCCTTCCCTGTTCCGGCGATATCGAAAGCTGTTCCGTGGTCCGGAGATGTTCGAATAAAAGGCAGCCCTAAAGACACGTTCACCCCCGTCTCAAAAGCAACCAGCTTGAAGGCGATAAGGCCCTGGTCGTGATAGAGGGCAACGGCCATGACCTCCGGCCGGTCAAGGGCCTGACGAAAGACAACGTCGGGGGGCAGGGGGCCGCTGATCTTGAGTCCGTCGGCTTTGGCCTGTTTCACAGCCGGCTTGATTTCCTCATCCTCCTCGCCTCCCAGGATGCCTCCTTCGCCGGCATGGGGATTCAAGCCGGCCACCACAAGCTCCAGCCCCGCCTGCCCGACCTTTTTTAGGCATTCTTGAAGATGAGTGAAAAACCGCAGAAGGATGTCGGCCTTGATCAAGGCCAGGGCCTCCCGGAGAGGCAGGTGATGGCTCAGCAGGGCCAGCTTCATCCTCTTCGACCAGAAGGCCATGATGGCGCCGGGGAACAAACTGTCTAAATACTCGGTATGGCCCCGCCAGGATAGGCCGGCCATGTGCCAGGATTGCTTGGAAATGGGCGCGGTGATGACGGCCGCCAGACAGCCCCTCCGGGCCTCATCCACAGCCTTCTCGAAATATCGAAAAGACGCCCGGCCCGCCTCTGCGGACGGCTCACCTATGCCCCAGGAACCGGAAGGTTCCTCCAGGTCCCGAAGGGATAGACTGCCTTCCTCGTTTTCGGTGAAAGCGGTGTTCCCCAAAGGGAGCTCAATTCCAAGGGCGCGCTGTTCCTTCTCCAGAAGTTTCCGGGAACCGAACAAGATGTAGTGGGCTGCGGGCAGGAGGCCGGGCCGGGAAAAAGCTTTGAGGATGATCTCGGGACCGATCCCGGCCGGGTCACCGCAGGTGACCCCCAGTCGGGGGAGGATCATTCTTTTTTCTCGGGCTCCGGACCGCTCCCTTCCTTTCCTTCCCCGAGTTTATACAGGTACTTGATGTTGCCTTTGTAGACCAACAGGTTGGGAGCTTCCTCCCGGTTGAGCTTAATGCAATTGCGGTCATACCATTCGATATAGCCTTCCACCTTTTCGCCGTCCACAAAAACGACGGCGATAGGCGTCTTCTTGTTCATCTGCTTGAGGTAGTAGTAGTTTTCGGCGAAAGTATCGAAGGAAGGATGCATCTTTTTCTTGGCCTGCTCGCCCCTCATCTTTTCCTTGATCTCGGCAAGATTGGGACGGATAAGTCTCCTGTTCATGGCTATTCTCCCTGAAAGCCCTTTCATCAAGGGCGATGTCCTGATTTGGCCCATATCATAGCACCGGCCTGGTCAGACTGCAAGAGATAATCAGAGACGGGAAGCATTTTTTATTATCCAAGGAGAGGTCATTCGGCTTGGGTAATGGCCTCGCTCGCTGGCCGGATTTTTCACGCCCTTCCTTGCGCTCTTCTCGGGGGCTGCGCAACTCGCCCTCCTTCGGAAGGCTCAAACATGCTCGCCAGCCGGCAAGAAAAATGCCGGAGATCCTCGAAGAGCGCTTCGGAAGGGCTAAATCCGGCCTGATGCTCGCTCCGGCCAATACCCAAGCCTTTGCTTCTTTTGTGCTTAATTGCAGTCACTGCATATTTTGAGATGTTACCTCGGATGCTCCAATGATTTGGACTCATCACCGAAAAGGTGAAGCTTGCTATCATTAGTATTTAAGAAAAGGCTTGAGCCCAGCATACCAGTTGGCGGCTATGCGCTGGTAGCCCTCTTCGGTGGGGTGGACATCCCGCAGAAGCCCGGGCCTGTCCCGGAAGAGAACAAAGTTGTCGATGAGGGGCAACCGGAGCTCCGCGCTCAATCGGTTCAAAAAAGGGTTGATCTCCTCCCTCACCCGGGCCGATGATTCCGGCGAGAAAGGAAAGCCTATTTCCTCGGGCACGGGCGGAATGCTGGCCAGCAGGATCAAGGGCCGGCGGCCCCACCGGGTTCTGAAATCTGAGAAAATTCCTATGATTCGCCTCATGTTGTTCTCGAAAGCCTCAGCCGGAGTATGGTCGCCGTCCAGGCGCACATCATTGGTGCCCAGCTGCAAGAGGACAAAATCCGGCTGCTCCGCTTCCAGACTGGTACGCCTGCCCTCCAAGAACCTCAAATACTCTCCCGAAGTGAAACCGCTTCGCCCATAGTTGCGCACCCGGGCGCGAACCCCGGACTGGGCCAACAGCTTCTCCAGATGGCTCGGATAACCCTGCTCAGTCAAGCTGTCCCCGGCGCAGAGGATGATGAAGTTCCGGGGCCGGGAGGAACATGCCGCCAGCATCAAAACCGCCAGGCCGAGACAGACGAAGCCCGGCAGCCCGCCGCCCTTCACCCTTTGTTCTCCTTCCCGAACCAGCTGTAGAGGACCGGCAAGACCAGAAGGGTCAATGATTGAAGAGGCATTGTATCATTGTATTTTCGACCTGTCCAAGGTCGATGCCTGAGGGGCAGGCCGCCGAGCCTTTTTGGCCGGTAGGGCAGGAGCCTTCCCGGCTTCCCCTAAAGCCTCGCTTTTTTTCTTCAAGCCGATCTTATCGGCGATGACATAGAAGGAGGGGACGACCACCAGGCTCAGGGTCGTGGACAGGATAAGCCCCCCGATGACCCCGATGGCCATGGGCGTCCGGATTTCCGAGCCTGAACCGAGCCCCAGGGCGGGAGGAATGGCGGCCATCATGGTGGCCGTGGCCGTCATCAGGATAGGCCGCAGCCGGATGGGGCCGGCCTTCTCCATGGCTTCTTTGGCGCTGAATCCCTGCGACTTGAAATTGTTGGCATAGTCCACCAGGATGATGGAATTCTTCTTGACGATCCCCATCAGGAGCAGCAACCCGATCATGCTGAAGATGTTCAGGCTTTTGCCGGCCAGGAGCAGGGCGAAGGCCGCGCCGGCTATAGACAGGGGGAGGATGGTGATGATCGTCACCGGGTGCTTGAAAGAGTTGAACTGGGAGGCCAGGATCATGTAAGCCACTCCGATGCCCAGGAACAGGGCGAAGAGAAGGCTGCTCATCGAATCGCGGAAAGCGACGCTGGCCCCGCCCAGGACGACGCGGTAGCCCGGGGGAAGGCCTTTGGCCAGGCTTTCGACATACCGGATGGCCTCGTCCTGGGAATGTCCGGGGGCCACGTTGGCATAGATCGATATAGCCCTTTCTCGATCCTTGCGGGTAATGGCCTGCAGGGCCGGCTGTTCGGTATAACTCACCAGGCTCGACAGCGGCACCAGCTCGCCGCTCCGGGTTCGCACCCGGAGGCGGGTGATATCTTCGGGCCGCGAGCGCTGAGAGGCCAGGAGCTTCAATCGGACATCGACTCGCCGGCCGCCGGAGCTGTACTTGCCGACCCGGACCCCGCCGATGAGGGCGTTGAGCGTGGTGGCCACTTCATCGACCGACACTCCGATGTCGGAGGCCAGGGCCCGGTTGGGCAGGACGCGCAGCTCGGGCATCCCAATCTGATAATCTGTGTCGAGGTCAACGACCGTGCCTCTTTCCCGGAGCTTGGCCATGACCTCCCGGCTCAATGAAATCAGCTGATCCCAGTTCGCTCCGCGAACAGAGAACTCGACGGGGAACCCGCGCTGGGCGGTGAACCCCTGCTGAGAAAGGTCCTGGATGACGGCCCGGATGCCTGGAATAGAGTTCAACTCCCGGCGCAGCACGGCCGACAGCCGGGCCTGCGACAGCTTCCGCTGTCTGGGCTCGACCAGGGTAGCGTTGATGCTGCCGCTGTTCACGCCGCCCCCATAGCCGCCCACGTTGGTGAACATCTCTTGGACCTCCGGCCGGCGGGCCACTAGGTCCTCGGCCTTCTGGATCAGGGCGCTGGCCTCGTTGATGTCCGACCCCACGGCGGTCTGGAGACGGACGGACAGCCGGCTCACGTCCTGGGAGGGGACGAACTCGGAAGGCATGGAGGTCAGGACGAGGAGCGCCACGCCGAAGAGAAGCGTCGCTGAGCCGAGGACGAGCCAGGGACGTCCGAGGGTCGAGCGCAAGACGCGCCCATAGGTTTTTTCCAGCCAGCGGAAAGATTGATCGACTTTGTGCCCCAGCCGGCTGCGGCCTTCCCGTGAGGTTCTCAGGAACTGAGAGCAGCGGGCCGGAGCGAGGGTGACCGCCTCGACGTAGGACAGCAGGACGGCCAGGCAGAGGGTAATGCCGAATTGGAGGAAAAAGCGGCCGATGATGCCCTTGACGAAGACGACTGGGACGAAAATAGCCACCACGGCCAGGGTGGCGGCCAAGGCGGCGAAGGCGATCTCCTGGGTCCCCTCCAGGGCCGCGGCGACAAGCCCCTTGCCTCCCTCCCGGTGGCGGAAGATGTTCTCCATGACCATGATGGCGTCGTCCACGACAATGCCCACGGCCAGGGCCATGGCCAGGAGAGTGAACGTGTTCAAGGTAAAACCGAGGAAGTAGATAATGGCCATGGTGCCCATCAGCGACATGGGAATGGCCAACAGGACATTGAGCGTGCTGGAGAAGGAACCCAGGAACATCCAGCAGACCAGGGCCGTTAGGATAACCGAGAGGAGGAGCTCGAACTCGATCTCGTTGACCGAGTCCGAGATGAACTTCGTCGAGTCGAAGACGACATGGACCGTCATTCCTTCGGGCAGGGTCTTCTGGAACTCGTCCAGGGCCCGGCGAACTTCCTTGGCCACGGCCACGGCGTTCGCCCCGCGCTGTTTCTTCACGCCCAGGCCTTGGGCCGGGACGCCGTTGACCCGGGCCAGCCGCCGGGTGTCGTCGAACCCGTCCTCAATCAGGGCCACGTCCCCGATGTAAATCGGAGTCCCGTTGACCTCGCTGACCACGATGTGACGGAGCGTCTCCAGGTCGATGGCCTCTCCCAGGATCCGGACATTGACTTCCCGGCCTTTCGTTTCCAGCCGTCCGGCCGGCAGCTCGACGTGCTCCCGCTGCAGGGCGATGATCACATCCTGGACGGTTAGCCCCTTTTCATCGAGCTTGTTGGCATCCAGCCAGACGCGGACGTTACGGTCCTGCATGCCCATGAGGGTGATCTCGCCGATGCCCGGGATGGTCTGGAGCTTCTCTTTCAAGCTGTATTGGATGTAATCGTTGATGACGCGGCGGGGGACCGCTCCGGCCAGGGACAGCATCATGATCGGCTGGTCTTCCGGGTTTGATTTGGAGATCGTCGGAGGGTCGACGTCGCGGGGGAGCGAGCGCTGGGCCTGGGACACCTTGGCCTGGATGTCCTGCATGGCCAGGTCGACGTTCCGCGAGAGCTGCATCTCCAGGGTCACCGAACCGCCGCCCATGCGGGAAGAGGAGGAGATGCTTTGGATGCCTTCGATCTGGACCAAGGCCTCCTCGAGGGGTTCGATGACGTCGTTCTCCACGACTTCCGGCGCCGCGCCCGGCCAGGACACGGAGACCGTGATGTTAGGGAAATCGACGTCCGGAAACTGGCTGATCCCAATGCGGGAGGCGGCCACCAGTCCGAAGACGACCGTGGCGGCCATGAGCATCCAGGCCAGGACGGGTTTCTTGACGCAGATTTGGGTGAGGTTCATGCTACCGTTTCCTGGAAGGCCCGGCCGGAGGAGCGGACTGCGTTGAGATGACTCTCACCGGAGCGTCGTCGCGCAGGGCTTCCGCCCCCCGGATGACCAGGGTTTCGCCGGGCTGCAGCCCGGACAGGACTTCGACTTGGCCCTCGGTCGTCCGCATCCCCAAGGTGAGGACACGCTCAACGGCTTTATTGTCCTTCACCACGTAGGCGATGAAGCCTCGCTCACTGGGCCGGACAGCGGTCTGGGGAATGACCGGCGCGTTCCGCGCGTCGCTGACCGGAACGGTGATCTCAGCGAAAGAACCGGGACGGACATTGGAGCCGACGTTGCGGACCTCGGCGGCGATGGCTACCATCCGCGTGCCCTCGTCGGCGGCTCCGGCCACAAAAACGATCGTGGCCTCGTAGTTTTTGGATTCCTCCCGGATCTTGAAAGTGACCTTCTGTCCGGGCCGTATGCGGGCCGCATCTCTCTCCGAAACCTTGAAGCGGAGGAGGAGAGGGTCGCGGCGAACAAGCGTGGCCAGGACCGTGCCGACCTCGACATACTGGCCCGTCTGAACAGTCCGCGTCTCAATCATCCCCGAGAGGGGGGCCCGGACGTAGGCGTCCCGGAGGTTGAGCTTGGCCTGGTTCAGGGCGGCCAGTGTCTGAGCCACGTCGGAAGCGGCCAGGCTCACCTTAGTCCGCCAGGTTTCCACCTCTTCCTCGGGGATGAGACCGGGGGTCTGGGCGATGACCGTTTCTCTGCGCTTGAGCCCGGCTTCCGCGTCGGCCTTGGAGGCCAGCGCTTTGTCGTAGGTGGCCTGAGCGGCCTCGACGGCCAGGCTGTACCTCTCCGGCTCGATCTCCACGAGTTCCTGGCCGAGGGCGGCCATCCGGCCCTCGGCGAAGAGGACGCGGTCAACGACGCCGGCCACGCGAGCCGTGACCTGGACTTTTTCGAAGGCATCCACCGACCCTACGGCAAAGACCGAATAGACCAGCGAGCGGACCACCACGGGGGCAACTTCGACCGGGAACTGGATCTGGAATTTGTCCATCGGCCCGCCGGGTTTCCGGCCGGGGGCGGAGGGAGCGGAATCCTTTTTGCATCCGGCGGCGGCCAGCAGGAAGATAACCCATCCAGCCATGAGGACGGCAACAATCGTTTTATTTTTCAAGGCCCGGCTCCTTTCCCAGAGGGTCCAATCCCAAAGCAGCCTCGAGATTCAGAAAAGCGACGCCCAAGCCGTACCGGGCGCGGACAAACTCGACGTTCGCTTCGAACAGACGGACGTTGGCATCAGCCACTTGCAGTGCGGAGATGAGGCCCTGTCGGTAGAGCTCGGTCGTCTCCCTGGCGTTCCTGACCGCGGTTTCGTAGGTGACCTGAGCCAACTTAAGAGAGGCCCTCTGGCTCTCCAAGGAGACCAGGGCCTCCCGCACGTCCAGCTCGACCTTCCGCAGAGCGGCCCGCAAGCTTAAATCGGCCTGGATGGCCAGAGCCTTTTGCTCGCTGTAATCGGCGTTCCGGGTAAACCCGTCGAACAGGCTCCAGCTCATGGTCACCCCGACATTCCAGTTGAAAGTGCGGCCGGTCAGCCCGGCCTCGTTGGTATAGCGGTACTGGCCGGTCAGGGTGAAGCTGGGAAACCACTGGAGGATCGGCTCCAAAGTCAGGGCCTGCAGCGATTTGCCCTGCCAGCGCAGCGACTGAACGTCCGGCCGCCGGGCCTGGGCTTCGGCGATCATCTTCTCCGCGGAGGGGATCGTCCCCTCCACGGCTTGGAGCAAGAGGTCCGGCGTCTTCAGTTTCTTGGGCGGCGGGCTGTTCAAAAGGTTGCCGAGCTGGAGATACGCCGACTCGACCTGACCCTGGACCTGGGTCACCCCCATCTCCGCCGTGGCGTATTCGAGCTGGGCCAGGGTCACGTCGTTGACGGAAACGATGCCCGCCTTATGGCGCGCTGCGGCCGCCTCCAGGCTCTGCTTGGCGAACTCCATGCGCTGGCGGGAGGCCTCCAGAAATTGGTCGATGCCCAGGGCCGAGAGAAAGGCGTTGCTGACCTCAAAAGCCAGCAGCCGTTTGCTGTCCTTGACCCCGGAAATCTCGGCTTGACGGTCGAACCGTGCCTGCATCAGAGCCGGAATGCTGTGGGAGTCGAACAGGATCAGGCTTAGGTTGGACGAACCGGATAGGGCATTGTAACTCTGGACCACGATCTCTGTTTCACCGACCTGTCGGGTGACCTCGAAGGGGCGCCGGGTGTAGGTCCCGGACAGGCTGAGGCTCGGCCAGAGAAAAGCCCGGGCCCTGACCAGCCGGGCATCGGCCTCGACGAGGCGCTGGTCGGCGCTCAAAGCTTCCTCGTTGGCCCTGAGCGCCTGGCCGATGGCATCCTCCAGGCTCAGGACATCATCCTGGGCCAAGGTGAGCCGGGGCGCCAGGATGAGGGCCGCCAGAATCCAGACCGCCATGAAGAAACATGAAGAAGACGGGGATGCGAGCTTAGTCATATTCGTCCGATTGGGCACTCTTTATATCCGTCCATTTTCTACTCTTTTCAACAGGGACCGCTGAGCCTGATACGCCTGTTTATTCGCTCATCCAAGTCATCAGCGGACTCGGATATCGGTCAATCTGATGTTTTTATTTTTGAGGCTCAGGCCCGTTACTTGACCCAGCTTGGCCAGGGACAAGTTATAGTCAATGAGCGCTTTGAGCTCCATGGACTGCTGGTTGGCCAGGTCCCGCTGGTACTGGAGGACGAAGTAGTTGGTGGACAAGCCTACCCGGAGTTTCTCTTCCTCGGCCTCCATCCTTTTCTGGGCCAGCTCCCTGGCGACGCGGTAGGCCTCGGCTCGCATATAGTTCGTCTCCACCCCGCGAACAGCGCTCCGGACTTCGAGGGCCAACTGCTGCTCCTGGGCTTTAAAACCGGCTAAGGCCTGGTCCAAAGAGACTCTGGCCTGGGCGGCATAGGCCCGGGAAAAGATCGTGTTTAGAGGGATTGACAGGGTCAGCCCCAACGACCAGTTTTGGTATCTGAATTTGAATGTATCCTTGAGAGCCTGCGAAACGTTTCCGGGAAGAGTCCCGATGATGGCCCCGAAAAGAGGGTCGTTGTTTTCGTACAGAATCTGACTTCCGGAGACTCCCGGACTCCAGTACTGGGCGGTCAGGCTGAGGTCGGGCAGGAGCTGGTTTCGGGCGTAGCTCAGGTTGAGCTCCTTGTTCCGAATATCGACCTGGGAAGCGGTCAAGTCCGGCCGGTTGGCTACAGCCGTGGCCATGGCTTGGTCCAGGTTGGCTTCAACCTTCTCAAAAGCGGGCCTGTCGGCCGGCACCAGGCTCAACTGTCCGGCCTCGGGTGTGTCGGCGGCCAGGTTGATGACAGCCTTCAGCACGTCTTCGTAGTTCTTGAGCAAGACCTGGGCGTCCAGGATGTCCGCCTCGCGGGAAGCCACGTCTGCCTGGGCGTTTAAAATTTCGATGGGGGCCAGTGTGCCGACCTCCACCGACCGGCGGTTTTTCTCCAACAGCTCCTCGGCCAGCTTCAAGGATTGCTGCCGGACTTTGAGGTTCTCGATGCCGTAGACCAAGTTCCAATAGGCCTGTTCCACTTGATAGACCAGGTCTTGGACGAACTTGGCAAACTGCTTTTCCGAGATGTCGTAGTTGTTCTGGGCGACGACGATTTCCCGCTGGCTCATCCGCAGCCCGAAATCTCGGAGCAGCGGCTGGGAGAAACTCAAGGTCAGAGCCGTCCCATAGCGGGGGTTGATCGTCTGGAAGCGTGAGTTGGTATCGGTTTTACTGCCGGTCAAAGACAGGGTCACATTCCCCCCCAAAGGAATCTCCTGGACGACCTGGGCCGAATAGTTGTCGCTGAGCTGGATCACTTTGCCCGTGGCATCCAGCCAAGAATAGGAGGCTTGGTTGGTGTCGCGGTGGTTGTAACTGAAAGACAAGTTGGGGAGGAACTTCTCCTGGGCCAGGGATACGGCGATATCCGAAAGCTCGGGGTTCATCACCTGGACGGCCAAGTCGTAGTTGTTCTTGAGCGTCTTGAGAATGCAATCCTCAAGCGTCAGGGAGAGAGTCTTCTCCTGGGCGGGCGCCTCCTGGGGCCGGGCCACCAGCGGGCCCGCCAGGAGGAAGAGGATCAGGCCGAAAAAGCCTATTGTCCGTCGGTTCATAGCTGTTCTCCTTCCATCAATTGACCGGACGATCAAACCGTCATTTTTATCACATTCATACTATTAATGAAAAGAATCCCTTTTTCCGTGACAGGATCCGTCTGTTCGCCTCGGACCGCGGAAAAAGGTTGCTTCCCTGCTCACTCATAGCGGAGAGCCTCGATCGGGTCGAGCTTGGAGGCCTTGCGGGCCGGATAGAATCCGAAAACGACGCCCACCGAAGCGGCGAAGAGAAAGGCCAGGATAATGGACCCGGAGGAGACCACCGTCCGCCAGCCGCCTATTTGGGACATGAGCTGGGAGGCTCCGATCCCCAGGGCGATGCCCAGCGCCCCTCCAATGACGCTCAGGGTCACCGCCTCGGTCAGGAACTGAAGGAGGATGTCCTTCTCCCGGGCGCCCACCGACATGCGGATGCCAATCTCCCGGATCCGTTCGGTGACCGAAACCAGCATGATGTTCATGATGCCGATGCCGCCCACGATGAGCGAGACCAGGGCGATGCCGCCCAGCAGGTTGGTCAGGATCTGGGTGGATTGTTCGGCCCCCTGGGCGATGTCCGACATGTTGCCCACGCTGAAGTCATCCTGGGCGCCGGGAGCGATCTTATGCCGCACCCTCATCAGATCCTCGATCTGACGCTGGGCCTCGCTCGTCTGGGAGGCTGATGCGGCCGAAACGTCGATGGAGCCGATATAGTCGATCCCCACCAGTTTCTTCTGGACGGTGGTGTAGGGAACGGCGATCATGTCGTCCCGGTTGAAGAAGCCGCCCGACTCGCCCATGGACTTCAGCACGCCGACGACCCGGAAGGGGATCTTCTTGATGCGGATGACCTGGCCGACGGGGTCTTCGAATTCAAACAGGTTCGTCTTGACCTCGCTGCCCAGGACGCAGACCTTGGAGGCCGAGTGGACCTGGGCCTCGTCGAAGAAGACGCCGTCGGTCAGGTCCCAATTCCGGATGAGGGGATACTTGTCTCCCACTCCCTGGATGGAAGTGTTCCAGTTCTTGTTGCCGTAGACCACCTGGGCCCGGGTGTTGACGTTGGGCGAGACGTAGCTCACGGCATCGCACTGATCCTGGATGGCCTGGGCGTCCGCTTCCTTCAGGTTGGTGAAGGTGCCGGAGCCGCCGGCGAGGCCGCGGAAATCGTGGCTGCCGGCCCGGACGAAGAGCAGGTTGGTGCCCATGGCGTTAAACCGCTCCTCGACCGCCGTCTTGGCGCCGGTGCCGATGCTGATCATGGCGATGACGGCCCCCACGCCGATGATGATGCCCAGGGCGGTTAGGAAGGAACGCATCTTGTTCCGGCTCAGGGCTCTGAGCGATATCTTGCTGGTTCTCCAGATGTTCATGACAGGCTCCTTGTCAGATACGGGCGGCTCATGATTTTTCTTCGCGGACGATCCGTCCGTCGCGGAGGTGGATCTTTCGAGAGGCCGCCGCCGACACGTCGGGGTCGTGGGTGACCAGGATGACGGTGATGGCCTTCTCTTTGTTGAGACGAACAAAGATCTTCATGATCTCCTCGCCTGTTTTGCTGTCCAGGTTGCCGGTGGGCTCATCGGCCAGGAGGATGGACGGGCTGTTGACCAAGGCCCGGGCGATGGCCACCCGCTGCTGCTCCCCGCCCGACAGCTGATTGGACTTGTGCAGCTCCCGGCCCTCCAGCCCCACCAGGGACAGGGCCTGCAGGGCCTTCTGCCTGGCATCCTTGTGGTTGCCGTCATGGGCGTAGAGGAGCGGCAGCTCGGTGTTCTCCAGGGCCGTCGTCCGGGACAGCAGGTTGAAGCTCTGGAAAACGAAGCCGATCTTCATGTTCCGGACTCGGGCCAGCATATTCTTATCCATGGTGGAGATTTCTTCTCCCTCCAGGAAATATTTCCCCCCGGTCGGCTTGTCCAGGCAACCCAGGATGTTCATCAGAGTGGATTTCCCGGACCCGGAGGGCCCCATGATGGCGACTATCTCGCCCCGCCGGATGGTGCCGTTCACGCCCTGCAGGGCCCGGACTTCGGTCTCCCCGACATGATAGAGCCGGCTTACCTCTTCCAACCGTATGATCATATCTGTAGGCATGGCTGAAATCCTTATGCTTGTTCTATACGAGACCCAAGGGAAATCGGCTAGCGGCGGAGGAACATCATCCCTCCGGGCGGCCGAGAGCTATCGCGCTGGGCCGAGAGGGAATTGCCGGTGATCACTTGCTGGCCTTCTTTGAGATCGCCCCACTTGATCTCGGTAAAGGAGTTATCGGTGACGCCCGTCCTAAGGAATATCGGCCGAAGTTGGCCTTTTTCCTCTACCCACACGCGGGCCGTCTGGCGTTGACGGCCGGACTGTCTCAGCCGGGCTATCATTTCCGGCGAGAGCGTGCCCCCTGCGGCGTTCGAGCCGCTGATAATCATGGTGCCCCCGCCGCTCCCGGCCTGAGCTCCGGACGAGCCTTCCGACCGCGGCTTATCGCCGCCGGACGAGCCTTGCCCGGAAGCCTGACGCTTGGCCATCATCTCGTCTCGGGCCTTCTTCAGGATGGCCGTCAACTGCTCTGCCGTTAGGTCAGGCTGGAAGCGCAAGGCGGCATTGGGCACGCGCAGGGCGTTGCGGGCCTGGCCGGTCAAGATGGACGCTGTGGCGGTCATGCCCGGCCGCAGCTTGAGGTCGGGGTTGTTGACATCGACGATGGCCGTGTAGGTGACGACGTTCTGCTGCACGGTGGCCGAGTAGCGGACCTGGCTGACCTTGCCGACGAAGTTGTCGTTGGGGAAGGCGTCCACGCTGAAGCGGGCCTCCTGGCCCTCCTGGACCTTGCCGATATCGGCCTCGTCTATGGAACACTCCACCCGCATCTTGGACAGGTCGTTGGCGATCTGGAACAGGATGGGCGCTTGAAAGCTGGCGGCCACGGTCTGGCCGACATTGACGTTGCGGCTGATGACGATGCCGTCGATGGGCGATCGGATGACGGTATAGCTCAGGTCCACCTTGCTCGAGTCGAGCTGGGAGCGGGCCTGTTCCAGCCGCGCCTCGCTGGACTTCAGGTCGGCCTCGGAGCTCAGGTACTGGGTCTCGGAATTTTCCTTCTCCTCGAAGGAAATGAGGTTCTTCTCGAACAGACTCTGGGCCCGCTCGAATTTTTTCTTGGTGCTCTCCATGGTCACCCGGGCCCCGTCCAGGGCGGCTTGGGCGCTGCGGTAGTTGGCCTGGTTCTGGTCGAGCCTGGTCAGGAAACTCGACTGATCGATCTCGGCCACCACCTGGCCGGACTTGACCTTAGAGTTGAAGTCGACCAGGACCTTGACCAACCGTCCGGAAACCTGGGTGCTGACGTCGACGACATCCACCGGGTTGAGGGAGCCGGAGGCCACCACCAGGGCTTCGATGTCGCCCCGGGTGATGGAATCAATTTTGTAGGCGCTCTGGCCGTTGCCGCTCTTGCCGAAGACCGTGAGCCAGAGAATCACGACCGCGATCACGACCACGGCGATGCCACCGATGATAAACTTCTTCTTCACTGCTTTTCTCCTTCCTTCTGATCGCCTGGCGGGCTATCCTCTCGGTAGGGACGGTGCCGCCCGGCCTCCTTTTTAAAATAGGCTCTGTGCCTTTCGATCATTTTTTTAAATTTTTCTATTTGTTCAGGGGTCAGAACGCTGTTGATTTCTTTCTCCAACTGTGTCCGGATCCCGTCCAGGCGCTCGTGGATATGCCCCCGCAGCTCCTTGAATCGTTCCTCGTTGCGTTCGAAGATGTCCTTGATGCGGGCCTGCTGCTCTGCGCTCAGGCCGAGCTCCCGGGCCATCATGTCCAAGGAGGGGAAAGGGGAATCCGGACGCCGCGGCGATGGGTTGCGGTGGCGAAGCACCGACCGGTCCAGGAAGATGCCGCCGGCCAGCCCGGCCAGGAAGACCAGGACCAGGGCGGCCACCAGCCACAGGGTCGGCCGGCCTTTCATCGGAGTTTCCCTTGGGGCGGAGCATAGTCCTCCGCCGAAGCAAAAATGAGCATCATGTTTTTATCCTCCACCCTGTTGTTCTCCAGCAGAGTCCTGGTTTCGACCAGAGGGTTCTCATTCCTCAGGAGAAGGCTCTCGCTGGAGCTGAACTCTTCTTCCCGGCGCGGCGAGAGCAGCAGCACGGCGGCCAGGGCCAGGCTGATCAAGGCCAGGGAGGCGGGAATGGCCCGCCGGCAGAACTGCCTGACCAGGCCCCAGCCGTTGGCCCGTTCCCGTTCGGAGATCTTGGCCTCCAGCCGCTCCCAGAACAGCGGTTGGGGAGGCGGCGCCTCCTCCCGGACGAGGTCCGCAAACAGCGCCAGGTAACCGTTCTCCTTGGCTAAACACTTGGGGCAGGACCGGAGATGGGCCTTGAGCTCCCGCTCCTGGTCCGGCGACAAGCGGCCGTCATACCGGCTCAGCAGCC
This sequence comes from Candidatus Aminicenantales bacterium, assembly GCA_049697055.1. Lineage (GTDB taxonomy): Bacteria > Acidobacteriota > Aminicenantia > Aminicenantales > JAFGAV01 > JAFGAV01. Next base: position 15,657 of record JBAVVA010000046.1, read on the forward strand.
ATCGCTCCGCCGTTCGGCAGTTCATGGCACCCTCCTTTTTCCTTCCAGGAAGGATTCCACTCTTTCCCGCAGCATTCTTCGGGCCCGGAAAAGCCGGGAATCGACCGTCCCGGCCGAAAGGTCTAACAGGCGAGACAGCTCTTCATAGGAATGGCCCTCAATATCCCGCAGGGTCAGGATGACCCTGTATTTTTCAGGCAGGCCGGCCAGGCATCGCCGGACAAGTTTCGCCCTCTGTTCTTCGTCGCGATTATGGTTGTTGGCCGGCAACCCGCCCTGGGAGGCCGGGATTTCGCGGAAATCTCGGTCCAGGGAGACTTCCCGGGAGGCGGTCTTTTTCCTCAAATGGTCCTTGAGATGATTGACCGCAATCCGGTAGAGCCAGGTCCCGAACTCCGAACGGGCTTTGAATCGGGCCAGGCCGAACCAGGCTTTAAGAAAAATATCCTGGGCCAGGTCGTCCGCCAGGACGGAGTCGCGCGTAAAGCTGAAAGCCAGGCTGTGCACTTTCGTTTGATACCTCTGGACGAGAAGAGCAAAGGCGGCCTTATCCCCTTCCTGGGACAGTCGGACAAGCTCTTGCTCTTCCATTAAGGGCCGGTATGACCCGGAGCCCTCCGTCCATGATTTAGACGCGGACGGCCCGGGAATCTTCCTTTTTCTTTAAACTGATTCATCCCCATTTCGGTTTCAGGCGCCGGGGTTATCATAAAGAAAATAGTATACAGAAAAAAGACCTGGATTCCGGCGAACTTGGCGGGGGAAGGCTAAGCCTTATCTGGAAGTGGCAGAGTACAGCCCGACCTTTTCCCTATGGAACACGGCTGACACAAACTGGAAGCAGATCCAGATAGGCGTCTAGACTTTTTTTCTGGCAGCCGTCCAGTCCATGCTGCCGAAGTCACCCATGACCGCCTGGCCCTTCATCGTGTCGCCCTCGACCTTGCCGGTGTAGGTCACGGTGAACTCGCCGCGGGGGGTAGACCGAACGATGGACCATTGGATGTCGCTGCCCTTGAGGGTGCCCTCACCGGTCACTTCCTCGCCCATGGGATTGGTGGTGGTGACCTTCAGTTTCTCGCCGTCCTGTTCAAACTTGACCTGGGAAACTCGTTCCCCACGAGGGGTGGTCATTTTCAGCTCCCACTCGCCGCCGACGTTGACCGCCTGGGCGGCAAAGGCCAGGCCGGCAACTACCAGAAAAATAAAACCAGTGAGAATGAGATGCGATTTTTTCATTACCAGCTCCTTCTCCGAGAAAAATGAAACAATACTTTCAATTAGACAATCCCGGCCGTCAATCCTTGGG
>JBAVVA010000047.1:0-7887 GCA_049697055.1 Candidatus Aminicenantales bacterium
TCGGCTGAGACCGCGTCGCAAGGATAGAGGACGATGCAGCCGGGAATGGGCCGGAACAGGGCCAGGTCCTCAAGCCCCATCTGGGACGGCCCGTCCTCGCCGATGCTCACCCCCACATGCGAGCCGCACAGCTTGAGGTTGGAGAAAGAATAGGCGGCCATGCGGACCTGGTCGTGGGCCCGGGTCAGAAAGGCGGCGAAGGTGGCCAGGAAGGGAAGGTACCCTTTGGCCGCCAGCCCGATGCCCATGCCCACCATATTCTGCTCGGCAATAAAGGACTGGAAGGACCTCTCCGGAAAGGCTTCAAAAAACTTTTCGGCATAGGTCGAATTCTTGACGTCGCCGTCGATGGCCACTACCGCCTGGTTGACCCGGCCCAGGCTGAGCAAGGCGTTTCCATAAGCCAGCCGCGTGGCCGTCTTGTCCTTGTAGTCCGTCTTAACGAAATCGAATCTCATCTCCGGGGCAGCCGGACTCTTGCCCCGGCGAGCCTTGATCAGCCGGCGGCCGTCCACGGCCGGCATATCGCCCAATTCGGCCAGAGCGGACTTAAGCTCATCTTCTTTAAGCGGCTTGCCGTGCCAGCCGTTCCGGTCCTCGATGAATGATACCCCTTTGCCCTTGATCGTCTTGGCCAGTATGACCGCCGGCCCCAGGCTGCCACGAGCTTTATCGAAGGCTTCCAGCAGCGCCTCGACCTTATGGCCGTCTGCCGGCAATACCGTCCAGCCGAAAGCCTTGAACTTGCGCGTGTAAGCGGCCACATCATGCTGGTGCATGGTGAAGCCGGACTGGCCCAGCCGGTTGATGTCCACCAGGACGCACAGGTTCGACAGCTTGAGGAGCGAGGCGGCGTTGGCCGCTTCCCAGACGGCGCCCTCGGCGCACTCGCCGTCGCCCATCAGGACATAAGTCCGGGCCGGCGAGCGGCTCAGCCGCTGAGCATAGGCTAGACCCACGCCCACGGCCAAGCCTTGGCCGAGCGAGCCGGTGGCGGCCTTGACCCAGGGCATGCGGGGGGTGGGATGGCCCTCCAGGTTGCTGGTCAGCTTGCGCAAATCCAGGAGCGATTCCTGGGGGATGAGGCCCGCTTCGGCATAGGCCGCCCAGAGAATGGGCGCGGCGTGCCCCTTGGACAGGACGAACTCATCATTCAACGGGTCGTTCGGGTCGGCCACGTTGAATTTCATCTCCTGGAAGAAGAGACAGGCGGCCATTTCGGCCATGGACAGGCAGCTGGTGGGATGGCCCGAGCCGGCGCGGGTGGTCATGCGCAGGGAATGGATCCGCAGCCTCTTGGCCATCTTCTCCAAGGTCTGCACCTTGCTCATGCGCGTCTCCTTGTCCGGGCTTGGCCGCAGGGCGGGGGTTGAGGAAAATATACTCCGCTCCTCTTCGTCGTCATCAAAGTTGAGGGTTTATTATATGCACTTCAAAAGTGAATCACAATTGACTTCAAAAAGGCGACGACCTCAAAAAGAACAACTTCTCATAGAGGGCCAGGGCGTAGCGGTCGGACATGCTGGCGATGAAATCGCCGGCCCGTTTTTCGGGCGGGTCGCCGAGGGGATATTCCTTGAGATACCCGGCCGGATGGGCCAGGATGTATCGATAAAGGTCGGCCAGTATCTTCCGCGCTTTGGCGTGCTCCACCTTGGCCTGGTCGCTCAGATAGACCCGATCATAAAGGAAATCCCGAAGCTCGATGGTGGCGGCCATGATACCGGGGCTCATGGCGATCCGCTCCAGTTCGACCTTGAGGCTGGTCATGACCACGTCCATGACCATGGTGTCGATGCGAAAGGCGTGATACCGCCCCAGCTTTTTGACCAGTCGGGCGGGGATGTCGCTGTCCTTGATGATACCGGCCCGCGCCGCGTCGTCGAGGTCGTGATTGACGTAGGCGATGACGTCGGAAATACGGACCAATTGCCCCTCCAGAGTCAGGGGCATGTCGCCCGACTTGGTGTTCAGGATCTCACCCCGGCCTTTGGAGTGCTTCAGTATCCCGTCCCGGACCTCCAGGGTCAGGTTCAGGCCCTTGCCCTCGTACTCGAGCTTATCCACCACCCTCAGGCTCTGCTCCGAATGGCTGAACCCTCCCGGCAAAAGTCTGCGCAGCGTCTCCTCCCCCGAATGGCCGAAGGGCGTATGGCCCAAGTCATGTCCCAAGGCGATCGCTTCGGTCAGGTCCTCGTTGAGCCTCACGGCCCGGGCTACGGTCCTGGCAATCTGCGACACCTCCAGGGTGTGGGTCAGCCGCGTCCGATAGTGGTCCCCGAAGGGAGCCAGGAACACCTGGGTCTTATGCTTCAAACGGCGGAAAGATTTGCAGTGAAGGATACGGTCGCGATCCCTCTGGAAAGCCGTGCGCAGAGGATGGTCGGCTTCCGGCCTGGACCGGCCTTTGGAGTTGAGGCTGAGACAGGCTTTGGGCGAGAGGATCTGCTTCTCGAGCTGTTCGATGCTCTGACGGATTTTCATGCCCGATCTCATCGAGTGAATACCTTTAATGGCCCCAAATGTCAAATATTTGCAAATGACACATTCGACACATTCGGCTTCTTGACAATTTCTATTAAGCGTGGTAAAGTGCGCGCTATTAAACCTGCAAACGTGAGTTGACAGGAAATGAAAAAACTGGAATCGCTCAATCGCCTGGCCATGACCATGGTCATGCGGACGCTCCTGGTACAGGAGCAACCCAGGCGGTTGGGATGAGCCCAGCATAAAAACCCCCTAAAGATTCCCTTAGGCTGTAAGCCTCCCAATCGGGAGGCTTTTTTTTGGCTCGATTTGAACAGGAGGAAAATCATGACGGACAACAAAACCTTCTCCACCCTGGCGGTCCACGCCGGGGAGGTCAGGCGCAAGCCTTACGGTTCCTTGACTATGCCTGTGGTCCAGACCTCGACCTTCACCTTCAAAGACACCGCCGAGATCCTGAAGTTCATGCGGGCCAAAGCCGCCGGAGACCAGGAGCTGCGGGACGAGTACGGCCGCTACAGCAACCCGACCCAATCCGCCTTGGAACGGAAGATCGCCGCTTTGGAGGGCGGGGAGCAATGCCTGCTCTATTCCAGCGGTATGTGCGCCATCACCTCCACCCTGATGGCCCTGCTGTCCAGCGGCGACCACATGGTCTTGGTCCAAGGGGTCTATCGCCGCACCAAGGAGTTTGTCCAGAATGTGCTTCCTCGATGGGGCATCGAGGCCAGCCTAGTGCCGGTCGATGACCCGGCCGCCCTGGCCGCCGCCTTGCGGCCTACAACCCGGCTGGTCCTGGCCGAGGCTCCCACCAATCCCTACCTGCGGGTCATGGACCTCCAGAGACTAGCCGACCTGGCCAAGCCCCGCCACATCCTTACGGCCGTGGACAGCACCTTCGCCACGCCGGTCAACCTGCGGCCCTTGGAGTGGGGCCTGGACCTGGTCTTCCACAGCGTGACCAAATACCTGGCCGGTCACAATGACGTGATTTGCGGAGCCGTGGTCGGCTCTCGCCAGATTCTGGATAAGGTCAAAGAATTCCGAGGCATCATGGGAGGCGTGGCCGGACCGCAGGAGGTGTATCTCGCCCTGCGCGGCCTTAAAACGCTCGACCTGCGCCTGAGGCGTCAGAACGAGAACGGTCAGCAGGTCGCTGAATTCCTGGAAGGCCACCCGGCCGTCGGCCGCGTCTATTATCCCGGCCTGCCCAGTCACCCCGACCATGCCATGGCCCGGCGTTTGATGAGCGGTTTCGGCGGCGTGGTCAGCTTCGAGATCAAAGGCGATATGGAAAGGACGGCCAGGTTCATCGACCGGCTTCGCCTGCCCTACCTGGGCCCCACCCTGGGCGGCGTGGAGGGCATCGCCCAACAACAGGCCCTGTTCATCTCCCTCGACCCTGAGGAGCGGCAGGCCTCGGGTATCTCCGACAACTTGGTCCGCTACGCTCTGGGCATCGAAGATGCCCGCGACATCCTGGCCGACCTGGACCAAGCCCTGGCCGGCCTGTGAAGGAGGATAGGGACAATGATTATGCACAAATTCGGCGGAACATCGCTGGGCGATGCCCAAAGATTCTCCAACGCGGCCGATATTGTGGCCGAGCATCATCTCCGGACCAAGAGCCTGGAGCGGCCGGGGTCGGTGGTCGTCGTTTCGGCCATGAGCCAAGTGACCAATCAATTGATAGCCGGAAGCCGCGCGGCGGCCGAGGGAAAGGCCAGCCTCTACCGCCAGGTCAAGGCCGGCCTGCTGGAGAGGCACCTGGCCGTGGTGGAAAGCTTGTTGAGCCGGAACGCCGAACGCCTTGAAATGAGCGGGTTCATCGAGGACCGGCTGCATGAGCTGGAGCGGCTCTATCGGAGCCTGGCCGTGCTGGGAGAGCTCACCGCCCGCGGGAGCGACGCGGTGGCCTCTTTCGGCGAACAGCTTTCATCCGGCATTCTGGCCGCGGTCCTCCGCCAGCGGGGGCTGCGCAGCCAAGCCCTGTCCGCCGCCGAGCTCATCGTCACCGACGACCGTTTCGGGGCCGCCTCGCCGCTCCTGGACCTGACCCGACAGCGGCTGCAGGAAAGAGTGAAGCCCCTCCTGGAGAGGGATATCATCCCGGTCATTACCGGCTATATCGGCGCCACGGAATCGGGCATCCCCACCACCCTGGGCCGCGGGGGGAGCGACTACTCGGCGGCTATCATCGGCGCGGGGCTGGAAGCCGATGAGGTCTGGATTTGGAGCGACGTGGACGGCATCCTGACCGCCGACCCGAACATAGTCCCTCAAGCCCGCACCCTGGCCGAGCTGTCTTATGCCGAAGCCGCTGAACTGGCCTATTACGGAGCGGACGTGCTCCATCCCAAGGCCATCGGGCCGGTCATCGACGGCGGCATCCCCCTCCGCATCCTCAACTCATTCCATCCCCAGCATCCCGGCACGCTCATCGTCAAAACCCCCAGCCCCGGCCGCCGGGCGCTGCCGGCCATCATCTCCTCTTCCGGGCTGAGCTTGGTCGTCCTGGGCCGGGACGACGGCTGGACGCTCGGCCTGGCCGCCCGCGCCCTCCAGCGCTTGAGCGAGGGCGGGCTGGAAGTGCCGATGTTCTCCCAGTCCCTGGCCGAGCACAGGCTGAACCTGGTGGTGAGGGAGCAGGACCAGGCCCACTGCCTCAAGGTCCTCCATAACGAATTCGGCAGCCACTCGGACTCGAGCTTGGGAGTGAAGGAAAAGGTGGCCACCATATCGGTGGTGGGCGTTCCCGGCTGGAACGAAGTGGGGGCAGTCTCTCACGCCTTTGCCGCCTTGGGCAAGCGCGGGGCCCGGGTCATCGCCGTGACCCAGGCGGCCACCGAGAACAGTATCTCCTTCTGCATCCCCGAAGAGCAGATGGAAGACACGGTGCGCTTCCTGCATCGCGAGCTGGGGCTGGAGAATTCGACCAAGAACTTAAAAGACGGTGCACTTTAATGAGCCGCCTCCCCGTCGGAATCCTGGGCGCCACGGGCATGGTCGGCCAGCATTTCATCCACCTGCTGGCCGGCCATCCCTGGTTCGAAGTCAAGGCCCTGGCCGCATCCGACCGTTCGGCCGGACAACGCTACGCTGAGGCCTGCCGCTGGCTGCTCCCCTGGCCCATGCCCGATAACGTGGGCGACCTCGTCGTGCAGCCCCTCCAGCCTGAAACCGGGCCGGCCTTTGATTGCCGGCTGGTCTTCTCGGCCCTGCCCTCCTCGGTGGCAGAGCCGATTGAAGAGAATATGGCCCGGGCCGGATATGCCGTCTGCTCCAACAGCGCCCCACACCGCTTGGACCCGGATGTCCCGCTCCTTGTGCCGGAGGTCAATTTTGACCACACCGCCCTGATACTGAAGCAGCGCCGTCGGCGCGGAGGAGAAGGATTCATCGCCACCAGCGCCAATTGTTCGACCACGGAGCTGGTCCTGGCGCTCAAGCCTTTGCAGCAGGCCTTCGGCCTGCGCCGACTTTTCGTGGTCACCCTGCAGGCCGTTTCCGGGGCCGGCTACCCGGGTTTGCCTGCGGCCGACATCCTGGACAACGTCATCCCCTTCATCGACGGCGAAGAAAATAAGATGGAGCGCGAGTCGCGAAAGCTCCTGGGAAGGCTCAGCCAGGGCGCCGTCGAAGAGGCTTCTTTTGCCGTCAGTGCCCAGTGCAATCGTGTCCCGGTATCCAACGGCCATACCGAATGCATCTCGGTCGAATTCGACCGCCGTCCCCCCCAGGAGGAGGTCCTGGCCGCTTGGCGTGATTATAAAAGTCCCCCTGAGACAGCCGCTCTTCCCAGCTCTCCCGCCCGGCCGGTCATTGTCCGGACGGAAAGCGACCGGCCGCAGCCTGTGCGTGACCGTCAGGCGGGAGGGGGAATGGCCGTCTCGGTGGGGAGGGTGCGGCCCTGCCCCTTGTTCCACTATAAATTCGTAGTGCTGGGACACAACACTGTCCGCGGCGCGGCCGGCGGGGCCATCCACAACGCCGAGCTCCTGGTGGCACAGAAATGGATTTCCGCCTAGAGACGAAGTACCGGGTCGGCGGCCTTGCTTCGCTCTCCGACATCTGGGGAGATTTCATCATTTATCGCCGCCTCCAGCCGGCCGACCCGCGCCTGCCCTCGTTTGAGGATCTGCGGCCGATCCTCGGGCTCAGGGAAAAGACGCTTCCCCGCAAAACCGATCCACACTACGGCCGCTTTGTTGCCGAGCTGCTGCGCCGCGCCCGCTGGTTGGAGCTGCCCGGACAATCCATCGAGAGGCTGGTCTACATCGGCGATACTCAGATGAACGACGGCACAGCCTTCCTCCACATCTGCGCAGCGGGCCGATGGCCCGGCTGGGCCTTTATCGGCCAAGAGGAAATGACCCGGCCGCCCCGGGTCCAAGTCCAGGGCAGGCTCTATCTGGCCAATCGCTGGTCGTCCTTGTTCGATTTCATCGAACAGCTTGAAAAAGACCAAGGGTTCGGGCTGGATGAAGCCACGGCCGTGGTGATCGACATGGACAAGACGGCTATCGGGGCCAAAGGCCGCAACGACCGGGTGATCGATAGGGTGAGGCTGGAGAGCATCAAGCGCACCGTAGCCGACTGTCTGGGGCCGGGCTTCGATAACAGGGCTCTCGAGGCGGCCTACGCCGAGTTGAAAAAGCCCGCCTATCATCCCTTCACCGCCGATAATCAGGACTATCTGGCCTATATATGTCTGATGCTGGGGGCGGGCCTCTGCGGATTGGAGGAATTGGCCGGACAGGTCCGGGCCGGTGCGATGCGGGCTTTTGATGATTTCATCTTTCGGATGGAGAAGCTCCGGCCTGACTTGGCTCGAACGGGCCTCGGTCCCCTGCACGACGAAGTGTGCCGTACCTTCCGGGAAGGCGATCCCACCCCCTTCAAAAAGTTTCGGTCGAACGAATACCTGGCCACGGCGGCCTGCTTCGGGGGCTTCCCCGATGGCCCCCTCGAGCAGACGCTCGACGAGCGCATCGTCATCACCCAAGAAGTCCAACAAGCGGCCGCCCGGCTGGGCCAAAAGGGAGCCCTGATCTTCGGCCTGTCCGACAAGCCGGATGAGGCCTCGGTCCCCCAGCCGGACCAGGCCGCCGCCGGGATGAAGGCGCTCCATCGCCTCGACACACTGGTGGTCGGAGCCTGCAATGTGTTATAAGCAATCCGAATATGGGAGATCAAAAAGAGCTTATTGCCCGCTCCACCACGGTCGTCAGCGCGGCCACTTTCGTCTCGCGGCTGTTCGGCGTTATCCGGGAGCAGACCTTTGCCCATCTATTCGGCGCGGGCCTATACGTAGACTCTTTCGTGGCCGCCTTCCGTATTCCCAACCTGCTGCGTGACCTTTTCGCCGAGGGCGCCCTGTCGGCCGCTTTTGTGCCGGTC
>JBAVVA010000048.1:0-18380 GCA_049697055.1 Candidatus Aminicenantales bacterium
TATCCGGAGGTGACCGAGCTCTACTGGCAGCCGATCGGGAGCGGTTGGGATAAACCCGCCCGCTCGGTCGTGGTCGAGGTCTCGCTGCCCCGGGAAGTCCTCTCTCGAGACGACCTCCTCGTCTACGGACACGGGCCGCTCTCCGGATGGGCCGAGATCGTGGACCTCCGGACGGCCCGTTTCACGGCGACCGACGTCCCTTCCCATCAGTCCGTCGAAATCCGGCTGGTCTGGCCGGCCGGGCTGGTCGAGGGCCTTCCGGGGACCGGCCGAACTCGGGCATCGATCAAAGCCGAGGAAGCCCGTTTCGTCCAGGAAACGATCGAGCGGGTCCAGCGCACGGCCGAAAAGCGGGCCAGGCGCCGTCGCCAGATTACGACGATCGCCGTCGCCTGGATCGCCTGGCTTATCATCGGCTCTCTCCTCTGGTTGGCGATCTACTATAAGGTCTGGAAGCGGGTCGGCCGCGACTACCGTTTCGAGGGGATTCCCGAATACTGGCGCGAGCCTCCCTCGGAGCTCCCGCCCGCCCTGGTCGAAGTCTTGGTCCACGAAGCGGGATACAGCTATCCAACGCCGCGCTCATTTACCGCGACTCTATTCGACCTGGCCCGGCGGGGCTATGTCGAGCTCGAGGACCGGCCGACCCAGAAACGCGGCCTGTTCGGTTCCAAGGAAGGCACGACCACCCTGGCCACGCTCAAAAAGACCGTGGACACGAAGCGGGCCCTCCTCTCCTTCGAGCGGGACTACCTCGAGCTTCTCTTCGAGCAGGTGCCGGCTTGGGCTGGCCGGCCGGGGACGCAGGTCGACCTCGAGGACCTCAAAGGTTACCTCAAGAAGAAGCCCTTCGAGTTCCAGAAGTGGTACAAGGTCTGGACATCCAAGGTCAAGGAGGAGGCCAAGCTCCTTGGCTTCATCGAGCCCCAGAGCCTCCGGGCCCGGAATATTTTTTTAGCCGTGAGCCTGCCCATCGCCATTATTTTCTTTAATCCGGCCGCCTTGATCATGATCATGGTCCTCAGCCCATCCCTCAGACGGCGGGCCAGGGCCTGGGCCGAGGAGAACGAACGCTGGAAGGGGCTGCGCAACTTTCTCCACGATTTCTCCAACTTCAAAGAGGTCCCGCCCGAGGCCTATAAGCTCTGGGAGAGCTACCTTGTATTCGGGATCGTTTTTGGGAGCGCCAAGAAAATCCTCAAGATGCTGCCCGTTATTTTGCCCGACCAGCGGGCGGCCGCCCCCACTTGGTATTACGGGGCGGGCAGCTCGGGCTGGCTGGGCCCGGGCGGGGGGATCGAGCACATGATCAAGGGGATCGAATCCATGTCCAACTCCATCCTGCAGGCCAGCGCTGCGGCGACCCACTACTCCTCGGGCGGGGGAGGCGGGTTCAGCGGCGGAGGCGGCGGAGGAGGAGGGGGCGGGGGAGGGGGCGCTGGATGAGCGCCGGCCGGCCTCCCTCACGGCCGAAGATATTAAAAAGCAAATTTGCCGCCGCAGTCGTCTGCGCTTTGTTGGGATTGTCGCTTATTTCCTGCGCTGGGGTTAGCCAGGAGCAGCGGCTCATCGACCGGTTCAAGCAAATGGCCAAACTGGCCGAGGACGAGGACACGGCTGGGATCATGGAGGCCCTCAGCGAGAGATACGGAGACTTCGAGGGGCGCGACAAGGCCGCGACTAAGGAGATGATCCGAGGCTACTTCGAATCCTACAGCGGCATCGTCCTCCACGTCCTTGGCGCGCGGGTGACGGACCTCCAAGCGGAAGAAGCGTCGCTTGAAGCCGAGGTCGTGTTTTCTTCGGGCGCGGCTCAAGCCCTGCGCCGCTTCATCCGCTTCTCCGGCGAGTACTACAGGATCGAGGTCCGCTGGGTCAAGGAAGGCGCTGTTTGGATGGGCGCTTATGCCGAGTGGCGGTCCGTCGGCCTCGACGACCTCTTCCCCGAATCCCGCGACAAGCTCAAGGAGATTCTGTAGATAATAAGATACGGCCGTGCAACGTTCCGGCTAGTTCCAAGGTTATAGGATTTGATAATGGACGAACAGGAGCTGATGTCCAGGGTCCAGGAAGGCGATGAGGCGGCCTTCGCCAGGATCGTCAGCCTGTATAAGGACAGGATTGTGAATTTTCTATACCAGTTGACCGGCGAATACGAAAGAGCGGTCGATCTCTCCCAGGAGACGTTCATGAGAGTCTATTTCAAGGCAGATAAGTACAAGCCAATTGGGGCCTTTTCTTCCTGGGTATACACCATCGCCGCCAACCTGGCCAAAACCGATCTGAAAAAACGCCGCCGGGCGATCGTGGTCCCCCTGGAAGACATCCAGAACGACTGGCAGGCCGGGTCGTTCAGCGAGGACGCCCCGGACACGGGGCTGGCCCGCAACTTGCGGCAGGCCCTGGACAGCCTCAGCCCGCGCTACAGGCTTCCGGTCATCCTCAAGGATGTGGAAGGCTATTCCCAGGAGGAGATCGCCCTGATCATCAAGAGGCCCGTGGGCACGGTCAAGGCTAGGATCAGCCGCGGCCGGCACATGCTGAAGAGATATCTGGAGAAAGCTGTTTCCGGCAGCGACGGTCCGGCCCTGGCCAAGGAGTTTGAAAATGGAAGAGCTTAACCTGTTGGAAAAACTGGGAAAGGTCAAGGCCCCTCCGGATTTTGAACGGAGGGTGATGGACCGCCTGGCCCAATTAAAAAGGACGAAAGCGCCGGCCGCCCTCTTCGGGCTGCGGCTCTCGCTGGCCGGTGCCCTGACCGCCCTGGTCATTGGTTTCCTCCTGGTCAACATTTTCGTCCTGCAAAAGCCGGGCACCTTGGCCGAGCAGAGTAGAGAATCCGGGCTGGACCGCAGCGCCGGTAACTCCGGCCTGAAGGCCGAGGTCATCCGGGTCATGGAACCCCTGAACTACTCTCAAGAGGTCCGCGGTCTCGCCTCGGACCGGGGAGCGATCTATATCCTGGAGAACGTCTCGGATAAGACCTATCAGGAAATCCGATATTAAGGAGGGATGAACGTAATGGTTCACCGAACACGCTTAACTGTTATCGCGGCCGCATTTTTGCTGGCGGCCGTGTTGTCCATGGGGGCCGCCCCGACGGGGCCGGTCCTGGAAGAAAAGAAGGTCGAGGCCCTGACCAAGTCGGTCTATCCGTCCGTGGTCAAGGTCGAGACGGGGGGGGAAGGCCGAAAGAAAGTGGCCACCGGCGTCATCATGGACGCCGAGGGCCGCATCGTCACCACGGCCCTTATTTCTTCATGGGATAAAAAGATCAGCGTGCTTACCGCCGACGGCCGCCGCCTTCAGGCCGAGCTCCTGGGCCTGGACCCGGAGACCCACATCGCCGTGATCAAGGTCAAGGACAAAACCCCGGCGCCCGTGGCCCTGGGCAGCACGACAGGCCTGGAGCCGGGCGCCTGGATCGGTGTAGTCAGCATCTCGCCGGAAAATACCCCGGCCGTGACCCAGGGCATTGTCAGCTCGGCCTCCGAGGAGAAGATCCGGCTGAATATTTGGGTCGTGCCCGGCTCGAGCGGCAGCCCGGTCGTGGACGCCGAGGGCCGGATGATCGGCCTGCTGCGCGGCGTGTACTTCGACGATAACCCCGTGGTCTTCGAGTTCCGCGAGAGGGAGGTCGAGGGCTCCGGGTTTGCCTTCAGCCGCGGCGAAGCTCCGGCCGCCGGAATGGCCGTGGCCGTTCCCGTAGAGACGGTCAAGGCCGTCTTTCAGGAAATCAAGGATAAGGGCAAGGTCTCCCGCGGCTGGCTGGGTGTCGGCATCGCCGAAGACGAAGAGAACAACGTGGTCATCGCCGACGTGGACAAGGACAGCCCCGCCTCCCTGGCCAAGCTCCGCGAGGGCGACCGGGTGCTCAAGATCGACGGAAAGCCGGTGACCGGCCCCGAGATTCTGGCCTCCGAGATCCGCAAGAAAAAACCGGGCCAGGACGTGACGCTGCTCGTCGAGCGGGAAGGCAAGAGCCTGGAGGTCAAGGTCAAGCTGGGTGAGTACTCGGAGGAGAACATCCGCAAAGAGATGGCCATTAAGTTTCCCCTGCTGTTCGACTTCCCCCTACCTCCGAAAATACCGCTTCCGCCAAGGATGGAAAGGCCCTCCGCCCCTCGGCCGTTCCAGTGGGAAAAACGGAAATTCATCGGCGTCTTTCTTCAAGAAACAACTAAAGAGTTGGCCGGCTATTTCGGACTGAAGGACGGCACCGGACTGCTCATCAACCGACTGACCAAGGACGGGCCGGCGGAGAAGGCCGGGCTCCTGGTGGGCGACGTCATTTTCAAAGCGGACGGGAAGCGGGTGGCTACCGTCGGCGAGCTGAGCGCGGTGATCCAGACCAAGAAGAAGGGCGACAAGGTCAAGGTCGAGTATATGAGGGACAAGAAAGCCTTGAGCGTACCAGTTGAGGTCGCCGAACAGGAAACGGGGGGCTTGATCGGGATGCTGGACGAGGGATATTTCAGGGGCCTGCAGCGGCTCTCTGAGCCCGACCAAAAGCTGCTGAAAAGCCTCCGGGAGAACTATGACCAGCAGATGAAGGAGCTCGAGAAATCGCGGAAAGAATGGGAGGAAGAGAACGCCAAGCAACTGGAAGAGAGCCGGAAGAAGTTCGGCCAGGAGTTGAAACAAGGGTTCCGAACGACGTACCGGAATTGGCCACTACAGAGGATCTAAGTCTGGATCCGTTTACAGGGAGGGGATGCGTCCCCTCCCTTTTTTTGTTTCCAAACTTTTATTTGGCTTTGGTGCCTTGCGTCTCAGTCTTGTCGCTTTGGCTGGGATTGAGCCACCTGCGATAGAGCCGGTCGAACTCCTCATCCCCAAGCCTTCTCCGCCCGAATAATCCCTTGGCCTGTCTCTGCTTGAGGGCTTCGTAGAGGATGATGCCCACCGAGACGGACAGGTTCAAGCTCTGGACCATGCCCAACATGGGGATCTTGACCCGGATGTCCGCCGCCTCCGCGGCCTCCCGGCTAATGCCCTCGGATTCGTTGCCGAAGATGATGGCCGTGGGCCGGGTGTAATCCAGGTCGGTGTGGGGGAGCGAACCTTCTTCCAGGCAGGCAGCGGCAATCTGGAAGCTTGCCTTCCGAAGCTCACTCAGGCAATCGGCCAAGGTCGGATGGAAATGCAGCTCGACCCATTTGTCGGCCCGAGTGGAAATAGCGGTATTGATAGGGAAGGCCTCCTCTCCAGGGCCGATGAGATGGACGTGGAGGACGCCGGCCGCATCGCACGTCCGCAGCACGGCCGAAGCATTGTGGACGTTGGCCACTGACTCGAAGACTACCCGCAGGTCGGGCTGCCTGAGGTCAAGCACTCGTCGGACCCGCTCGATTCTTCTTTCTGTCGGCATATTGTTTTTATGCCCTGGGGGCATTGTTCACAAGTGAAAAATGATTTTGCCGGCCATGATCAGCCAGAACACAGCCGCTCCGATGAGCGCCCGGTACTCCCTGTTCTTGCGGTAAAGCGCCCGGCTAAAAGGAGGGGCCTCTTGGCGGGGCCAGGGCCGGCGGAAGGGGAAAAACAGGGGAACGAACCGGCAGTACTCGTCGTATTGACCCGGGAAAAGCCGCTTAAGCCTCTCCCTCTCGGTATAGATGATGGCCGGATAGAACATCAAGAAATAGACGACGAAAATACCGAACACCCACCAGGAATGGCCGCCCACCGCGAGGCTGACACCGAGGATTAAATTGCCCAGGTAGAGGGGATTCCGGGTGTAGCGGTAAGGCCCGGAGACGGCCAGCTCCTTTTCCTTTTTCAAATGTCCCGAGGCCCAGGCCCGGATGGCCAGCCCGATGAGGCTTATCCCGATTCCGATCAAAATGGAGCAGACGGTCGGCTTGGCCAGGACCAGGGTGATGAGGAAGGCGAAGAAGGCGGTCCGCACCCGCCAGCGATAAACGAACCGCAGCAGGCGGCTTTCAGGCACGGCCCGCACCCTCGAGCCTCACGAGCACCGCCTCAACAACTTCTTCAACCCGGATGCGTTTCAAGCATTCCAGGCTGGAACATGACCGCCGGTAGCACGCGCTGCAGGGGAGCTCATGAGTGACGACTAGGTCCTTTTCGGAGAACGGGCCGTTGCGCTTGGGATTGGTCGGGCCGAATAGGCCGACTACGGGAACGGCTAGGGCGCAGGCAGCCTGCAGGGCGAACGTATCGCCGCTGACCAGCAGGTCGGACTCCTTGAGAAGGGCCATGACCTCTACGACGGAAAGGTACGGCGCCAGAGGGACGCCCGACCTCCGGCCAACCTCCTCGGCCAAGCGCTGTTCATCCTTGTTGCCCCACAGCAGGAGCAGGAAGAGGTCTTTGGCCTTCATCTTCTCCAGAAAAGCGGCCCAGCGGTCGGGGAACCAGCGCTTGGTCTCCCAGGCCGCTCCGACGTTGCAGACAACGAGCTTTCGGCCTTTTTGTTTGCGGAAACCGAGCTCGGCTAAAGCTGAGCGGACCCGCGCCGAGGCCTCCTGGGAAATGACCAGGGGAAAATCATAGACGCGTTCCCATATGCCCAGCCGGGTCAGAAGCTGAAGGTTTTTGGAGATGACCTGGCCTGATTCGGGAATCTTTCCCAGCCTTTCGGTGTAGAAGACGCCGGCCAGCGGTTCCTTAAGGTTACGGCGGTCGAACCCGATACGGCGGCGCGCTCCGGAGAGGCAGGCGATCAGCCCTGACTTGACCAACCCCTGGAAATCCAGAGCAATAAAATCCTTGCTCCTAGCCGTTCGCAGCTGCCTCAGCCAGCGGCCCTTGTCCAGGACAAGGACGCGGTCGAGCCCGGGCACGAGGTCCAGGATGACTTTGCCGGGCCGCTGCACTGCCCAGGTGATCCGGGCCTCGGGCCGATGGCGGCGCAGAGCGGAAAAAGCGGGCAGGGTATGGATGATATCTCCCAGCGAGCTGAGCCGGATAAAAAGATACTCCTCCGCGGCTTGGGCCTCCGGATCCTTTCCAGCCCGGCCCCCCCCGGCCACCGCCCCTTCGGCTATAGACTTGATGATGTCACGGGTGTTCCGAATCTTGGGCCCGCCGGCGATGGCTACCGCGGCGCCGACTTGGCGGGCTGTCTCCTTTTCAGGCACGGTTTCTTCGGTGTAGTCTGAGCCCTTGGCGTGGACGTCGGGCTTGAGGGCTTCCAGGAGCTTCTCCACGTTGGGCTCGTCGAAGATAACCAGGTAATCCACGAAGGTGAAAGAGCCGAGGATCTCGGCCCTTTCCTTCTGGGAGAGGATGGGCCGGCCCGGGCCCTTAAGGTTTCTGACTGATTGATCAGAGTTCAAGGCCAGGACCAGGATGTCGCCTTTCTCTTTGGCCCCTTTGAGATAGCGGATGTGTCCGGCGTGGATGAGGTCGAAGCAGCCGTTGGCCAGGACGACTCGCCGGCCTTTTTTCCTTGCTTCGGCCAGGATGTCTTGAAGCCGGGCGAGCGTCTGGAGCTTGTTCACGTCTCGGCCGTCACCGCCTGCTTGAGCTCAGCCGGGCTGAGGACGGCGGTCCCTTTCTTCATGACCGCCAGCCCGCCGGCGATGTTGGACAGGACGGCCGCTTCCCGGAAGGAGGCGCCGCAGGCCAAGGCCAGGGTGAACACGCTGATGACCGTGTCGCCCGCGCCGGCCACGTCCACGATGTCGGTCGTGCCGTGCACCGGCAGGAGATAGGGCGGCCGGCCTTTCTCGAAGAGGGCCATGCCCCTCGACCCGCGGGTGAGGAGCAGAGCCGGCGAGCCGAGCCGGTTCAAGATCAGGCGGCCCGCTCTGCTGAGCGCGCGCAGGTCGTCGCCGATCTCTGTTCCGGCCGCCTCCACGGCCTCCGGTTCGTTGGGGGTGGCGGCCGTGACACCCGGGAAGCGCAGCAGCCTGAAACGGGAATCGAGGGTCACTATTTTGCGAGCCTTGCGGAAAAGGGGCAGGACGCGGCGGAAGACGTCTTCCTGAACGGTCAGGTAGTTGTAGTCGGAAATGAGGAGGGCCGCACAATTCCGGGCCGCCCGGCGGAGAGCGCCGAACGCGGCCTCTTTGACCTCGTCCGCGGCCGGCACCGTGCTTTCGCGGTCGAGGCGCAGGATCTGCTGCTTGCGGGTGTTCTCTTCACCGGCCAGGATGCGGGTCTTGACCGGCGTTCGGAAGCCGGGCTGGCTGAGGATGCCGGCTGCCGGAATTCGGTTTCCGTTCAGTATCTCCAGGACCCGGCGGCCGGCTTCGTCCCGGCCGATTACGGCCACCGGCTCGACCTCCGCCCCCAGCGCTTTCAGGTTGAGCAGGGCGTTTCCCGCCCCGCCCAGCGAGTACTCGCTGCCGGCGTATTTGAGGATGAGCACCGGCGCCTCCCGCGATACGCGGCGGGTCGTCCCGTACAGGTATTCGTCCAGGATGAGGTCGCCCCAGACGGTCACTCGTTTTCCGGGATAGGCGTCGACCAGGCCGAGGAGCCGCTGCCGCAGCGCGTCCTCGGCTGCCCGGCCGGCGGTCATTTTTCCTCCGTCGGGCCGGCCTCGGCCGATTTGACGTTCATGGTTTTTAGGGATTCGTCCTGGTCGATGACCAACAGCTTAAGGATGATCTCGCCGACCTGGAATTCGTCCCCCGACTTGATCTCTTTCTTGTCGTTGTGAAGGTGGGCCCGGCCGACGATGGTGCCGTTGGCGCTGCCCAGGTCGTGCAGGGAGTAGTTTTTCCGGTCGTAACTGACCTTGAGGTTGGCATGCTTGCGGGATACCGTCTTGGAGTTGAGCACGATTTCGCAGAGAGGGTCGCGGCCGATGAAGTTGTTCCCGCACGGCAGGTAGAAAACTTTACCGGGGAAGTCCTCGGTGTCGTTGTTGCCGGTCGTGATCGTCAGCTGGACGATCTGGCCCGATTCGCCGTTTTCCTTCTTTTTTCTGAGCAGGACCATCCTCTCAAAACTCCTATTCAAGGAAACAATTCTTTTCCCGGGGTGCCTGACAATCGCGCATGTTTATTTGACCCTTTTCTTCTGCTGGATGTCAATGTAAACCGAGATGAGCATGGTGAACAGCAGCAGGACGAACCCCAGGCCGAAAATGATCTCGGTGATGGTGAAGGCCCGGGAAACCCAATGGATGGGCTGGATGTCGCCGTAGCCGACGGTGGCGATAGTGACCACGCTGAAGTAGAACAGGTCGAAGTAGGGGAAAGGCGAGGGGTTGGGCACGGCGAAGGCCTGCCCCTTGAGGAAGATCTGCAGGCCGTTGAAGATGGTGGCGAAGCTGACCACCCCGCCGAAGTACTTGACTAGGGCGCCGATAATCTCCTGCTTGATCTCCTGGACGCTGGTGATGTCGATCATGCCCCGCTTCTTCTCCAGCTTTTCATGGCCGAACACGGAGAAGAAGATGTCGCCGATAAGAATGAAAATGTAGAATACGGCCAGGCCGATGCCCACTAAGGAGAAAAAGCGGACCGGAAGATAGAGAAAGACGACGGGCAGGATCCAAAACACGAAGAAGTGGAAGAGGATGGCCGGCGCCTCGCCCAGCCGGTCGGCAATGCGGAATTCCAGGTTGGAGAAGAAGTTGAGCAGTCCGATCCACAGGCCGGTCATGGCCCTAGCGTTCGCGCTCCAGCCGCTCGAGCTCTCGCCTCAGTAGATAATCGCGGTCCGCGGGCTCGATCAGCCGGCGGGCCGCCTCAAGCTCCTTGGCCGCTCCCGATTTATCGCCTGTCTTGAGCAGAAGCCGGGCTTGGGCGATCCGGGCCGGCGCATAATTCGAATCATAGGCCAAGGCCTCCTGGAGCAGCCGGCGGGCTTGGTTGAGGATGCTGAGGCCGGCCTGGCTCTCGCTGTACAGCCCGCCGGGGGGGCCGATTTTGGTGAACCCGATCAGGATTTCGGCGTCCTGGGTCAGAAAGTAGGGCAGGTTGTAGATCGAGCTCCAGTAGCCCAGCTTGGTCTTTATCCGTTCCATCTCCTCGACCAGGGTTTGCATCTCCGTGTCGTTGGCCGCTGCGGCCGCTTGCAGCAGCTTGAGGTGGAGGCTGAGCTTGTAGATGGGGAAGAAATTGGTGGCGTTGACGTTGCCCTGGCGGACCTTCTGCTCGAGGGCCTCGGCCATTTTTTGCAGGATGGTCCGGTCATTTTTCTGCGCGGCAATGACCCCCGTCAGCCAGAAGGGAAGGTTGGGGCTTTCGTCCAGCCGGCCGGCATAGGAAGGCCCGCTATAGGTGCTGCGCAAGCCGGCCAGCAGAGCCTCGGCGGCGCCGAAATTGCCCAACAGAAAATGGACCATGGCTTTATCGAAGCTGACCGATAGGCGGGTCGTTTCCCGGCTGGAAACCGCCGCCTCGCGGTCGAGGGCTTCCCGGGCCTTGACCAGAGCGCCCCTGACTATGTCATTGGAGGCCAGGTTGCCGTAAAGATAGTCCAGGTTGGGATCAAGCTGGAGGCCTTTCTCCACGGCGGCCACGGCCTTGTCCAGGTGGCCGGCGAACATGTAGCCCGAGGCCAGGCTGTCGTAGGCATTGGCCGTGTTGTCTAATTCCACGTATTTCAGGAAATGTTTCTCGGCTTGGGCATGATCGCCCAGCCAGGCGTAGCAGAAGGCGATGTGGTTATGGGCCAGGGCGTAGAAGGGGTTGAGCTCCAGGGCCTTGAGGTAGTGCTTAATGGCCTCCTCGGCCTCGGCTGAATGGAAGTAGGACTCGGCGAATTCGTAATGGTACTCTTGCTTCATGGGGAAGGCTTCGACCAGCTGGCGGAGCGATTCCCGCTCGGCGGAGGGGTTGGACTTGAGGCGGGCGTCCAGGGCCTGCAGCCGCAGCAGGTCGAGGCGGATGAGCCGGTCGCTCTTCTGCCGGGCCGCTTCCAACTCCTTGGCCGCTTCTTCGCGGTCGCCCCGAAAGATCTGGACGTCGGCCAGCCTTAAGCGGGCCGGGCTGAAGTCCGGGTCGTGCTCGATGGACGTCCTGTACTCGCCATAGGCCTTGTCCGAATCCAGCTTGGCCCAGGCTGCCTCACCTTTGAGGAAATGGTCCAGGGCGTCCCAGTTATCGGTGCAGATCTTGGTGAAAGCGCGGCCGGCCTCGACCCGGCCCACCGTCCCCCCGCTGTGGCGGGAGATGAAATCCAGGATGCGGTCAACCTGGTTGGCCAGCAGGTCGTGGAAGCCGCGGCAGTTGAAGACTTGCTCCACGGTGGAGCGTTTGTTGACGACCGTCACCCGGACGTCGAACCCGGCCACCCCCGGAGTCACTTGGCCGGACAGGCTGACCTGAGGCGGCAGGACCTCCTCCTGGGGCTGGGTTGTCTTCTTGTAGTAGCTGAAATCGTCCTGGGTGAATACGGGCAGCGTGGTCGAGGCGCTCAGGCCGCGGTTGAGAAGGTATTCCATCAGGTTGGCCGGCACGTCGGGCGCGCTGTAATCAAACTGGACCAGGGACAGGATGGGAGCGTATTTCCCTTCGGGCTTGAAGACGGTGTTGGCCAGGATAAGGGCCAAGCCGACCAGGACGGCGGCCGTGCCCGTCAGCCAGGCCCATTTCCAGCGCGAGGCAAGAAGCTTCCTCAACCCGATGGGCTGAGTTTGAGTCAGTTGGACTTTCTGAGTGTCGAAACTGATGGTCTGGTCGCCGGCCTGGAGAAATGTCCTCAGGGCGCCGGACACCTCGGCACAGGAGGCGTAGCGGTCCTCCGGGTTCTTGGCCATGGCCTTCTTGACCACGGCCGCTAAGCCGGCCGGCAGGCCGCGGCGGACCTTGTCCACCGGCTCGGGCTCGCTGGCCATGATTTTGTTCATGATGGCGCCGATGTTCTCGCCGGTGAAGGGCCGCTTGCCGGCCAGGAGCTCGTAGAGGATGACCCCCAGGGAAAAGATATCGGAGCGGCGGTCGATTTTTTGGCCCTTAACCTGTTCGGGCGACATGTAACTGGGCGTGGCCGTGGTCTGGGCGGCCTGCTGCGTCCGGGCGGCCGATTCGATGCGGGCAATCCCGAAGTCGGCCACATAAGGCCGGCCTTCTTTGTCCAGCAGGACGTTATCGGGCTTGATGTCCCGGTGGACGATGCCGTTGCGGTGGGCATAATCCAGGGCGGAGCAGACGCCGGTAATGATGCGGAGGACCTCCTCCAGGGTGAAGGTGCGGCCCGCTTCGATCATCCGGCGCAGGCTCTGGCCCTCGATGAACTGCATGACGATGTAGGCCTGGCCCTCCTGGCGGCCGGCCTCATGGATGGCAACGACGTTGGGGTGGGAAAGCCGGCCGGCGGCCCGGGCCTCGTTCAGGAACTGCTCCATCAGGTTGCCGCCCTCGGCGGCCTGGTCCAGCAGGCTTTCGGAGATGGTCTTGATGGCCACCTCGCGGTTGATGTCGGGGTCAAGGGCCTTATAGACGACGCCCATCCCGCCCCGGCCCAACTCGGCCAAGATCTTGTATTTTCCTATCGTTTTCATGTTCGCGCGCGGAATTCAATCAGAAATGCAAGTCGGAGGTGAAAATATCGTAATCCCCCCGCCGTGTCAAGCCGGCGAAATTGTCCCTTTTAAGCCGCTGAATAGACTTTGGGGTCGGGCCGGTTTAACTCTATTATTATCTGATCTAGCGGGATGTGAAGATGATTTCTTTTTTCGGAAAAGAGCCGCTTACATCCTACGGTTCGAAGGCCCTCTCCAGCCTAAGCAACACGTCATTTTTTCGGCGCGAGACTCTGGGTTTTGCACCCGGTTTCCCGCCTTCGGCTTCCACGACCTTTCTGACGCGTTGGAGAAGGTCCGACTTAAGCGCCCGGCGCTCGCTTTCGTTGAGCAGCTGACAAAGGCCCTGCATGTAAAAAATCCACGACTCGATCATTTCCTTGGGCGGCTGATTCCGGAGCCAATGCTCGAACAGGCTGCGGTTGGCCTGCCCCTCGAAAATTCCGAAGCTCTCCGCTTCTTGAAGGATGGCTTCCCGCTCTTTGTCGTCGATTATCCCATCCGCCCAGGCTACTTCGACGAGCGGAATGATAGAGAGAGTGGCGAGCACTTCAACTTGGATATTCAGCTCGGTCAGTTTCCGCAGGATCACCTCATTAGTGATTCCCGAAATTCCCGACAACGTTTTGAGATTAAGCTGCATTTTCTGGAGCTGCCGCTTTTTTTCAGTCAGGACAATGTCCTGCTTAAAAAAGAAGAGGTCTTCGAGTACTCTGCCCCGGGTATGCAGATAATGTGCTTCTACCGGCATGTCGGTTCTCCCTAAAGCCTGATCCCCACGTCCAAGTGCGTCAAAAATATATTCCCCTCCGCAAGCCGAAGTCAAGCAGCGGCCCGGAGGCGATGCCGGGGGTGATGTCGCGTTGTGGCGGTTCTTGTCGGCCTCAGCCGGGCCGCTGGATTGCTCAGTCGCGGCGGGTCATAACCGATGGGAAGCAATTCCTTTTCCGGTGCTAGGTCAGTTTATGGTGGGGTCCTTTCGCGGCTCCTCCCCGGCTGTGCTCGCTAGGCTGCGTATACAGGGGAAGCTGGTCACAATTGTCAGGTGCCCCGGAAGAAGAATTGCATGCTAGCCGATGAATGTCTTTGACAGCTATTTTTGATCGTTGTATAATTTTTAGTACACGGCGAGAGAATGGATAAAGATATGTCTTTTTCCAAGGAAAAAGTGGCAATTTTCTGTCGGAAATGGGGGGTTCGGGAATTATCGCTCTTTGGGTCTGTCCTGCGGGATGATTTCCGACCCGATAGCGATATCGACATTCTGGTCGAAATCGAGCCCTCCCGGGGGCTGACGGCATGGGATTGGGTGGACATGGTTGAGGAATTGAAATCCCTGTTCGGAAGAGAGGTTGACCTCGTCGAGAAGAGCGCGATTCGAAATCCTTTCCGACGCCGGCAGATTCTTTCCACTTCCAAAGTTGTCTATGCCTAGTGATCTCAAGGACGCGGCCCCCCTCTGGGACATGCTGGATGCTGCCCGGGCGATTCTGGACTTCATACAGGAGAAGAATGCGGAGGATTATTTCCGAGACCGCATGCTCCGAGGCGCCGTCGAGCGACACCTGGAAATCATCGGCGAGGCCGCCCGAAGAGTTTCGGAACCGTTTCAAGCCCGCCATCCCGAAATCTCTTGGCGGCGGATCATCGGCTTGAGAAACATCCTGGCCCATGAGTACGGGGAGATCAAGCACGAACGTATTTGGGATTTGGTGGTCCAGGAAATCCCCGAACTGGTTCGTTTGTTGAAGGTCCTGGTGCCCTCCTCCGATTGAAAAAAGCTTCGGTCGGCGGCATCTGGCCGAAGGCGAACTTTTGTTCGGGAGAACGGGGATCGCTGAGGGATGATACCCACCACCGGAGGACTTGTTTTTCAGCCTTCACTCTCAAACCCTGACTCTTTGCCGCAAATCTAGCCCTTCATCAGGATTGTGTTAATAGCAGAGGTCGCCTGAATTGCCCAGATAACCCGGCAAAAAAAGGGGACGCGGGGGCGCCGCGTCCCTTCAAAAAAATCCCGTCGATCTGACAGCTATTTTTCGCCCAGGATCTCTTTGGCCAGGTTTTCGGCGCCGTAGAGCTTCTTCAGGGCTTCGATCATGGCCGCCGAGTGCACCGCCACGCAGCGGTTGGCGGTCTCGTCATAAATGAACCGGCCGACCAGGCTCTCGATGTTGCCGTCGAAGACCAGGCCGACCAGCTCCCCGTTGCGGTTGATGACGGGCGACCCGGAATTACCGCCGATAATGTCGAGGGCGCAGACGAAATTGAGCGGGGTGGACAGGTCGAGCTTGTCCCTGCCCTCCAGGTAACGCTTGGGCAGGTTGAAGGGCGGTTTGTCGTCGAAGCTCATGGCCCGGTCGTAGAGCCCGTAGAAAGTTGTCTTGGAGGGAGCCAGCGTGCCGTTCATGGGATAGCCTTTCACGGCGCCGTAGGTCAGGCGGAGGGTGAAGGTGGCGTCGGGATAGAGAGACTTGCCGTGAACGGCGAAGAGCGCCTGTCCGATCTTTTCCCCGGCCGGCCGGGTGAAGCTGTCGATGTTGTCCTCCTGCCACTTGATCATTTCGCGCAGGATGGGATCCACTTGGCGGGCCAGGACGATGAATGGGTCGGTCGAGGCAGCCACGGCTTTCTCGCCGCCGGCCACCAGGCTTTTGCGCACATTCGGGTCAGCCAGCTTGGTGCCGGCCAGGAGGGCCTTGACCGCTTCTTCCGGCGTAGGGCCGAACTCCAGGACCGCTTTGACAAAGGGGTCCTGGGGGCCGAGCTTTTCGACCATCTGTTTCACAGTGTCAATGCCCAAGGCCTCTTCCAGGCCCGGGTAGACGGGCGCCGGCGAGAAAAGCCGGAACTTGAGCGAGTCGAGCTGAGAGTCATGGTAACCTTCCAGGCGCTGCCCATCGGGCTTTTTGACCTCGGCCACCAGCCTCACGATCTGCAGGGCGATCCCGCCCAAGCTCGGGCCGGGCATACGGCGATAGTTCAACTCATTAAGCCGCGGCTTCAGCTTTTCAAGGGAGGTAGCAATGGCCTCAAAGGAGTCACCCAAAGCCTGTTTGAGCTCGGGCTTGGACTCGATCAGGCCGCGGAACTCTTTCTCCTCCCTTGCTTTCTTTTCCATCAACTGCGGGTTCTTCAGCCCCTCATATTCGCCGGCCGTAACTTTCAAGCTGTTCTCGATGCCGAAGATCTGACCGGCGGCCTGACGGGCCTGTTCCGGGCCCAGGGCGGCGTAGGCCCGGCAGATGTTCAGCCTGCGCTTCAAGGAAGCCAGCCGGCTGGGATAAGAAAAATCGCGCTGGTAATAGAGCTGGGCCATGGTCATCCGGCGGTTGGTCGAACCGGGATGGCCGGAGACGAAGACCAGTTCGCCGTCGGCCGCGCCGTTGGCGCTCCACTTCAGGTAGTGGGCCACCCTGGCCGGCTTACCGTTCTCGTAAGCCCTGAAGACGGCCATGTCCAGGTCGTAGCGAGGATAGGTGAAGTTATCCGGGTCGCCTCCGTAGAAAGCGATTTGCTGTTCGGGAGCGAAGACCAGTTTGACTTCAGTATATTTCTTGTAACGGTAGAGCCAGTATTCGCCTCCGCTGTAGAGCGGCACAACGTCGGAGCGCAGGCCGGTCTTGGTCAGGCTTTCTTTTTCGATTTTGGCTATCTCGGCCTTCTCCGCCTCCAAGGCCTGTTTGGGCGTCAGGCCGGGCTTGACCGCATTCAGCACCCGGTCTGTGACGTTTTCCATGGAATAGAGCACATTGAGCTCAAGGTCGGGGCAGGACATTTCTTCGGCCGGGGTCAGCGCGTAGAAACCGTCGGCCACGTAATTCTTCTGCGGCGTGGAGACCTTCTGCAACTGACCCAAGGCCACATGATGGTTGGTCAACACCAGGCCGTCGGGGCTGATGAAGGAGCCCGAGCCGCCGTCGCCGACTCGCACCGAGGCCAGCCGGATGTGCTCCAGCCATTGGGGCGTGGGCTCGATGCCGAATTTATCCTTCAGTTGCTTGAGGGGCGGGTTATCCAGCGTCCACATGCCCTCTTCGGCAAAGGCTGAGGCGGCCAGCAACAGCACGGCGGCCAGAGCCAGAAAACGCGGCACTCGATGAAATGAAAAACGCGTCATGAAAGACCTCCTTTTATTTCAAATTCATCTCTGCCAAAAAGAGATAGTTTAACGAAAATCAAGGCCAGTTTCCAGGGCAAAACTATAGGAAATGGTACCGTCCTGTGGCCTGGCCTACTTTAACGGCCGGAACCCTTTTCGTCCGCTCGAAGCGGTCATAGCCTTCTTTCAGGTTGCGCCAAAAAGATAGAAGGTCCTCCCCGCGGCCGAGATCCTTGAGGGGAAGCGAGACCGGCGGCCGGCCGTTGCGCAGCATGTCCCTGAGCCTGCTCAGGTTGGCTTCGGTAAGCCGGGCGGGGAAGATATGAACCGGGATCTGAGCCTGTCCGGCGGCCCTGGCCTCTACGGCCGCCAAATACACTTCTTTGATCTTGTCGTCGGTCAGGGGCAGGCAGCCGATAGTCACGCAGCTGCCGTGGATGAAGATATCGCTGCCCGGAGAATGGGGGTCACCCAGAACCTGATCTGAGGCGTTGGGATAGTTGAGGCCGAGGGACAAGTAAAAAATGCTGGCCGGGTTGAAACCTTCGATCACATAGAACCCTTCCGGGACCTGGAGGTCGCCCTCCCGGCGCTTGGGGCCCAGGCCGCCGGAGAGGCTGCAAATGTCATAAGTTTTGATGAGAACAAATTCTCTGTCCGGCGAAACGCGGGCCCACAGCTCGAGAACCTTTTCCTCTTTGAAGGCGCGAATGAAAATTTGGCGGGGCGGATAGGCCAAGCCTATTCGGGCAAAGAGCGATTTCAGATATTCCTCTTTTTCATGGACTGCGCTCCGCACTCTCTCGCAGCGGAGCTGGTCTTCTTTGAAAACGCTTAGGCCGGAGCTTTTGGATCTTAGCCCGACGGCCGGGAGTACGAGGAGGAGGGCGATCGCGGAAAGAGCTCGGCAGGTCATGAGCTTTCTCTGTCAGAAATGGGCAGGATAGCATAGTGCCTCTTCAGGGGCCAGGCCTGCCGAGGCGCCGGTCCGGTTGACCATTCAGCGTGGACATGCTAAATAAAGGAGCGCGCCGGAGTGGCGGAATAGGCAGACGCGCCGGACTCAAAATCCGGTCCCTGGAAACAGGGGTGTGGGTTCGATTCCCTCCTCCGGCATTTCGCCCTGCCAATCTGACCGACACCTCAATCCATCAAGCGCTGGAAGCAGAAGAGGACACTTGCCTGGCCGGCGATGAAAACCATGAGCTTGTCCCATTCACCTGTTGAAATGTCTTAAAAGAGCGTATATTATGCCACCGACCGGTCGGCAACCATCTTGAAAAAAAGGAGAATCTGATGAGCGGTCAATCAATAGACAGGCGCGACTTTCTCAAATCCTGCCTGGCGGCTCTGCCGCTGGCCTCCCTGGATTGGGCCTCCTTGCCCAAAGGGAAGGGGGTCGGCGGCGATGAGAATTCGTTCGACGCCATTATCATCGGCGCCGGCCTGGGCGGGCTGAGCTGCGCCGCGGCCTTTGCCCGGCAGAACTTCCGGGTCCTGGTCCTGGAACAGCACGGCAAGGCCGGCGGATACGCTACCACTTTCAAGCGGCCGGGCGGGTTTGTCTTCGATGTTTCTCTGCACGCCACGACCGTGGGCGAAAGGGACGGGCTGCATAACCTCATCCCCGGTTTTCCGGAGATCAAGGAGGTCGAGTTCGTCTCGCCCGCCAGCCTGTACCGCATCATTTTCCCCGACTTCGACCTCACGGTGCCGGCCAAAGACATTCCCGGCTATGTCAGGCTGTTGAGCGAAAAATTTCCGGAGGAGCGGGAAGGCATCGCCGGCCTGTTCCAGGATATGACCGGGCTGGAATCGGATCTGAGC
>JBAVVA010000049.1:0-6865 GCA_049697055.1 Candidatus Aminicenantales bacterium
GTCTTGTACCAGCTCCTCCTGGACGCTAAAGGGAACGAAGCCCAAGTGGTCACGGCCTCTACCGGTGTCTCTAGCGGCAATGCCTGGCGGAACCAGGACCATTACGGCCGCAACCGATTCCAGTTCAACGCCGATGCCACGGCCTTCGTGGACAACCTGGCCGGCACCCATGAGCTCAAGTTCGGCGGCGAGGCCCAATTGGCCAGAACCAGCTGGCTGGTCCACGGCGTGGCTGACCCGGTCACCGGCGGCTCCTACATTGACATGTCTTCTCCCGGCGTCTACTCCGACTGCCTCATTCTGAAGAACGGCGGGTTTAACCGCCTGGACTATGTAAACGATTACGCCGCGTTCGTTCAGGACAACTGGGCAGTTACCCGGAACATCAACCTCAGCCTGGGGCTGCGCTTCGAGTACAACAGCATCGTTTATCCCAAGCAGAACGCCGACGAAGGCGACATTCTTTTCCAGGGAAAGATCTACAACCGCAGCATTACCGCAGACACGGTCATGTACAAGTGGTGGAACCTGGCCCCCCGAGTGGGCTTGATTTATGATCCCTTCTCCGACGGCAAGACTCTCTTCAAGGCCAGCTTCTCCCGCTACATTCTTCCCAACCAGGTCGGCTGGATCAACCTGGCCCACCCCAACGGCTGGTTCGGATACTACTCGCTCTTGAATCCTGACGGTACAGCTACGGGGGCGACCGTTCCCTGGGCCATGCCCGGCGGCTACTCGAACGGCGGAGCCGTCCTCGGCTATACAGCCGCTGACGGAACCAAATATGACCTGAAGGCCGGCTACACCGATGAAGTGACCGTGGGCATTGAAAAAGAATTGTGGGCCGACTGGTCACTCGGCGCCCGCTATATTCGCAAGTGGGACCGTGATCAACCCAACATGGTGGATGCCGCCCAGCTGGATATGGATAAGCTGATGTCCACGGGCGAGCTCGACTTTAGCAAGAACTGGACGCCGGTCACCACCACCGATCCCTACAACGGTCAGCCCATCACCTTCTATAGCAAAATCGACCTGATGGCCAGACAGATTTACATCGTCAACCCTCCCGGCGCTAACAGGGATTATCAGGGCTTCGAGTTCACCTTGAACAAGCGGTACAGCAACGGCGTAGCGCTGAATATTTCCTACGTCTATGCCAAATCCACAGGCCTAATCACAACGTCCCGGGCCGATGAATCCCTGGGCGGCGCCGTCGCAGGCTTCTTCCAGAGTCCCAATGCCCATACCAATGCTCTCGGTAGATTTCCTCTGGAAAGACGCCACCAGTTCAAAGTGGAAGGCCTGGTC
The DNA here is from genome assembly GCA_049697055.1 of Candidatus Aminicenantales bacterium. GTDB lineage: Bacteria > Acidobacteriota > Aminicenantia > Aminicenantales > JAFGAV01 > JAFGAV01. Next base: position 1,312 of record JBAVVA010000049.1, read on the forward strand.
AAGGGGCCAGTGGGAGTCAACTTCGGCTGGTATTTCCGCTACCTTTCCGGCGCACCGACCACTCGGACCATCACCAGCAACCTGGTGGGTCTGACGGGCGCCACCAAGCTGAATCAGGGAAATACCACGATCTATGCTGAACCAAGGGGTAGCACGCTCTTTAACGATTTCTGGCAGCTTGACCTGAGGCTGGAAAAAACCTTCAGGGTCAGCTTCATCAACCTGGGTATCTTCGCCGACTGTTTCAACGTCTTCAACAGAGCCTTCAAAACCGGTATGTGGATGAATTCCAGCAACCAGACGGTCAACAAGTTGTATGTGATGACGGCGATCAATGACCCGCGGATTTTCCAGCTTGGAGCCAAGATCGAGTTTTAATTAACTCGGTCAGAACAGCGAAAAAGGGGGACACCCGCGAGGGTGTCTCCCTTTTTTTTGGAAGAAAATCCGGGATATGAATTGAATGCTTCCCCTGAGGCGCAAGAGTCGCTAATAATTGTTGCCCTTATAAAATCACGCTTGCAGGTGAGGTGTGCCTGGATTTTCAGCAGGGGGCTGTCTATTTGATTGCTGACAGCGTCTTGATGACGTCCTTGGCCTGGCTTAGGTCGGGGTCATCGGGGGGAGCGATTTCGATGAATTTCTTGAACGATTCGATGGCTTTCTGATTTTCTCCCTTGTTCACCCAGGCGTAGCCGAGCTTCAGATAGGGTTTAGGCCAGTCGGGCTTGATCTGAATCGCCATCTCGTAGTAGCGGATGGCCCCTTCTGGTTTGCCGGCCTGCATGAGAATTTCGCCCAAGTTATAAGCCAGGGACGAGTCGGAAGGGTTGATGTCCATGGACTTGACGAAATACTCCTCCGCTTCCTGGAACTTGTCCTGTCCCAAATAGGCCTCTCCGATGTTGGCATACAGCTGGGCGACGAGCTTGTCGTCCATTTTCTCCGGGGGCTCGGCATTCAACCCCTCCAGGACCTTCTCGTATTCGGCGATGGCTGCGTCATAGTCTTGGAGTTCCATCTTGCAGTTGGCCAGGCTGAGCCGGATCTGATAGAGGGCCGGGTTGGCCTCCAGAAATTTTTGGTAGAGGGCCGCCGCTTCGGCGAATTTCTGCTGTTCGAAAAGGGCATTTCCCTGGCGCAGCATCTCTTTGGAGCTGTCACTGAGGCCGGAGATCACCGACTCATCGCTTTTTTTCTTCAAGATGATTTTCGGCTGAGGGTTCGGTTTGATGCCGCTGACCTGCAGGGGGATGACGGATTCGGCAAAGCCTTCCTTCTCTACGGTCAGGGTGATGTTTCCCCGGCCCAGGCCGATGAACCCCCATTGTCCCTTTTCGTTGGTGGTGGCCGTCAAGGTATTTGTGTACTCCTGATAGCGCAGGGTGATTTTCGCCCCGGCCACGGGATTCCCGGCTTCATCCACCACGCTCCCTATCAAGCGTCCCTGGCCCCTCCCTTCCTGGGATCGGAGGACGCAGCCGACCAGGGCCAGCGTCAGAAAAATGACGCCTATGCTCAATCCTGTTTTTTTCATCATCCTTTCTCCCGTGTTTATCTGCAACGTTATTTGGCCGGTTCGATGGCTTGGAGGAGGGCTTTAAAAGCCGCTTCCGGGTTGGCCGTTGTTTCCACGATACCGCCGGAGCCCTTGGCCATTCGGGAAAAGACATCGTACATATCCGCCGATTGCTCTTTGAAATCCTGAACCAAGGACACATCCTTGGGCTTGATATAAAAGAGATGCAGGCTGATGGGCGTTTCCTTGAAGAGGTCGATGAATTCATCAGCATCCAGCGGTGCCTTTTGGTTTTCCCCGGCAAAAAGCTCGGCCACTTCAAAAGAGATGACCGGGATGGCTCTCAAACGGTTGAGGGTCTCCTTGTTGGGGATCGGCCTGAATTCAGCCTGGTAGATCATGACCATATGGTTTTTCCCCTGCTGGGTTTTGAACATTTTGACGATCTGCCTGAGCAGCGTGTCATTGACCTTGCGCAAGGACTGCAGATTATTGAGGTTCTGGCTGTACATGGTCAGGGAACTTTTCAGCCCGGCCAGCCCGTCGGACGAGGAAGTCTGGCTGCTTTCGATATCCCGAACCTGGGCCGTCATATCGTTCATGATGATTTTATAGCTGGAACTGCAGGCGGCCGTATCGCCCCTGAGCTTGTCCTGCATGGCGGCCACCAAGTCTCCCTTCGGCTTGGCCAGCGTCATTTTGGAAAAGCCGTAGACCCGGGCCGGCGTGTAGATGATGAGCTGATCGCCCGGAGCCAAAACCTTATAGAAGAAGAAGGAAAGCGCATCGCCCATTTCTCTCGTATAATCAAGAGTTTCGAAAAAAAGGACAAAATTGCGCGTCCGGGTCTCGCCCTGCGGGCCGCTGCCTTGGGCGCCGATGAGTAAAGACAGGAATATCAGGCTTCCCAACCCTAGTATCTTTTTCATGTTATCCTCCTTTGTTATTCTCTCATAATCTATTTACGGCGACAATACGTGAAGAAAGGCTCGAGGTTTGCATTGAAACGTCTACGGCCTGCTGCTATAATAAAAATGAAGATATTTTATTTTTTTGGACATGAAAGTTGAAGGGAGGTGCTGTGATGGCTTCCGGCCAACTCATTAAGATAGGGGATATTGCTCCGGACTTCACCTTGAAAGACCAGGCCAAGCATGATGTCACTTTGTCGGCGCTTAAGGGCAAGCGCGTGCTCCTGTCCTGGCATCCTTTGGCTTGGACCAAGGTCTGCGCCGATCAGATGAAGTCCCTGGAAATGCATTTTGAGGAGATAGAGAAACTGAACACCGTTCCCCTTGGCCTGAGCGTGGACAGCGTGCCCTCCAAAGCGGCCTGGGCCAAGGAGCTGGGCATCAGCCGGCTGCGGCTGCTGTCGGACTTCTGGCCGCACGGAGTGGCGGCTCAGTCCTACGACCTTTTCCGGGCCAAAGAGGGAGTTTCCGAGAGGGCCAACATCATCCTCGACCAGGACGGCAAGATCGTTTTCATAAAGGTCTATGACATCCCCCAGCTTCCGGACATCGAAGAGATCCTGTCCTTTTTAAAGAAGTGATCCGGCGGACTGGTCATGGGCGTCGTTCAAGCTATCGCCTTCCAATCCTCATAAGGCAAACGGCTATGGATCCCCGGGCATATCTGATTTCACTCAAACTTGAAGTCTTTTTCCCGGATCAGGCGAAGGCAAGCGTCGACAACCTGAGGGTCGTACTTGACCCCCCTGTTGTTGGTGATCTCTTCCGCGGCCGCCTCCAGCCCCAGTTCCGGCCGGTAGGGACGATGGCTGGACATGGCTTCCACGACATCGGCCACTCCCAGGATCCTGGCTTCCAGAAGAATGTCCTCGCCTTTCAGCCCCTGAGGATATCCGGAACCGTCCATGTTCTCGTGATGCTGAAGGACGATCTGAGCGATGGGCCAGGGGAATTCGATCGATTGCAGGATTTCGTAGCCCCCCTTGGGATGGGTCTTGACGATGTCCGACTCGGCCCCGGTCAGCTTTGACGGTTTAGACAGGAGCTCGACCGGAACCAGGATCTTGCCGATGTCATGGAGAAGGCCGGCCAGGCGGATCCCTTCGATCTGTTGTTGGGGAAGGCCCAGCTCTTCGGCCACGGCCACGGACAGCTTGGTCACCCGCTGTTGATGGCCGGTGGTGAAGGGATCTCTCTTGCCCAAGGTCAGGACCAAAGCGTTGATGGTCTGCTCGAAGGTGCTGTGCAGTTTCTCATTGTCCTTCTGGAGATCGGCCTCGGCCTTCTTGCGCTCAGTGATGTCGCGGCTGCCCAGGACAACACCGCTGATCTTGCCGTTGGAATTGGGCATGACTTTGCCGATGGATTCCAGCCAGATGTAGCGTCCGTCGGCGCATCGGCAGCGGACCTCCATTTTCCAGGGTTGGAGGGTCGATTGCGCTTGGAGGATGGCCGCCTTCACGTGATCAATATGGTCGGAGCGCATGAAGTCGTATATGGATTTTCCCAACATCTCTTCGGGCTCGTAGCCCAGGATCCTCTCATGGGAGGGGCTGACATATTGAATGATCCCCCCCAGGTCGGTTTGGGCGATCAGGTCCAGACTGTTTTCGGCGATACGACGGAGATGTTTGATCTCATTAAGGTTCTGGCCGCGCAATTCATCAGCGGAGAATCCCAGAGCCTGCTGCATAGCCGGGTTGCTGTGAATGACGACTCCGTTGGTGTCGGCCAGGACGATCCCCACGGCCGAGGCATCAAAGATGGCCCGCAAGTTTTGCTCGCTATTGATGGAGGCCGTTTCGGCTTTCTTGAAGTCGGTAATGTCCACGGTGGTCAGGGAGACGCCCATGACCTTTCCCGAATCGTCGCTCACGGCGGTGTAGTGAGATTCGAACCACAGGGAAGGCTGGCCGGGCCGCCGGATCTCTTTTACGACACTGACCACGTCGCCGTGGAGAGCGCGGGAGAAATGCTGTTTGAAGGTGTCTTTTTCTTCTTCGGTGATGAAGAGAAAAATAGAATCGCCCAGCTGCAGATCACGGCCGGTGATGAGCTTGGCCCTTTCGGCCGCCCGCCGGTTGAAAATTTGGATTTTGAAGCTCTTATCGATGAATAAAAACGATTCCATACAGGTGTCCAACACCTTCCAGACCAGTTTGGGCAGGCTTTTCAGCTCAGCCATTAACCGCTCCTGGGTCTTATTGCCGCTCTCTTGTGGTAGACTCATGGCCCTCCCCCCAAGGGTGGAATTCGTTTTATTTGAATCAAATTCCGGCTAAATGTCAATGGAAATCATTGTAATTAACTGATTATAAAATAATTAATAAATGCCGTATGGGATTCTATTTCTCCTCGAACAGGTCGAGCTGGCCGCTCTTGAGCTTTTTCACGATATCCCGGAGAACGGGGAACTGCTTTAAGAGCAGATGGGGTATGTCCAATTTTTCTCCGGTCAACATGTTCTTGATCTGCAGGGCGTTGGCCATGGCCTGGCCGCGGTAATGATTGTTGGTAATGATGAAAACTTTGGGGCTCTTTCGGCCGAGATCCCGGATGCGCTCCACCCAATCCTGCAGCTCGTCCCGGGAATAAAGATAATTATAGCGGTCGTCGCGGCCGGCTCCCTGGCGGAACCAGTCTTTTGTGTTCCGGCCGTGCAGGCGGACATAGGAGAAATCCGGATGAGTGGACACGGCGCTGGGTTTGAGGGAATTGTCGAATATGGGCTGGTCGATGTTGCAGAAGCCGACCTGGTGGCCGGCCAAGAATTCATAGAAGCCGGGGGTATCCCAGGAGGAATGGCGGACCTCGACGGCCAGGGGGTAGCCGGCGAACAGCCGGAAGAGGCGCTCCAGATGTTGGAGGTTGACCGGCGTCTGGATGAAGGACCAAGGAAACTGGATGAGCAAGGCGGCCAGGCGCGAGGCGGCTCGCAGCGGTTCAATGCCCCGCTTGAACTCGTCGGCGTCCTGGAGGCCGAACTTCTGGCGGTCATGGGTGAAGACCTGGTGGAGCTTGAGCGCCAACAAGAATCCGGGAAAGGGCTCGAGCCTCCTGATCC
>JBAVVA010000050.1:0-10053 GCA_049697055.1 Candidatus Aminicenantales bacterium
GACCCGTGGCAGACGCTGCATGATTTCACCAGCGGCTCGCTGCCGGCCGGGAGCAGCACCCATTTCTCGCAGGATTTTGACTTCACCACCGGGGGGACGTACACGTTCAAAGCGGAAGTCGATGCGGGCCAGGCGATTGCCGAATCGTCCGAAACCAATAACACCAAAACCGTCAGCAAGACCTTCGCCGCCGGCACGCCCGACCTGACCGTGGAAAACCTGACGGCCGCCACCGTTCAGGTTTTTACCAACGGAAACTGGAAGGTCAAGGTCGACTGGGATGTCAAGAACATCGGCGACGGCAAGGCCCAGGGCTCCTTCACCACCGTTCTCAAGGTTTACAAGGACAGCAGCGTCTCCGGCTCAGACCTGCAGAGCTATTCCCGCTCCAACCTGGAGGCCGGCCATAGCTTCCATTTCTCCAAAACCACGATTTTCACCAACGTAAATTCGCTGCGCTTCAAGGTCACGACCGACAGTTCCGCCAAAATCCACGAAAAGCGCGAAGATAACAATAGCGCCCAGACTCCCACGCTGAACAAATCCTAAACGTCGGGGTGGACGGAGCCCGATCCCATCATGCGCCAAGGCACGAAAATTTAGGCTCGGGCCTTTCTTTTCCTCCTGGCCGCTGGCACGGCTTTCGCCCATCAGCCCCGTCTTGTGGACGATAGGCCCTTGATTGAGGTGCGCAACCCGGAAATCTCTCAAGGTTTCTGCGCCAGGCTGGCCGGCAGCCCGCAGACCTACACCATCCGGAGCGAAACCCTCTTGCGACTCTACGTCAACATCCTCGTGCCGGACATCCCGGGAATCGACACCGATAATACCTTTGGGCCGGGTCGACTATCGCTATGGCCGCAGCTGCACAGCGCCGGAAATACTGGCCACTTGGAGGAAAATGGGGCTGCGGAAAAACAAATTGACCCGTGCAGGACTCGAACCTGCAACCCGCGGATTAAGAGTCCGCTGCTCTACCAATTGAGCTAACGGGCCAAAAAAGCCTCCCTAGTTTAAAAAAGTCGGGGCAGGTTGTCAAACGGGACGGCTTCCGCCAGATAGAAAAATTGAGAGTGTTTGACGCTCAGGGCCGGCCCTTACTTGCTGAGGATTTCCTCGACATCCCGGGAAGCCTTGGCCAGCACCTCGCGGGCCTGGCGCATCTTTTCCACACTGACCTTGCGGCCGTACTGGCGGAGCAGCCAGCCCAGCCGCTTCATCTCGTGTATCAGGTCCCGGAGCTCGTGGCGCATTCCGGTCTCGAACCAGTCTTTCATCCGGTCCTTGAATTCTTCCCGGCCCGCGCTTTTCTCCTCCAGGAACTTCCGGCCGGCTTCAGTGATGGTGTAAACTTTCTTGCCTTCCTGCACCTCGGAGGTTACGTAGCCCAGCTCTTCAAGGTACTGGAGCGTGGGGTAGACGATTCCCGGGCTGGGTGTGTACATCCCCTGAAATCGCTCCTCCAGTTCACGGATGATCTCATAGCCGTAGTGCGGTTTATCCTTAAGAAGCTCGAGGATGACGAACTTGAAATCCCCTTTTCTGAAAAAAGGGCCATGGGAGTATCCATAATGAAATTCATGCCCGAAAAACATATCAAACCTCCACAAAGTAATTGATATATCATGTTATATCACGATATATCTAGATATAATTTAATATCGGTGAGGCCTCTTGTCAAGTTTCCGGAATTCCAGGGACGCGATACCAAAGCTAGCGATTTGGTGCATGCCGCGAAATTCATGGGGACACATCACCGAATGCGTATTTTCCGGCAGGGGGAATAATTTTTGTTCGTATTGCTCTCCCCCCTCCCCTTCTCTATAATGCTTTCAGGGGATAAAGAATATGATCTTGAACATTATCGCCATCGGCCTATCCGCGGTCCTTTTGTTGGTCGTCATCGTCTTCCTCTTCACGCTGCGAGGCCGGCTGGCCGATCTCAAACGAGGCCAGACCGACAGCCAGGCCTTATCCCTTATGCAGCAGCAGATCGGACAGCTCAATCAGAACATGGCCCAACAGCTTCAGAACATCAATTCCCAGTTCCAGAAAACGACGGGCGACATCCATCAAACCCTGGGCGTAGTCAAGGAGGACATGGGCCGCATGGAAACCGCCACCCAGGAGGTTCTGTCCAAGGCTAAGAACATCGCCCAGCTCGAGGAGCTGCTGCGGGCGCCCAAGTTTCGCGGCGGGATGAGCGAGCTCTTCCTGGCCGACTTGCTCGGCCAGGTCCTGCCGCCCGCCCATTTCACCCTCCAGCACAGGTTCAAAAGCGGCGAGAGAGTGGATGCCGCCGTCCGTATCGGCTCGAACCTGGTGCCCGTCGATGCCAAGTTCCCCCTGGAGAATTTCCGCAAGTTCGTCCAGGAAGAGGAACCGCGTTCCAGGGAAACGTTACGCAAGAAGTTTGCCGCCGACGTCAAGAAGCACATCGATGACATCGCTTCGAAATACATCCTGCCCGACGAGGGCACATACGACTTCGCCATGATGTACATCCCGGCGGAAAACGTTTATTACGAGACCATCCTCAAAGACGAAAACCTGGGCGAGGAGAGCAGCCTGCTGGCCCATGCCATGAAGAAGCGGGTCATCCCCGTGTCCCCCAACTCCTTCTTCGCCTATCTCCAGGTTATCGTCCTGGGCCTCAAGGGGCTGGAGATCGAAAAGTCGGCCCAAGCCCTGCTGCGGAACCTATTCCAGCTCCAGGGCGACCTGGCTCGCTTCAAGAACGAGTTTCAGGTGCTGGGCACGCACCTGACTAATGCCCGGTCTAAATACGAGGATTCAGAAAAGCGTCTGGATAGATTCTCAGATAAGCTGGAGCTCATGCAGGGCAGCGCCGCAGCGGTTGCTCCGGCCGGCGGCGAGACGGCCGACAAGCTGCCGGAGGGGAAGGCGGGGCGAAGTGAAAACTAAAGAAATACTGGAGAAAATCAAGGCGACCGAGTCGCCTCTGGCGCGCCAACTTTTGATGACTGGGTTGATCACTCGCCTTCTGGAAGATATGGGGAAATCGGCTCCTGTGTTGATCGGAGGCCTGGCCCTTTCCTACTACTCACGAGAAATTTATTTCACCTCGGACATCGACCTGGCCTACGACGACAGGAACGCCCTCGATGCCGTGCTTATAAGCCTGGACTTCCAGAAAAAAGGCCGGTATTGGGTACAGAAAGAGCTCGATCTGGCCGTTGAAGCACCCGCCTCTTATCTCTCCGGAGAAAACGCCCCTCTCGAAATCGTTGAGCTTGAAGAAGGGCTGAAATGCGTGATCCTTGGCCTGGAGGACCTCCTCATCGACCGCCTGAATGCATGCCGGCACTGGAAGTCGACAGTAGACTGCGAGATGGCGGAGCTCCTCATCGTCCGCTATCAGAAGGAACTCGATTGGGCCTATTTGGAGAAAAAAGCCGAACTCCCCGAGAACGATACGCTGGCGGAGCTAGAAGATATTAAAAGAAAGTTGAAAACATGACGTCCAGGGTTAAGCCCTTCCGGAAAGAGTCTGTCGTGGAGCTCCTGCTTCTCCGGGACAAGCTAGGACTGCAAAAGTACAGGAAAACGGTACCAAGAGATCCTGAGGAAAAACGAATTTTATTGGAATTAGCTCTAGAAAAAATAAAAAAGGCTGAACAAAACAATTTCAAGCCCATCGGGGATCATAAGAGACGTTTTCGCGTCTAGCCCTTGGCCGGCCTACTCGGCCGCCATCCTGCGGATGTCCTTGAGCATGGCCGGGTCGGCGATGAGGATCAGCACATCCCCTTGGGCAATGACCGTTGTCTTGGCCGGGTTGAACAGGTAGTCCGGCCGGCCCGCCTGGCGCATGGCCACCACCAGGGCGCCCGTCTTCTCGCCGATGCCGGACTTGGCCACCGTGCTGCCGATGAGCTCCGAGCCCTCCCCTACCGTCACTTCCTCAACGCGCAGCACCTGCTTGCGGTCGCGGAGCATCATGTCCAGGAAGGTGGCTACCGCCGGCCGGACCATCTCCGAGACCATGCGCATGCCGCCGATGTAGGTGGGCGAGATGACCACGTCGGCGCCGACCTTTTTCATTTTGAGGTGGGACTGGAGGTCGATGCCCTTGGCCACGATGCGCAGGCGGGGGTTCAGGTTCCGGGCCGACAGGGTGACGAACAAGTTATCTTCATCAGTGGGCAGCGACAGTAAAATACCGCGCGCCCGGCCGAGGCCGGCCCGCTCCAAGACAGCGTCCTCGGTCGGGTCATCCCGGATATAGAGAATCTCGCCCAGCTCCTGAAGACGGGCGATCTTATCGGCCGAGGGTTCAATCACCACAAAGGGCCGCTTGGTCAGGAGGAGCTCCTGGATGATGGTTTGGGCCGTCTCGTCGCCGCCGCAAACGATGAAATGATTACGCAAACGGGCGATCTTCTTGTCCATTCTCCTCCTCCCCAGATAGTCCTTGAGCTGGCCCTCGACGATGAAGGCCGTGATCGAGGTGATGGCGAAGGCAATCGTGCCCAGGCAGATCAGGTTGAAGACGACGGTGAAGACCCGGAGGCCTGGGTTGGCGCCGGCATCGTGGGCCTCCCCGTAGCCCACCGTGGACAGGGTGATGACCGTCATCCACAGGCTGTCCAGGATCGTCCACTCCCGGCCGCCGATGAGCTTGAAGCCGATGACTCCGACCAGGAGGACCAGGACGAAAGCCAGGAGCGCGGCGATGACCCGTCGGCCGGATTTCATGGTTTGCTCTTGACCCAATTATATGAAAATAAAGGGAATGATGACAACAGCAGGCTAAGAACTCCGTTCATTCCTACCCTAAGATTTTCATTTTTTGCCTTGAAAACAGGCATTTAAGACGAATATCTGATCAAGGAAGTCAGCCTAACATTATCATTATCAATCAGATAATCTGGTCCGACCCCAACTAAAGATCAGGCTGCAGCAGGTTACGCCGCCCTCGGCTTTGGCCAGCTCCGAGACATCGACGGTTTTAACTAAGATGCCTCTATCTTCCAACCGCCGGCGCGTTCTTTCATAGGCCAACGGATAGACAACGCTCTCGCCGATCAGCAGCGCATTGGCGGCCAAGGGCTCTGAAGGATCAACGTCCACAATCTCTAGGCCTTGGAAAGAGCTCGTCTTTAGCCAGTCTCGGTTGATCAGAATGGTGTTGGGCCCCACTCGAGTGACCGCCGATTTCAAGTGAAGGCATCCTTTGATCTCCACCGGCATAACGGCATAGCCGAAAGGCTGGCAGATTGTTTTCAGTTGCTCAAGTCCGGCCTTGTTGGTACGGCTGGACAAGCCCGCATACAACACTTTGTCAAACAACAACACATCTCCGCCGTCCAACGTCCCCGGCGCCCCAATGGTGTACAGCCTGCGGTAGGCCTTGAGCGCTTCGGCTACCGCCGGCGTTTCCGCTCTCCGCGACTCGACCCCGGGCCGCATGATGACGGCCAGTTCGTCAAGCACGACGGCCGTATCCTCTACAAACACCGAATCGGGCAAATCCGGTTCGACAAGCAGACGATGGACCTCGCAGCCGAGGCCGGACAGGCAGCTTTCATACCGGCGATGCTGCTCCCCGGCCGCATGGACATCGATCGCTCGGCGCGGCAGGTGGGTGAGTTCGCACCGGCCGATGCTAGGGCTGACTTCCCGAGTCAAAGCCATAAGCCTCATTTGAGTCTTGTCCGAAAAAATGCGGCCCTGCCCTGCCCTGGTTTAAAGATCCGGCCTTCTCAGCAACCCAACAGGCTCGCGATCCAGTCCGCGATCTCCTTGCTGTCGTAAATCATACCTTGGCCAAAAAAAATCTGTCAAGGCGCGGGAAATGTGTCAATCGATCTGTTGACATTTCCGCTCACCGTCATTTACCATCTTCCCTAAGGAGAGGAGGGAAAGACCAACGCAAGAACTGAATCGAATTCTTCCAGAAGCCGGAATGAGTTGGAGAGATCATTCCTGCGTCGGGAAGCGACGAATACGGGAATAAGTTTATCAGGCGCCCACCATGGTCTCCGCAAAATCAGTATTGGCAGAATTGAAAGCCTGTGGGGTAACGCATGTCGTCGGTCTGGCGGACAATGCTTCGGCGGCTCTCGTGTCTCTTCTGGCCGGCGATGATTCTGTCCGGTACATCGGTGTCACCCGTGAAGGGGAAGCTTTCGCCCTGGCCTCGGGATTGTGGATCGGCGGAAAAACGGCGGTGGTCGTCGTCCAGAATACGGGATTTCTGGAGAGCGGGGACGGGCTTCGAGGAACGGCCCAGCGCATGCGGATCCCGCTCGTTTGCCTGATCACCTATCGCGGCTACGAGGAGATGCGGCGTCAAAAAGCCGTGGCGGGGACGAAGCCGTGGACTATTGAAGAATTCAGCCGGGCCGACCTCGATTCGGCGGCTATCGTCACGGAACCGACCCTCGAGGCCTGGAACCTGCCCTTTGATTTCCTGGAAACCGACGCCGACCTCCCCAGGATCGCCCAAGCTTTTTCCCGCGCGCTGAGAGAATCGAGGCCGGTTGTCCTTCTGGTAACCGAGAATATGACTTGAGCTGGCGGACGGGTATGGCCATGACCAAAGATCAGTTGCTCAAGCCCCTGGCCGAACTCCGGGGCCGGAGCGTCGTCGTGACCTGCATGAGCGTCACTCGGCCGTGGGGGAGGTATTCGTCGAGCGACCTGGATTTTGCCTCGGCCGACAGCGCCATGGGCCATACGGCCGACCTCGCCCTCGGAATCGCCCTGGCCCAGCCGGAGCGCAAAGTCATCTGCCTGAACGGCGACGGGAGCATGTTGATGACGCTGGGCACTCTGGCGACGGTGATGACCGCGGGGGCGGCAAACCTGGTGCTTTTCGTCATCCAAAACGACACTTACGAGATCACCGGAAATCAGGAAATTCCAGCCGCTGGTCGAATCGACTTTGCCCTGCTGGCGCGCGGCGCCGGCTTCAGTCGGGTCTATGATTTCAAGGACCCGGATTTGTACAAGACGACTTTGCCCGAAGTGCTGTCCGGAGAGGGTCCCGTGTTTGTCGTGGTCCGCGTCGAAAAAGGAGAGGAGGGCCCGATCAGCCGGAGCGCCAAAGAACAATCCCGCTATCTCCGCGTCTCACTCGCCCAATCGGCCCACGATCTCAGGAAAGCGCTGACGCCTCCCCTTTTCCCAGCTCTTTAATGATTTGATAACGGCCGGCGAAAGTGGAGGCCGCGGTTTTCTCTCTGATGGGCGTATGAAAGGCTCAGGCTTAATTCTATTGTTTCTAGCCGGAACTATCGCCGGCCGGGTGCACATGTTTCCAATTAGCCAGAGCCCTGGTGGCAGATTCCACAAATTGATCGCATCTGTTTGGAGAAATTCTGATGTTTAATCTATTCTTCCTGACAATTACAATTTGGCTCTTGTATGAGGTAATGCAACTAAATCCGCGCCGAGCCATCAATCCTCTAGCCGTCTCTATCGATTCGATAGTCTGGAAGGGCAAATTCCATGAAAAACCGCCAAATTTCGTCTTTATTCCATCCTGAGAAACAGCAATCTTTCGCGGGAGAAAGAACCAATAAACGGCCGCGGTCAAAACTATGGAAAAACAGAGGACGACAAAAGCTATCCTTGATTCTCGGGGGGGCTCTTTTGGAAAAATATTCGAATGATGGCCATCAATATAAAATAATATTCCCAGCACAATGAGCAGGATAAGCGAGAATACGAGAACAAGCTTTGCCCAGGCATCATATTTGATGTTATCTTCGAAAATGAGGAGGTCCATATCTGCCTAAGAATCCTTCTTGGTTATATTATATGCTTGCTCGGTGTCATTTGTTTAATTTAAGTTGCCCGATGAGGATTTTTCGAGCAAGCCACAGATACACGGAGGTAGGCAAAATCCGCACCATTCGATAAAGCAACTTCATGCGGAACGGGTAAATATAGACTTTTTTTCGTCGGGCAACCGCTCTGACCATCAGCCGGGCGGCTTTTTCCGGCGTCATCAACCAGGCTCGATGGGGTTGCCCTTGATTGATTTCGACGTCAACAAAACCAGGATGAATTGTGGTAAATTGAATTTCCGGGAATTCGACGGCCAGGCTCTCCATAAAATAATGTAGCCCAACTTTCGTTGAGCCATAAATCCCACACGTTGGTAAACCGCGCATCGATACGGCGGAACCAATGCCGATAATTGTCCCCGCTTTTCGCGGTACCATAATCTCCAGACAGGCTCGGATAGTGTAAACGGCTCCTTTTATATTCGTATCAATCACGGATTCAATGTCCTCCCAGTCCCATTTCTGAAACGACGAAGTGACGGCGACACCGCTGTTAATCCAGGCTATATCCAAACCACCATTTTGACGATAAAAATCGTTTATGGCCGTATGGACTTCTTCTCGATGGCGCACATCGCAAGCTTTAATCCAGAATGTGCTGCCGCTGTTTTTCAGTTTTTCAGCCAATGCCTTCATGTTTTCTTCGCGACGGCTCAACAGGCAGAAATGAACATGGTAAGGAGCAAGAGCTTCCACAATGGCCCAGCCAAGACCAGAGGAAGCGCCTGTAACAAGAACGGACTTATTTTGCCAGTAGGAAATTAATTTGGTGGACATCCGTCGCTTTCGGTCTTGATTTTATAGATTATGTGGGGAGAAAGTAAAGCGCGCCTGATATAATCAAGACCAACAACGCGAAATCTTGCGTCAAAAAATTCCGATGATCAATATTTTGGCCAACTCATTTATTGAATTCAAAGTAATAAACAACGTATCTTTTATCATTGGAAAAACTTATTTTTGTCGGTTTTCTATGAAGAGTCCATTCAGCTATTTTGGCCTCGTCAATGTTTCTGTGCTGCAAAGCTTCCAACTCTTTTGATTCTTTCGGATACTCCCATTTATAAGGAAAACTAAAAATAGCTCTGCGTGAAATACGCATGGCTTCCTGGAAGGCCTCCTTTTGTTTATCGCCCAAGTGTTCCCATACTTCGCAAGAAATAAAAAGATCATATTTTTTGTCCGCTATGGGCCAGGGTATTTTAGTGGCGTCATGAAGGTAGGTTAAATTTTCAAGAACTTTCACGATATCCATAGTATCTTCCCCTTTAACAAGAGGGAGGCGATACGGGCCAAGCTCTAAGATACTTTCTGGTTGTATCTTTTGAACAAGATCAACCACAATACTCAAGTATCTCCATCTTCCTTTGAAATAGGGGTCCTTTTTTTCGACCTCCACAAAATCTTGATAGGTGATTGGCTGTAATTTTTTACTTGGGCCGCCTTGAAAAAGAACGGCATATCCCCTAATAAATAGGGCCGTGAACATAAAAATAAAAACCACGAAAGTATGTTTGAGCTTCATTTTTCTCTTCTTTCAATAGCTATTTATAAACAAAGCAACGGAAAGTATCAAGGTCGTGCTTTTCCTCTTTTCACGTCTATTGACATCGCCGTGCGGTCAACTATATATTCCCGGCATGTTGGAGTGATGTTGGGGAAAGATCAGGAAATCAACAATTGTGTTTGAGGAGGTCATCATGAAGACGCGTATTGCGGTGTTTTGCTCCCTATTGGCTGTGTTAGCTGTCGGCCTGTCGGTCGCCCAGCAGGAATCGCCGGTCATGGCAATCAAAGCAGGCCGGCTTATCGACCCGGAAACGGGGACGATAGCCGCCAATCAGGTGATTCTCGTCGAGGGCGAAAAGATCACGGGGGTGGGCGCAAATCTTGCGATTCCTTCCGGTGCCACGGTTATCGATTTATCTCAGCTGACGGTCCTGCCCGGTCTCGTTGACGCGCACACTCACATGGCGCTGACTTATAAGGAAGAGCCGGAGAACAATTATTACTATCTCACCTACATCACGGACTCGACGCCTCTGCGCGCCATTCAGGCTGCATCCAATGGCATGCAACTGCTCAACTCGGGTTTCACCGTAGTCCGGGACGTGGGAAACAATGCGCTCTACGCGGATGCCGCGCTCCGACAGGCTATTGAGCAGGGGTGGCTGCCGGGACCTACCGTGATCCCGTCGGGGCCGATGATCGGCAGCACGGGGGGGCAGTTCTGGCC
>JBAVVA010000051.1:0-9113 GCA_049697055.1 Candidatus Aminicenantales bacterium
AAATTCATCGCCGACGGCATCAAGGATCTCAAGGCCACGGTCGGGCCGGATATCGCCGTTTCAGCGCTATCGGGCGGAGTGGACAGCTCCACCTGCACCATGCTGGCGGTCAGGGCCTTGGCCGGACAGCTCAAGGTCATTTTCATCGACGACGGCCTGATGCGGGAAAACGAGGCCGAGGAAGTCAAGCAGGTCTTCGGCAAGCTGGGCGTCGAGGTTCAGGTGGTGGAGGCCCAGAAGGAGTTCTTCAAGGCCCTCAAGAGGAAGACCGACCCGGAGAAGAAACGCAAGGCTTTCCGCGACCGGTTCTATAAGGTTTTCGGCCGGGAGGTCAAGCGCAGCGGGGCGCGCTTCCTCATCCAGGGCACCATCAAGGCGGACATCCTCGAAACCCAGGGCGGGGTCAAGACCCAGCACAATATCCTGGAACAGATCGGCATCGACCCGGAAAAAGGATACGGCTTCCGGGTCATCGAGCCGCTCAAGGACCTGTTCAAGCCCGACGTCCGGCTGGTGGCCAAAGCCCTGGGCCTCCCTGCCCGAATCTTCGGCCGGATGCCTTTCCCCGGCCCGGGCCTGGCCACCAGGGTCCTGGGACCGGTAACGCCCGAGCGGGTTGCCCTGGTCCGGCGGGCGACGGCCATCGTCGAGGCGGAGACCGCCCGGCTAAAAGCCTTCCAGTCCTTCGCCGTGCTGCTCACCGACCGCGGCACGGGAGTCGAGGAGGGCCGGCGGAAGTTCGGCGACATCATCGTCGTCCGCTCGGTGGACAGCCGCGACGCCCTGACGGCCAGGCCGACCCAGCTCCCCTGGACCGTGCTCAACAAAATCGCCAAGCGGATCACCGAGGAGTTGCCCACCGTGACTCGCGTCTGCTACGAGCTGACCCCCAAGCCCCCGGCCACCATCGAATATATTTAGATCTAGCGGCCGCCCGAAGGGGAATCCGTCCGGACTTTCCTCAGCCCATAGATGTAGCTGCCGGCCACGGACGGGGATGACCGCTGCTTCCTGTATTCCGTGACGTACATCCCGCAATTGCTGCCGATTCGATTTTCCTCAGGCTCTCCTGGACTGACCCTCACCTCATAGCCCGCTCTTTCCAGGCCGGCCGCCACTTCCCCGGCTTCAGGGCCGCGGGAAGTGATGCCGTGCCGGGCCGCCTGGAAAGTCGGGTTCACGGGCGTGATTTTAATCAAGAACACATCGGGAGAGAAGCAGCGGAGAAGCGCGTCCGGATCAACAGGCAGGGTTTCGGCCAGGGCAAAATTGAGGGTGACCTTCTTGTCCTTCCCCTCCCGGAATTTCGCCCCGTATTCTGCGATTTTCTCCAAAGGCCATTTCTTGACGGGCATCAGCCAGTCCCGGAGCTTCTCGTCCGTGGTGTGGATCGAAAACTGCAATTGAAAACCGCCGGGATACCTCTCTTTTTTGATCCGCAGCAGTTTCTCGAAAAAATCGTCTGTTCCGGCGGGGGCTACCGAGGACAGGGAAGGGATGAGCCCCGGCGCCTCATAGAGCCCCGGCAGGGCCTGGAGCGCTTCCAGGACATGGGGGTTAAGCGCCGGCTCGCCCATCCTGGCAAATTGGACCTTGAATTTCTTGACCGGCACCCGTCGGTCGGGAAATCTTTTCACAATCATGGTGTCGATTTGGGACAGGATGTCTTCGAGGGAGAGCCTCCCCCGGGGAGTCCCTCCAGCGTCACAGAAACGGCAGCGGACCGGACAGCCGTCAAGCGTGGAGATGGTCAATACCCATTTCTGCTCGCGGGGCAGGGGAGGCTGGAGGGATTCGGTGAACTCGACCAGCCGGCCGTTGTCCCTCTCGGCCAGATAGACCAGGGCTACGTCGTCCCTGCCCGCCACGGCCACAACCTTCATCGGGCAATGTCCAGGGCTGCCCTGATCCCGTCCCCGACGGCCATGGCCGTTTGCCGGAAAGAACCATGGCCGACGTCGCCGACGAGATAGAGCCGCCGCGAAGCCTGAAGGGCCGGCCGGGTCCGGCGGAGCGCTGGGCCCAAGAAATCAAGGCGGGGTTCACGGCCGATGGCCGCCACCAGACAGGAAACCTCCAGGCTGAACTTACCTCGCCGGCCCGAACAGCTCAGCCTCAGCCCCGTCTTTGTCCGCTGGATGTTTTCCACGCGGCTGTTCGACTGATAGGCAATTCCGGGATGGCCTTTCACCCTGGCCTTCAAGAGGGGCAGACATTTTGTTTCACGGCCCCGGTTCAGGATGACGACTTCGTTCCGGCGGGCAAGGCTCAAGGCGTAATCGAAAGCGGCGTCTCCGGCGCCGATCACGGGGATCCTTTTTCCGGAAGCCCCGGCCAGGGGAGTGATTTCGTAGAAAACGCGGTCTTGGGCGTCTTGGGCGACGAGCGTCTCCGGCAGCCGGCGAGGCTCTGTCCCCGTGGCCACGACGCAGATCCGCGACGACAGAATCCCCGTGGGAGTGCGGATGGAAAACAGGCCGCGGCCATAGTCGAGTTCCAGGACGTCGTGGAATTCGACCCGCACCCCAAGACGGTCCAATTGTTTTTTGAACAGTCGGGCTAAGGCCGGCCCGGAAATGCCGCGGGGAAAGCCCGGATAATTCTCGACCAGATGGGCGTTCCTCAACAGCCCGCCTATCTTGTCCCGCTCCCATATCCTGAAGGCGATTCCCTGGCGTTTGAGCTGGATGGCCGCCGCTACGCCGGCCGGCCCTGCTCCGATGACGGCCACCTCAAGGACGGGCATCAAACGCCTCTCCCAGCTTATTGATCAGTTCTTTGACCGAGGTCAAAACGGCGAAGCCGTGGGCCAGGTTCAGGAGGCTGGCCCGGAAATAATCACGGCCGAAAGTGGCCGTGGCGTCCAACGGAAGGAAGACCGCGAATCCCCTGACGAAAGCCGAGCGGGCCGTTGTTTCGCAGCAGAGATGGGTGGCCACGCCCGTGATTACCAGTTGAGAGATCCGCTTCCTACGGAGCAGGCGCTCCAGGGGCGTTTTGTGGAAAGCGTCGTATTGTGTCTTGCGGATGACCAGGGAGCTGAGCCGGCTCAGCTTTGGATCGATCCGGCTCAGGCCGCCCTGGCTGGTGATAAGGTCGTCCCACCATAGCCCCATCAGCCCCGAGTTTTTCGCGGTGTTGACGTGGCGAGTGAGGATGATGGGCAATTTCTGTTTTCGGAAAGCCTCGGCCAGCTCCCGGATCTTGCGCAAGATCTGCGGCGAGCGGGGGATATAGGCATGGGAGCGGAGGTCCAGAAAATATTTCTGCATATCGATGATGAGCAGAGCGGCCCGCCGGGGTTGGAAGGCTAGGCCTTTTCTTTCCCGGAGCTTTTGCCACCGTCCGAGTCCTTTGCCGCGGTTTCCCATTTTGCTTTGCCCCCTATTCCAAGCCGGAGCGGCCGCCGCCCTCTCCGGGAAAAAGCTCGAACCTGGCGCCGGCCATGATCCATCTACCGGGCATGGGGATGTTGCAGATGTCCCGGTAGCGGGGATCGAAAAGGTTGAGGACCTCGAGGTAAAGCTCAAAAGATCGGCCCGCCCAGAAGAGACGGGTGTCCACCACTAGGTGGGCCGGATACCCTTGCCGTGCTTCGAAGCGGACCTTCCAGTTTTGCATGATTCCGGCCGAGACCCGATGTTCCAGGTCGATGAGAAATTGGTGCCGGAGATGGTCGAGGACATATTTGGAATCCAGGAGTGTTTCGGCCTTGGACGTATCGAGGAACGTGTATCCGGCCTGAATTCGGGTGAAGGGAGAAGAGCTTCCCAACGCCGAGGGCCTGAGCCTGATGCTCGTTTCCAGGCCGTTGGCGTCCAGGCGGGCGATGTTCTGGGCCGTCCAGGGGGCGTTTTCCCCCGGCCTTACCCAGTCGATGAGGTCAGTGCCTTCCCTGCGGAACAGGTTCAGGTTCCATTCGATGTTTTTTCTTTGCAGGGTGAGGCCCGTTTCGAATTCGCCCGCCTTTTCGGGTTTCAGGTTTGAATTCCCCCGGTTGGCCGGGTCGAGGTAGTAGAGCTCGGTGAAGGTGGGGACGCGGAAGGAACGGCTCCAGGAGCCGTGGAGCCGGACCCCTTCGGCCAGGAGGAGGCCGGCCTCCAGGCCCGGCCAGGCCTGCCAGCCCCACCCGGAGTAACGGTAAGCAAAGCCGCCGGCGGTGACGATGAAATTCCTGAATAGCAGGAACCGGTGCTCGAAGAAGAAGCCTCCTTTTAAGCGGGAATGGGAGCCCAGCCGGGAGCTTTCGATTTTCTCTTGCCCGACCTCGCCGCCCCAAGCCGTCTGGCCGAGCCGGGAGACGAAGCTCATCTGGAATTCCAACCCCAGACAGTGCGAGGTGTGGGTGTTCCTGTACCATTCCGGCCGCTCCCGGTCCAGGACGAAGTCGTCCTGGTTCTTCCTCCAATAAGCTTTTGGGGCGAAGGTGAATCGTCCGGCCGTCCAGCGGACTCCGGCCAGGAGCAGCGATGTCCGGGTGTGTTCCCATTGATTGGGGAATTGGTCGGAGTAGAAACCCGAGGCGCCGAACGATTTATCCGTGTGGCCGGCCAGGATGTCCGCCTCCCCGGAGGCCAGGGACAGGGAAGCCCGGTAGGAAACGGCGGCGATGTCGAAGTCGGTGTTTGTCCGGTAGCCGTCCGAAATTTTCCGGCTCACGGTCAGGCTATGGGAAGAGGGCCCGACGTCTAGAGAGAGAGAAGCGCCGGCGTCAAGGAAGCCGAAGTTGCCCAAGGCCGCCTGCAGCCGGCCGCGCCGTCCGCCGCCTTTTCTGGTGGTGATGTTGATGACGCCGGTAAAGGCGTTGGGGCCGTAAAGCCTGGACCCCGACCCTTTAAGGATCTCCACCCTCTCCACGTCCTCCAGGGCCAAGGGGAGGAGGAGGTTATGATGGCCGGTCTGTGGGTCGCCGACCTTGACTCCGTCGATGAGAACCAGGGCCTGCTCGAACGTCCCGCCGCGCAGGCTCACATCGGCCTGGACGCCCAGCGGCCCCCTCTGGCGCACATCCACGCCAAGGGCGTATTCCAGTAGGTCCGGCAGGCTGTGGACGGGGACCGACTCGATTTCGCGGCGGCTGATGATTGTGACGCAGCGGGAGATATCGGAGGAGACGGCGGGAGTGCGGCTGGCGGTGACCACCACCTCTTGGTGCAGAGGATCCGGCCGGTCCTCTTGGGGCGAAGTCCCGGCGGACAATAGGGCCAGCAGGGAAAGGGTGGCGGAAATAAAATTCACCGCATTGAGCATTCGACATGTCTCCTGTGATCCGAGGGTGTTCCCAAACGGACAAGCTCGCCTTGATATACACGAACTCTTAGCAAAAAACAAGGCGGCCAGCAGGTTGACAGGCTATGACGAATCTGCTATTTTGCCTGCGCCTTACGGCGCTATCGTCTAGAGGCCCAGGACAGGTGGTTCTCAGCCATCAGACCGGGGTTCGAATCCCCGTAGCGCTACTAGCCTTCTCCCCGCGAATGAACTAAACCTAAGCCTTTGTAGCCCTGATCACACCGAACACAGTCTTGCGCCAGACCATGTCGCAAGGATCAAAGCCTTGAGCTTTCAGCCATTCAAGCCAGAGGCGCGGGGATACGGGATGGTCGCTGCGGTGATGCGTCTTGTACCAGTCGTCGAGTTCCTCCGGAGATACTCCACCGTGAAGCACATCCTGCTCCCATTCTTTCCAGATTTTTCTCGAGGATTCCGGCGAGTCGTCGGTCAGCATGACCGAGAAGGAAAAAACACCGCCCCGTTTTAGGGATTGGTGGACATTCCGGCAAACAGCCTGTTTTTTCGCGTCCGTTTCGGGATAATGAAGGGCCAGGCTGGAGACGACCTGATGGAAAGCGTCGGGCCGTTTGAATTTCCTCATGTCGGCGCAGATGATTTCCACGCGGCCCGAATAGGCGGCCAGCCTTATCCGGCAGGCCTCCGCCATCTCTTCGACCAAGTCAACGGCCGTCAGTCGGCACCCGGGATTTTTATCGAGCAGCCTCTGAGACAGGTTGCCCGTCCCGCAGCCCAATTCGAGAGCGTCAAAGTCACTCTCCTGCCCGGCCCAACAGTCAAGCACTGCATCCATCATCTCTTCGTAATAAGGAACAAACCTTCTGATGCGCCGGTCATAAGCGGCCGTGTCGGCAAAATCAGATCGGATCATCGAATTTTTCAATGGTATTTTCAGCTTAGATCTATGAGATGTCAAATGCCTGAGATAAGTTGCCTAATTGTGCAATTCTTTCGGGAGTTGACTCCCTCTACGGTCGTGTTAGAATATGTCGGCACAAAATAAAAAGTGCCGACTATTGCTAACAAAGATTAATATGAGAAAAATCACCCAGGAAAAGCGTCTTCTCAAGATCCTTGAAAAAAGGCCGATGATGAGGTCGAGGGATATCGATGCACTTGGAATCCCGCCTATGGTCGTGCTCCGTCTTCTGAAAAAAAACATGCTCGTTTCCACGGGAAGAGGAATTGTCTACCTGCCGGAAAAAATCACATCAGAACAGCAGATGTTGATGGAGATTAGCCTCCGCGTGCCTCACGGCGTGATATGCTTGCTCTCGGCCTTGAGGTATCATGAAATCGGAACTCAGAGTCCTTATCAGATATGGCTGGCCATTGACCGTAAAGCCAGAAAGCCGCGAAACGCGGGTATTAGCCTTAAAATTGTCAGGTTCTCAAAATCCTCCCTCCTCTATGGAGTGGAACACCATAATATTCATGCCATCCCCGTATCCATAACGAGCCCGGCCAAGACTGTGGCTGATTGTTTTAAGTTCCGAAATAAAATCGGTCTGGATATCGCGCTCGAAGCGTTGCGCGAGGGCTGGCGGGAAAGGCGTTTTAACTCGGATGCCCTATATCGTGCCGCTAAGGTTTGCCGGGTCGAGAAAATTATCCGGCCATATTTGGAAGCTCTGGTTTGAAAAAAACCGGCCTGTCGGACATTCCCTCTTCGATCCGGCAGAGATTGCTCAATGCCTCCCGTGACAGAAAAGAAGAATTTCAACGGACTTTGAATAGGTATGCGATTGAACGTTTTCTCTACCGCTTGGGCCAAAACCGGTTAGCCAAGAATCTCGTTCTCAAGGGTGCGTTTCTCTTCGAAATATGGAATCCGGCCGATTGCCGTCCTACTCGAGACGCGGATTTTCTAAGCTTTGGAGAACCCAAGGCCCGCCATTTGGGGGCGATCTTTGCTTCCGTGTGCCGCCAGACCTTCAAAACAGATGGGATGACCTTTGACGCTGATACGATCAGAACGGAACCTATACGCGAAGGCCAGTTTTATGGAGGGCTAAGAGTCCGAGTCGTTGGTCATCTGGGGACAGCACGGACACCGCTTCAATTTGACATCGGATTCGGCGATAAAATAATCCCGCGCCCAACGATCCAATCGTTTCCCTCTGTTTTGGGCCTGCCAAAACCACGAATCAAGATTTATTCAAAAGAGTCTGTTATCGCGGAGAAATATCAGACTGTCGTATTTTTCGGCATGATCAACAGCCGCCTCAAGGACTATTTTGATCTTTTTGAGATGTCGCAGAATTTCGGTTTTGAGGGCAGTACTTTGTCTAAAGCCGTGGAGGCAACCTTCAAGGCGCGAAGAACACAACTGCCGGCGGCATTGCCTCTCGGTTTGTCGAAGGAGTTTTATAACAGCGCCGAAAATCAGCGGCGATGGAGGGCTTTTTTAGAACGCATCGGCCGGGCTTCATCTGCTCCAAGCCTCGAGAGGGTAGTAAAAGCTCTCCGTCGATTCCTTACGCCCCTCGCCGCCGCTTTGATCGATCAAAAGCCCTTTAATCTTAAGTGGCCAGCGGGTGGCCTTTGGCAATAAAATAGATATGGTTGATCCTGCTTAATTCGAATAGAATCCGGAACTTGATTGGCGGGGCCATATGTAGCGACAATCAGCCCTTGCCGGCCGATACCAAGTTTGAAAAAATAGCCAGGGAGGTCACAGGCAGCCATGAAACTAAAAAATTTCAAAATCACCATCGTCAAGGTCGAAGGCCCCTGCAGCCGGTCCACAGAGGGGAATTTTTTTTATGTGCGCAATGCGCGACTGGAAATCCCTCCGGGAACCGGAGTCTGTCTGTTCGCCCTGGGCAGCATCCTTCAGCCCATCATTGCGGCCAGCATTCCCACCGACCCCGAAAACGACATTCTGATTATCACCCGGGAATTTCAGTGCCCCGACCCGCTGGCCAAAGTTATTTTTAGGATTGAGGAAGAAAAAGAACCTGCCCCCTAATCCAGAACTCCCCGCTGCCGTTCGGGATTGAAAAACCTGAAGGCGGCCGATCGGAGCTGGGTTATCCAACCTTCTTGGTGAAGCGCAGCACGCTCAGGGCCAGAATGGTCAGGCCGAACACCAGCAGGGCCAGCGCTTGTCCCCACAGCTCGGCCAGGCCCACGCCCTTGAGATAGATGCCGCGGATGATGACGCAGTAGTAGCGCAGCGGCATGAGAGTGGTGACCCACTGGATGACCTTGGGCATGTTGTCGATGGGAAATACAAACCCCGAGAAAAAAATCATGGGCATCATGAACAAGACGGTCATCAGCATGGCTTGCTGCTGGTTGTGGGAGACGGTCGAGGTGAAAAGCCCCAGCCCCAGGGTGGACATCATGAAGATAAGGCTCAGCCCGAAAAGCAGCCAGACGCTCCCCCGGATGGGAACCTTGAACAGCCAGACCGACACACCGGTGATCAGCAGGACGTCCACGATCCCGATGATCAGGAAGGGGAGGAGCTTTCCGGCGATGAGCTCCAGCGGCCGGATGGGGGTCACGCTGAGCTGCTCCATGGTCCCCATCTCTTTCTCCCGAACCACGGCCATGGACGTCAGCATCATGGTCATGACCAGCAGGATGAGCCCCAGCACGCCGGGGACCATGAAGTTGCGGCTTTTGAGCTCGGGGTTGTACCAGACCCGGATCTCAGGGTCAACCTGGACGGGCCTTAACCCGGCGGCCCTGAGCCCCTCCAGGATTCGGCCGGTTTTCTCCTGGGCATAGCGGGAGGTGATCAGGGAAACATAGCCCGCCCCGACCGTGGCCGACTGGCTTTCCGTGCCGTCCAGCAGAACCTGGACGCTGGC
>JBAVVA010000052.1:0-8351 GCA_049697055.1 Candidatus Aminicenantales bacterium
GGTTCAGGGGCCGGCCGGCCCGGACAATCCTGAAGCGGTGGATGACGGGCCGCAGAAAAATCGCGGCCGTGGCCAGAATGATGAAGGCCAGGATGATTTTTTCCAGGGATGAGAGCATCGTCCCTCCACTCTATCGAATTCAAAAATAGATGGCAAGATGGCTCAGAATTCGTAGGCTAAACCGAAGCGAAACAGGCGCGGCGACTGGATCTCCGTGGGGAGGCGGAGGGGCCAGGCCGGGCCGGTCCACTCGTCCTCGGACAGGGCCAGGTTCCGGTTGAAGATATTGAACCCGTCGGCGAACAAACGCAGCCGGGCGCCGCCCAGCTTGAAAATTTTTTCCAGCCGGACGTCCACGGTGCGGTTGTATTCGTAGCGGCTTACGCCCCGCGGGTGGGCCATGATGAAGAAGGGGCCCTGGTTGAGGCCGGTGACCACGATGAGGCGGGCGAAGGGCTGCCCGTCGTAGTACTTGATCACGGCCGCCAGGCGGAAACCGGCGGGCAGGCTCCAGCTGAACCCGACCCGGCCGGTATAACCCCGGTCGAAACACAGGCGGCCCTTGGCGCAGATCAGAGTGTTGGGGTTGTCATACAGAGCGCCGACGACGCCGTCGTCGTTGTCCCAGGCCGTGTTGCCCGGGCTGGCCGTGCCGATGGCCTCGATGGCCTGCAGGCTGAGGAAGAAGTTGAACGTCCGGCTGTGCCGGCGGACCAGGGTCAGGTCCAGGCCTCGAAAGCGGGAGATCCTCTTATCGGGCTCGGGGTTGGTCAGGAGGAAGAAGTCCTGTCCCAGGGTGGAGGGGTTTTGGTTGTAAATGATGAAGTCCAGGTCGTCCCAAGAGCCCGGGACGAGGTCGTCCCCGGACTCATGGAAGGGCATCGGGGAGTAAGAAGAAAAAGGAACGCCGGTGTTGAGCGTTTCGACCAGGTGCCGCGTTTCGCGGAGAAAGCCGGCCAGGGCCAGGCTCCAGCCCGCTCCCAGGTCGATCTTCAGGGCGGCGGTGAGCTCGTCAGTGTAGGGCCGCTTAAGCTTGGGGTCCAGGGCGGCAAAAGCGGGCCCTTCCCTCCGGATGAGGGAGCCGGTCTCGCCCTCATCAAACTGAAAATCGTGGTCCTTGTCATTCCAGGCATAGACCAGACCTCCGGGGGCTTGAGAATGTCCGTAGAGGAGATAGTTCAAGGGGAGAGTGAAATAATAGCGGGCCGCGGAGAAGGAAAGGGATGAATCGCTCCGTCGTGCGAGCGGCAAGCTGAAGCCCAGCCGGGGAGAGAGGTTCAGCCAGGTTATGGCGCTGCGACTGTCCGAGCCCACGGCCCAGCCGCGGCTGAAGTCCGCCTGAAGTCCGGCCGTCAAGGAGATGAAAGATCCCAGGATGAGGGTGTCCTGGAAATAAAGCCGTCCTTGGAGCAAGGCCTCTTTATGTTCAAGCGGCGTGTTGAAGCGGACGACCTCCAAGGGCAGGTCTTTGAAAAAACGGAGCTGGATGTTGTCCAGGATGCGGAGGGAGGAGGACGATCCGGCATAGCGCAGACCGAGGCCGTAGTCCAGCAGGTTTGCTCCGCCCAGGACATTGGTGAGGAGCAGACGGCCTTCCAAGAACGAATCCAGGATTTGGCGGTTGTCCTGGCCGGCCGAAGGGGCGGCCCCGGAAAACCGGTCGGGAAGAATATCCACGCGGCAGGGCCCGACAGCCCCATCCTGGAAGTCGGAGCGGACCGTTCCTCGGACATAGCCCAGGCCGGCCCGCAGGGCATGATGATCGGCGAGGCGGCGGTCCCACAATAATTGAAAGACGTCGGCGCCCTGACGGGTATCCCGAGTCACCTCGGGCAGGATTCCGCGGCCGGCGCCCTCGGAAGGCTGATGAACGGCCTGTCCTGTCCAAAGAAACTTGAGACGGCCCAGGGGCAGGGAATAATCCAGGCTGATTAAGCTGGCCAGAACCGAGGACGAGTCTTGCGGCTGGTAGTCGGCCAAGTCCCTGGCGAGTGACTGGGAGGTCAGGCTGACATATAGGCCGAGCTTGTCCCTGACCAGCGGCGCCGATAATTCGAAATGGATGTCAGCCAGGCTGTTCCAGACATTGGTTTCGCTGATCCCTTCCTCGATCAACGAGGGGGTAATGTTGGAGGCGGCAAAATTCCTGTCTGAATAATAGGCCCACAGCCCGCCTTGGAGACGGTCCCCGGCTTCCTTGCTTACAAGTTCGAAAGCAGCGCCGGGGTGCAGGCCGCGGACGGGGAGACGGGCGTTATCGAGCTCGGTAAAGCGATAGGTGAAGAGATCGGGGTAGAACAGCGGCCGGCCGGTCCAGAACGGATCGGTGACATCCAGCCCATTGAGCCCGTAGGTCGTCTGCGTCCAGGAAGCCGAGGCCCGCGGGCTGAACAGGGCCGCCTGTCCGAGATGAAGGCCGCCTACGTCGATGCGGTCGGTAATGGCGGCCAGGTCCTGGTTCTCCACCAGGTTCCAGACGTTGTTGCCCGAAGGAAAGGCTTGGATTTGATCTTGATCAAGAAGAGTCTGGTGGAAATCCTGACGGTCGGGCCGCCGGACATCAACTGATGATGAGCCGCTCTTTGGGCGACTCAAAATGATGCGGAGAAAGAGGCGGGAGGAAGGTTCGGAAAAAAGGCCTTTCTCTTCATAGTTTTGGAACCCGTCCGCTTCGAAGCGAACTGAATATTCTCCCCAAGGAAAGCTCACCAGACGAAAGAATCCTTTTTCATCGGTAGCCGTCTCGATGGGCCGGCCTGCGTCTTTGACGGTGACAATGACGCGAACGGCCGGTAGCGGCCGGCGGCCCTGGTCAAGCACGCGTCCCCAGAAGAGCGCCGACTCTTGAGTCTGCGCGGCTGCGGCCAACACCAGGATGAGAATGACAACCGCCGATGCGCGGCTTAGGGTGAGCCTAATCATGGAGGCCCTATTTTTCATTTTTTGACGGATGGTGTCAAGGCGGACAATATGATTTTTAGAATATCTTAAAGATAATTCGTTATGATAGAATGAATGCCGCTGACAAAAACCCGAGACAAGATCAGACAGGGAGGCAAGATCATGAAAATGCTAAGAATCTTTATTTCGATTTTATTTTTGGCCGGGCTGCTGTTTGGCGCCGGCCAAACGGTTAGGGAGCAGGTCGATCTCGCCAACGCCGAGGCCGGGGCCAGGATCGTCAGCTTCAGTAGCAACTACGGAAGCGACTGGGACGTAGCCAACCTCATCAGCAGGAGCGACAAATGGGAAGGGGAACTTCCGGCCTGGTGCACGGAGTCCGGGGCGCCCTTCCCGCATTGGGTGGTCATCGAGCTGGCCAAGCAGACCTGGTTGACCACGCTTATTTTCAATAACAATATCCCCGATGAGCAAGGCTGGGAAGGAATTTCGGCCAAAGACTTGAGTGTGGAAGTCTCCACCGTCAGCGCCAAAGAAGGCTTTCAGAAAGTGGCCAGCTTCCAGCTCGAGCGCAACAAGAACAACCAGCTCGTCCATCTGGAGCCAAGCCAGGCGCGCTGGCTAAAGATCGTCATAACCTCCAACTGGGGAAACGAGGAATACACCGAGTTGGGCAAGCTGGGGGTCTTTGATGATGGAAGCCGGCCGATGAATATCGCCGAAGAGTTGAAAAACAAGGGGTTCGTCGACATCTACGGCATCTACTTTGATTTTGGTGCGGCCAAGCTCAAAGCGGAAAGCGGGCCGGTCCTGGATCGAATCGTCAAGTACCTCAAGGACAACCCGGCCGTCAAGCTCATGATCGAGGGACACACCGACAGCGTCGGCGATGCCAAGAGCAACCAGCTGCTTTCCGAAAACCGGGCCAAGGCCGTGGTGGAGGCTTTGGCCGGCCTGGGCGTGAGCCGGGCGGCTCTCGGCGCCTCCGGCTTCGGGGCCAGCCAGCCTGTCGGGGATAACAAAACCATCACCGGCCGCGCCCTGAACCGGCGCGTCACAGTCCGGGTCGTTCACTGATATGGCCGAAAAAAGAGACCTCATCATCATAGGCGGGGGGCCGGGCGGATACGTGGCCGGACTGCGAGCGGCCCAACTCAAAAGGAGGGTCCTGCTCGTCGAAGAAGACAGGGTGGGCGGCACCTGCATGAACTGGGGCTGCATCCCCACTAAATTTCTCCTCCATCAGACCAAACTGTTTTGGGAACTCAGAGAGAATAAAAGATTCGGCGGTGCCGTTGAACAGTTAATCTGCGATTGGAAGCTCGTCCAGGCCGGCCGGGTCAAGGTCGTTGACCGGCTGGTCAAAGGCACTGAATTCCTGCTTCAGAAAGCAAAGGTTGAGACGATTAAAGGCCGGGCCAGGCTGCTTGATGAAAAGAGGGTGTCGGTGGCCGAGGCGGGCGGGGAGAATGTCTTTGAGGCGGAGCGGATCATCCTGGCCACCGGCAGCCGATCCTCGGACCTTCCTTTTCTGAAACCCGACGGCAGGAAAGTGATCACTAGCCGCGAGGCGCTGGAGCTGGAGGCGATTCCGGAGAGCCTGTTGGTGGTAGGAGCGGGGGCGATCGGCCTGGAGTTGGGGACCATCTATGCCCGCCTGGGCACGACCGTGACCGTGTTGGAGCTTCTGCCCACCATCCTTCCCGGATGCGACCGGGAGATGGGGACCCGGCTGGAAAGAATTCTCAAGACCCAGGGGCTGGCCATCTTCACCCAGATGCGCATCGATCGGGCGGAAGAGGCGGACGGCCGGATGAAACTCAGCGGCCTGTGTCTCAAGACCAAGGCCGTCTTCTCCTATGAAGCGGAGAAGGTCTTATTGGCCGTCGGCCGACGGCCCAACTCCGACACATTCCAAACTCAGACGGGTATTGTGCCGTTGGAGAAGGGATTCGTGGCTGTGGACAAAAAGCTCCGGACGAAACTGCCCGGTATCTATGCCATCGGCGACCTTATCGGCGGGAAACTTCTGGCGCATAAGGCTTCCCATGAGGGCTTAACCGCCGTGGAGAATGCCTTCGGCGCGGATAAAACCATGGACTATTCCGCCCTGCCCCTGGCTGTCTTCACTGAGCCTGAATTCGCCTCGGTGGGGCTGACCGAAGAAGAAGCTCGGGAGAGGGGGATAGCCTGCCAGGTCGGCCATTTCTCGCTTCAAGCCAACGGCCGGGCCTTGACCATGGACAGGCCGGAGGGCATGGTCAAGCTCATCGCCGGGCCGGACGATACGCTCCTGGGCGCACACCTCCTGGCTCCTTCGGCCAGCGACCTGGTCGCCGAGCTGACCTTGGCCATCCGGAATAAGCTGAAGCTTGAAGACGTGTCATCCACGATCCATATCCATCCCACTTTGTCCGAGGCGGTGATGGAAGCGGCCCTCCAGGCCAAGGGGCTGGCCCTTCACGCCCTGAATTAAGAGCGGCGGCGGAAGACTTTCAGCTCGGCCACGGACCAGGGCCAGCCCGAGCTTTTTCCGGTCTGCTCAATTTTTACATATCGGACAGCCGTTCCGGAAAAAAGGATGTCCTGGACCGGATGCTTGGGATCTTGGAGAAGAGCGCGGAAGAAATCTCCGGATAAGAATCCGGGTATGGCTATGGACCATTTGATTCCGTCCATAGACCCATAGGCCACCAGGTTGCTGGCGGCGTGCTGGGCTGTGGCTCCGGGGGAAAGCGAGAGTCGGCTGAGGGGGATGGGCTCATTAAAATCAAGGAGAAGAGTCTCTCCCCGGTCCTTTGGCCGGCCGGTTGTCCAGACCGTATCGAGGCGGCCGTCCTTGAGTTTCTCAAGGTCTGCCGGATCCAGGTCAGAATCAGCCCGCCAGGATGCGGCCGGCACTTCCTCTTCAGGCCCGGGAGAAGGCGGCCGGGGCGGGCCGGGCAAAACTTCATAGACCGTATCATCGCCCAGGTATTTATCCAGCGCGGACGGCTTCCGGAGGCGGTAGGTGAATGTTCTCACTTCGCGCAGCGCGTCGGCGCAGACTTCCCTCATCCTGTCCCGGGCTTCTTGGGCTTTGAGCGGCCTGAGCCTATGGGCATGGAAGATCACGTACTTTATCCCCAAGTCCTGGAGCAGGTCGAGCGAGGTCCGCGAGGGATAATCCTGAAAAAGTTCGTGAACAAAATCGGCAGTGGGCGGGATGAAACCGCTATAGCCGTTCATGATCTTTTTCTTATGGAAAAGAGAAAAATACATATAACCCGCCTCGTGGATGATATCGCCGGCCATGGGCAGCTCGATGACGGCAAAATCTCCCTTCTGCTCGGCCAGCCAAAGGTAGGTGGGAGGGATGTCCTCTCCGACCGGAAAGGACATTATCCGTTGCGGAACGGATAAATATTCCGCATTGGCGGCCAGAAGAAGAAAGACGGCCAAGGCCACCCTCAGGCCGCGCCGTTTGACGGCGCGGACCAAGACGTCGAGGCCCCAACCGGCCAGGACGGCAACGGCCAGGATGACAAAGACCGCGTAGCGGGAGGGGACTCGGACCCCTTTGAAGCCCGGGATATGGTCATAAAACCAGGCAAAAGGGGCCACATGGGCGAAAACGCGGGATCCCCGGACCGACAAGCCTGAACCTACGGAGAGGGCCAGGCTCCAGTAGAGTATAGATAAATAGAGGAAGGAAGTTCCGCGTCTTCCCCCCGGCCGTTTGTGTTTGAAGAGATAAAAGGCGAAGGCAACAGCCAAGAACAGGCCGGCCATCAGGAAAAAAGTAAAAAACTGTTTGGCCGGGTTGGTCAGGGAAAGGGACAGGGATCCCCATTTTAATTTGAAACCTTGGTTCAACAGGGTGATAGCCGCCAATAAAGCGGGAATCCCGCAGACCAGCATCCCGGCCCTCTTGAGCCAACGAGGAATATCCCGAAAACGTGTGAATTTGACCACAGCATAGACGCCGGCCAGCAGGACGGCCACCAGCCCCGGAAAGAGATAATATTCGTAAGAGCCCAGGGAGTTGAGAAATTTTCCCAGGCTCAGGTTGTTTTCGGGGACGGCCAGATAATTCTGCAGGTCAGCCCCGTATTCGAGGCCGCGCTGGAAATTAAACTTTCGGAACAAGGAGAGAAAGGGCAGGGAATAGGCCAGCAGGACCAGGCCGGCGAAAAGCAGGGGAGCGCCTAATTTGAGGAGAAAAGCCAAATTCACTTTTTTCCTGTCCAAAAGGAGCATGACCGCCAGAACAAAGGGCAAGAGCGAAAGGAAAAACAGGCCATAGTAAACGCAGGTCAGCGCCTGGAGCAAAAAGAAAAGAGCGAAGAGGATAGAATGCCTCAGCCGGGTTGTCTCGAAAAAATGATGGAGCTGGAGAAGGGCCAGGGGAATGAACCAAGCCGCCACGAGTTGGAGATGGGTGATCTGCTGCATCAGCGTGGCGCTGAAGGCGAAAATCAGCCCGGCCAGCAGGCCGGACATGTAGCGGCCGGTGAGATGCTTGACCAGCAGGAACATGGCGTAGGCGTTGAGCAGGCAGGATAGAAAAAAAATAAAATTGTAGGCCAGGATAGGATTTTTGGTGACGGCGGCCACGGGCCAGGAGAGCAGGGCCAGGGGCAGCAGCGTTTCGGAATAGCTCAGCGTTTGCCGGTTAGGATAGAAGATGTTGGCCTCGTAGAGATGAAGGGGAGCACGGCCGAGTTGATGTTGGTCCCAGCCCAGTATCCAGGTGTTGAGCAGGCAATCCCAGGCGTCATTGAGTGAGTCGGCCGGATGAAGGGAAAGCGGAAGAAGCTGCACGAAAGCCGACAGGCCGAAAAACAGCAGGACCGCTGTCCGCTTGAACCATTCTTTTTTAAAGACGTCCGGCATAGAGGGAAATTATATCAATAATAGGGAAAATTCCCAATGATCATCGGCTCTTTGTTGAAATGTGCGGCCGGATGTGGATGGGGGCCTAGGGGAGGGCTCGGCGCCTTGCCGCGGTTCTTGGCGCCGCGGAATCTCCGGGTTTCTCGGCGGTTGCGCAACTCGCTTCCTGCGGAAGCTCAGACATGCTCACCTGCCGACAAGAATATGTCAGAAGCCTTCGAAACCCGTCGATTCCGGGCTGAACCGCTCATGGCGCCTCGCTCCTTCCCCAGGCCCCTATAACAATTGAGCGGCGGCCACACAATTCGTCATAGAGCCATGATCATCTTGACATGGTTGTTGTGCCGCCATATAGTTTTTCGCAAAGAGAGGGTTCCCATGATGCGTTGCATAATAAGATGTTCGGGCTTTTTGCTCCTTCTGGCTTTTATCGTGTTGCCTGCAGCCTATGCGCAGGATAAGGCGGAGCTTTCCGATGATCAGGTTAAGGAGCGGCTGAGCTTCATCGAGAAAGCGCTGGATTCGGGCCAGACCTGCGCCAAGGTTTGGTTTTACGGCTGGATAGCCGCTTATTC
>JBAVVA010000053.1:0-5467 GCA_049697055.1 Candidatus Aminicenantales bacterium
GGTTAAAGGAGACCGGCAGCCCGATTTTAATGGCCTTGGCCGCTTTATGAACGGCCACCGGGAAAAATTTCAGGGCCCTGCCGGTTTTTTGAAAATACAGCGGTGCCAGTCCGATGAAGCCCTGGTCGAACTCGTTAATCACCTCATTGAAAGGGATGGCCTCATTTTCCGGGAAAACGATCAGCAATTTTTTCTGCTTGAGAAGTTCAAGACTGCGTTTCCAGGTTGTCGTCAGTTTCATGCTTTTTTCATAGACGGGTATGGCTTTGATGACTCTCATGAGCATGACGCAGGGCTTGGCAATCAGCCAGGCCGCCAGGCAACTCAAAGGCTGTTTTAAATGCAGTTCGGGTTCGACAAAATTTAGGCGCAAATAATCAGGACAGAGTTTCCAGTCGGTGGTCTGGTGTTCAACCCAGGGATAAAGACGCACGGGAAAGGCGGATAGAACTGCGACGGGAGCATAGGAACCAAGATGATTGGAGACAAGCACAGCCGGGCCTGGGCTGGGAATGTTTTTTTTATCAATCACTTGAGGATGCCAGAAAATGGAAAAAACTATCTGCAGCTTTTTGTAGAAATAGTCAGCCATCCCCGTTTCTGCGATGAATTCTAAAAAAATACCGGGTCATTGTCAATTCGGGGCCCTCTTGAACTCTAGCGATTTTAGCTGTAAATATCTATACTGAAAGAGGGAGAGAAAATTGATCATGGCCGAGGCATTTCTCCCGGTTATAACCCTGACAACGATCAAGGAGGTTCGGCGATGAAAGGCTCAAAAGCTATTTGGCTTGTAAGGAATAATAGGGTCGGACCTGGGCATTAATATTAGGGTCGGACCTGGGCATCCGCCTGATAATGCAATAAATCGGCTTAATAAAAGCTCAAAAAAAGGCCTTATCGGCATTTTTTAGGGGCCAAATTGACCTCTTAAAAAAATTCATCTAACTCGGCTTAGGATATCCACGGATTTTATGCTTTGCCTGGCAGTGCAGCGGAATCAGCAGACGCAAGGGACTTAGAATCCCTCGGGGCGTAAGCTCCATGCCGGTTCGAGTCAGGCCCTCGGCACATTCTCTATCGCCCAAAGTCTTTGTAGCGTATTAGTTACCACAACCAGGCCAAACACGGCCAAGGCCGCCGTAACAGGACAGTTTTGGTATGTCTACGTCCCTGGAACGTCCCCGGAATTCTGAAAGGTCACGGCGCTTTCTCGACGCTCAAGTTGCCGGCTTTTGTCAGCAAAAGGGGGGTTGATGATGGTCTATCTCCCCCGGCCCTCCCGAATTGACATGACGCCACCGGCATTTCTGCATTTGATTCACCATTCTATTACTGTTATACTTTAAAAAAATTTATACGTCGGGGAGACAATGGTCTCGTCAAAAGCAGAAAAAACTCCGACAAAAAAAGGGGATAAGTCTTTTTTTAGAGCATTTCTCAATAAACTGCGAAAGAGAAAGATTCTAGAGACTCTCGGCGCATTTATTGGAGGCGGTTGGCTTCTTTATGAAATCGTTCATTGGGTTCTTGTTGAACATTATCACTTACCGGAAAAACTTATCGATATGACCATCGTCTCTCTCCTGGGCGCCCTCCTGTGCACTCTTATTTGGAGATGGTTTTCTGGCCCCGAGAAAACTCGAAAATTCAAACTGGAGCTTGTCTTAATC
Organism: Candidatus Aminicenantales bacterium; assembly: GCA_049697055.1. Classification (GTDB taxonomy): domain Bacteria; phylum Acidobacteriota; class Aminicenantia; order Aminicenantales; family JAFGAV01; genus JAFGAV01. The sequence goes on from JBAVVA010000053.1 coordinate 1,674, forward strand.
CCTCTGGTTTTCTTAATGACAATTCTTCTGGACATTAACCTCATTCTCCACCTGAAAGGACCTGAATCAGAGACTTTCCCAGCCGCTCAATGGAAAAATTCAATCGCTGTGCTACCCTTTGTCGATATGAGTCCCCAGAAAGACCAAGAGTATTTCTGCGACGGCATGACCGAAGAGCTCATCAACCGGCTGAGCAATATCAAAGAATTAAAGGTTCCCGCGAGGACCTCGGCTTTCACGTTTAAGGGAAAAGCTGAAGATATCCGTGAGATCGGCCGGAAGCTCGATGTCGAGAAAGTGCTGGAAGGGAGTGTCAGGAAAGAAGGCAGCCAGCTCCGCATCACAGTCCAGCTCGTCAATGTCTCCGATAGCTATCATATTTGGTCAGAAACGTTCGATAAAGAGCTGACCAAGGTCTTTGCCATCCAGGATGAAATTGCCTTAACCGTCGTGGATAAACTCAAGTTCACGCTATTGAGCGATGAAAAAGCTAAATTAATAAAGCGTCCTACCGAGAATCCTGAAGCCTATGATCTCTATCTACTCGGACGCTTTTTTTACTACAAAACCACTGAAGAAGACTTAAAAAAAGCCATCAAATACTTCGAGCAGGCCATAGCTAAGGATCCAGGCTATGCTCTGGCCTATGCGGGTCAGGCAACATGCTATACCGTTCTTTGCGCTATTGGTTTTCTCGCTCCCAAGGAGAGCTACCCAAAGGCCAAAGAAGCTGTGATAAAAGCCCTTGAGCTCGATGAGGAGCTCGGAGAAGCCCACGCCTCGCTCGGCTATCTCAAGGCGGTTTTTGATTGGGATTTCGCCGGCGCTGAGCACGACTTCCGGCGTGCCATCAAGCTCAACCCCGGCAGCGTGGATATCTACATTCTATACTCAATATATTTAGCCTTTGCGGGAAGATTTGACGAAGCCATCGCTAGATTCAAGCATGCTGTAGAGCTTGATCCAGCTTCGCCACAGACCTATACATATCTGGGAGGATTTGGCTATTACATGGCGGGCCGTTTTGATGAAGCCATTGCCCAGCTCAAAAAAGCGCTGGAAATGGATCCGAACTCTTATTTGGGACAGCTATTTTTAACAGCGATCTATGCAAGTAAGGGAATGTACGGAGAAGCCATTGCCCAGGCCGATAGAGTGATATCTGTTTGGCCGACATTGGAAGATGCCCAGATTTTATGTTTTTTGGGATGGGTCTATGCTGTCTCAGGAAGACAGGAGAAGGCCAGAAACGTTTTAAACCGCATGTTGGATTTAAGAGCGAGACGCTATGTCGATGCCTATAATATCGGGGAAGTCTACGCAGGCTTAGGAGAAAAAGAAAAAGCATTCGAATGGCTCAGGCGGGCCTATGAGGAGCATGCCGGTCAACTGATTTGCATCAAAGTTGATCCCTTTATGAAGAATCTGCGCTCTGATCCGAGGTACAAGGAGCTGCTGAAAAAGATGAAGTTAGTCGGCTGACGCAGCATTCATATGCCACTGTTGCCTCGGGCCCCTGATCAGGGATGTTAAGTCGCAGCGAGAATCGGCGTCAAAGCAACCAGGAATGGCTGAAAATGACTTAAAATCCTCCGGAGAAGAATCTGGGGATTTCTTGTATATGAAGTCACCACTTGTCGACGTGCAGTCTGTCCTCGAGAATTTCGTTTTCCCTGGGTTCCGAGCTTTCTCGAGGGAAGCCAAAAGGGATGACGGAGGCGATCTCGAAGCCCATGGGGATTCCAAGATACTTCTTCAACCCGGTCGAATCGTATGGCGTGTAGGTGCAGCCGAACAGACCTTCTGAAGCCATTGCCAGCATGATATTTTCGATGCACATCCAGGCGGATGCGAGGGGATTCAGCTCGAAGAGGCTTCGGCAATCAGTGGGAGGCTTCATTTTGTAGCAGACGACAAGGAGTTCGGGGGCCTCCAGCATCATTGTCAACTGGACGGGGAGCGTTTTTCTATAGACTTTCTTGAGGGTTTCGTCTTCGAAGGGGGCGATAAACTTCTCGATGTCCTCCCTATTTTTCAGGTCTCTCGCCTGTAGGCCTTCGAAGATAGCCTTTCTTCGGTTATCCTTATCGCGAAGGAGGATGAACTGCCAGTACTTGAGATGGGCGTTGGATGGCGCCTTCAGCCCGGCCTCCAGAATACGCTTGACCTTCTCCTCCGGCACAGGCGCCTGCTGAAATTTTCTCACGGTCCTGCGTGTCTTTACTGCTTTATAGAAGTCCATGAGATTGCCTCCTCGCTCGTGGCGATCCCGAGTTCGATCGTTTTTCTTAGATAAGCCGTCGCGCCTTTCGGAATCATCGGCCGCGCAATCTCCTTTCTCGATAATGACCGATCATATCTTGTCTTTTATTCTAGCCCCGGTTTATCTCGTACTACATGAAGAGTATAGCATTTGGCTTCGTAAATTTCTTTCCTGAATATTAGGGTTGGACCTGGGCATCCGGCTGATAATGCAATAAATCGGCTTAATAAAAGCTCAAAAAAAGGCCTTATCGGCATTTTTTACCCGAGATTTTGGGCTTTAATTCGGCCGTCGGTCTGAATTATAATCCCCAGAGGAGGCTATAATGAAAAAAACAATCATCCTCGTCATTTTATCTTTTCTTTATTCATCCTTGACTCTCATCGCACAGGAGGCGGCCATCGACACCCAAACCAAAGAACAGGCAAAGAGCGCGCTCCTGCAGAAATATGGGGAGGCTGACAGGTTCAGGATCGAGCGGGGCGTGGACCAGGCGGCCTCGCTGTGGAGAAAAGAAGACGGCAGCAGCCAAGACTTCCAGAACTTCTGCCTGGCCAACTTCATCGGCCAACCGGCTGCTTTCCGGGCGAATTTCGACAGGCTGGAGATGAACTTTGAGGTTTTGTTCGGCCATTTCAACAAAATGATCCTCGACCTCAAGCGGCCCCTGGACCTGGACTGGGGCGAGATCCTCTCCCAGGACGTGATCTTCGGCCAGTACGACCCTTCGGCCCACCTTTCCGACGACCTTTTCCAGAACAAGCTGGCCTTCCTCATCCTTTTGAATTTCCCCACTTATACGCTCGAGGAAAAAATAAAGCTTGGCCCGGCCTGGAGCCGCGAACAATGGGCCCTGGCCAGGATGGGCGACCTGTTCACTTCCCGCGTGCCGGCCGATGTCCAGCAAAGCCTTTTCCAGGCCAGTTCGGCGGCCGAGGCCTACATCGCCGACTACAATATCTTCGCCGGCCGTCTGGTCGACGACAAGATGAAAACCTATTTTCCCGAAGGGCTCAAGCTCATAACCCACTGGAACCTGAGGGATGAACTGAAGGCCCGCTATAACGACCCGCAGGGCCTGTTCAAGCAGAAAATGCTCTACCAGGTCATGCTCCGCATCGTCGCCCAGGATATCCCCCGGGCCGTCATCAACAACGCCCAAGTCCAGTGGAACCCATTTCTCAACAAGGTTTTCAGCGGGGGAAAAGAAGCCTCGGTCGCAGCCGAGCCCGACACCCGCTACAAGGTCTTCCTCGATATCTTTAAATCGCAGAAAAAGCTGGACCCCTATTTCCCGGCCCTGCCCACCCATATCCGGCGCAAGTTTGAGGCCGCCCGGGAGATCCCCGAGGCCGAAGTGGAGAAGCTCTTCACCGATTTCATCTCCTCACCCCAGGTCCGCCAAGTGGCCAAGCTCATCAGCCGGAGGCTGGGCCGGCCGCTCCAGCCGTTCGATATCTGGTACAACGGGTTCAAGGCCGGGGGAGCCATTCCTGAGGAAGAGCTGGACAAGATCATTTCCCGGAAATAT
>JBAVVA010000054.1:0-1687 GCA_049697055.1 Candidatus Aminicenantales bacterium
ATCTTTCTAAAGCTGTTCGGGAGCACTTTCCTGGTCCTGGTGTTCATGGCCGCTCTCTTCCTCCTGACTTCCTTGGGAAGCATCCAGCGTACCTATGAGGACGGCCTGGCCGCCGACCTGGAGAAGATCGGCCGGGCCTTGGAATTCCAGGTGGTCCTTTATCTGGACGAATCAAGTGCCCGCACCGGCAACAGCTTGGGTGCTTTTTTTCAAGATTTTGGCCGGCGCCACAAGATCCGCTTGACGTTCATCCTGCCCGACGGAACGGTCGCGGCCGACTCCGAAGAGGATTCGCGGGTCATGGAGAACCACCGCTTTCGGCCGGAGGTCATATCGGCTTTGGCGGGAACGACCGGACGGTCTATCCGCTTCAGCCGAACAGTGAGATTGGATATGCTCTATGTAGGCCTGCCTGTCTTCCGGGACGGACGAATCCGCGGCTGCCTGCGGGTAAGCGCCCACCTCCGGGATATCCAGATCATGCTGGCCGGATTCCGGAGGACAATCGCCTGGACCACGATCATCGTCACCCTCCTGGCCCTGCTGGTCGCTTTCCTGGTGGCCCGCAGTTTCACCCGCACCATTCGCCGGATGAGCGCCTTCTCGGAGGAGATAGCGGGCGGGAAGTTCGGGGCCAAAGTCTATGTGCCGAGCCGCGATGAGCTCGGGCGGCTGGGTGCCAGCCTGAACCGGATGAGCGAGAAGGCCCGAGATCTGTTCGCCCAAGCGGCCTCCCGCCAAGAGGAACTGCAGGGGATTCTGGCCTCCATGCAGGAGGGGCTGGTGGTCATCGACAGGACGGAGAAGATCGTCCTGGCCAATCCCGCCTTTCAGCGGATCGCCTCTCCGGATCCGTCGCCGGGCCGCTATTTGTGGGAAGTGGTGAGGAGCTCGGGATTCCAGGAATTTGTGCGCGATATCCGCCGGAGCGGGGGGGGCCGGTCCGAATCCATCCTCATCGGAGGCCGGACCTACCTCTGCCGCGGGGTGAACCTTGGGACGGACCAACGCCTGCTGGTTACTCTTAGCGACATGACCGAAGCGGAGGAGCTGGCTCGTCAGAAAAAGGAACTGGTGGTCAATGTCTCTCATGAGCTGAGAACGCCCTTGACCGCTATCAAGGGCTATGCCGAGATGCTTGAAGCAGAGGGCGATAAAGCCTGCCGCAATTATGCCGGCATTATCCATCGGAACACGGACCGCCTCATCCAGATCGTCGAAGACCTGCTCCTCCTGGCCGAAATGGAGGAGACGCCGCCGGGGCTCTCGGCTGAAGAAGTCGACCTTCAGACCCTGCTGGGCCATGCGATCAAGATGTTCCTGCCCAAGGCTGAGGCTAAGGGTTTGACGCTCGGGCTGGAAGCGGAGCCCGGCCTTCCCCCTGTCCCGGGCGATGCCTTCAAGCTTGAACAGATGGCTGTTAACCTCTTGGATAATGCAGTGAAATACACGGATAAGGGCCACATTACCGTTCGGCTGTTCACCTCCGACGGACAAGTGATACTGGCCGTTGAGGATACCGGGATCGGAATTCCCGGGGAAGACTTGTCACGGATCTTTGAGCGATTCTATGTTGTGGACAAATCTCGTTCACGCCAGTTGGGCGGGACCGGGCTCGGCCTGTCCATCGTCAAGCACATTGTTCAGCTTCACCGCGGCACGGTCCGGGTGGAGAGCGAATGGGGGC
>JBAVVA010000055.1:0-1670 GCA_049697055.1 Candidatus Aminicenantales bacterium
TCCAAGGACGCAGGGGTATTAGCACCGCGCCACCCATCCACTTTGGCTATCTGGATTCTGTCACGGAAAAATGGATGCTTGGGGGAGAAGTGCATTGTTAAGAGGTTGGGATATTGCTATAATAAAAAAAATGAGATTGCTTAGTTTAAAGATATATTTATTCTCAAGCGTCCTATTACTCGAGCTTTTATTGGCCGGCTGTTTTTCGACGGCCGGACAGGCGCCCCGGCGTTCGGTCCAGGTCTTTTTCCCGGACGGCTCGACGGTCACTGCCGAGCTGGCCGTCACCGACGCGGAGCGGCAATTGGGCCTGATGTTCAGGCCGAAGATCAACGACGACCAGGGCATGCTCTTCATCTTTGAAGAGGAAGGCATCCATTCCTTCTGGATGAAAAATATGCGTTTTTCCATCGATATCCTCTGGCTGGACAAGGACCGGCGCATCGTCCATGTCGAGGAACAGGTCCCGGCCTGCGCCCAAGACCCCTGCCCGTCATATCCGACGTCCCAGCCGGCCCGCTTCGTCCTGGAAATCCGCAGCGGCGGCGCGGCCGCCCATAAGCTCAAGCTCTATGACCGGCTGGACTTCATCCTGCCCCAGGACCTCCGGCCGGACAAATTATAAATAATCAATAAAGATTTTCTCCTGAAAGGAGGAGATATGAAGAGGTCATTCTTGCCGGCTATTTTAGCGGCGGTAGCTTTTCTGGGGGTATCCCTGGGCGCGGCCTGGGCTCAGAATATTCCCGGGCCCGATCAGATCCGCTCCCTGGTTAAAGCGACCATGCTGGATTTTGCCCTGGCCGTCAAGGCCAAGGATTTTACCAGTTTTTATAAGAACATAGCCATGCCCTGGCAGGCCAAGACTTCGGCCCAAGAGCTGGCCCAGATCTTCAAGTCTTTCATCGACCAGAAGATCGACCTGACCGTCCTGGATGATCTCGAACCCGCTTATTCCAAGAAACCGGCTCTGGACAGCCAGGGCTGGCTGGTCATCGAGGGAACCTACCCGACGAAACCCTCGGCCGTGAATTTCATCCTAAAATACATAAAGGAAGGCGCCACCTGGAAGCTGGCCGAAATCGAGGTGAACGTTACCCCCGCCGGGCCGACCCTCCCCTCGAAAGAAATCCTTAAAGAGTTGGTCAACGTGACCGTTCTCGATTTGGCCATTGCCATCAAGGCCAAGGACTTCAGGGGCTTCTACAAGACGATCGCCAAGTTGTGGAAGGAGCAGACCACGGCAGAGGCCCTGGCCGAGAATTTCCGGTCCTTCACCGACCAGAACCTGGACCTGACCGTGCTCCAGAACCTCGAACCCGTCTTCACCAAGGCGCCGGCCCTGGATGAGAACGACTGGCTTATGTTGGAGGGCTATTATTCCTCGAAGCCTTCTCGGGCCTATTTCACTATGAAATTTCTCAACGAAGATGGGGCCTGGAAGTTGGCCGCTGTGGATTTAAACGTTAAGTCCGAGAAAAACTAGCGGCTGTCCCAGCTGCGCGTCTCAGGCTACCTTTATGACGCCGCGCTAGGAGCGGCTCTTGGCGGACCGGCCGCGGATTAAGCGGTCGAGTTCCCGGGCCGCTTGGGCCGAAGGCTTTTTTCGGCCCATCATCATTCGAATTCTTTTAAATTCTGCTTCCTGGACTGGGGCTGCCCTTTTGTCC
>JBAVVA010000056.1:0-16670 GCA_049697055.1 Candidatus Aminicenantales bacterium
GCCTCATCTCCCATGATCTTGGCGGAGGATTTGTAGAAATCCTCGGAATACTTCTCGACCTGAAGCGCAATCTGGAAAAGCTGCGGAACACTCAGGGTCTCGGGGTTCACCCGCAGGGAAGCGGGCAGGAAAGAAGTGGGCGGGAGGTTGAGGGGAAGGCCGGCGAATCTTTGGGAGTAGAGCTTTTCCAGGATGCTCCGGTGCTTCTTCTCCTCAAAGATCAGGAACTCCAGCTTTCGCCGCAGGAGGAGGCTTATGACTTTTTCCAGGAGAGCGGTGTAGAGCGCCGCAGCATCAATCTCGGACTTCACGGCCAGGGCCAAAATGTCTTGCGGCTTCCAACGGCTGTCGAGCTTCATGTTCAAAATCTCTTGAACATCGCTTTGGGAGCGCCGCAGATGGGGCACTTGTCGGGAGCTTCGCCCTCCACGGTGAACCCGCACACGCCGCAGACATGGATGGGTGTGGTATCCAAGTCTGTCCCTTTTTCCAGGCCCATGATCGCTTTCTGGTAAAGAGAGGCATGGACTTTCTCCGCCGCCATCGCCCTCCGGTTCATCATGGCCGCTTCCTTCTCCTTTTGCTCATCGGCGACGCGGATGAACTCAGGGTACATCTTGGTCACTTCATACGTCTCGCCCTCCAGGGCCGCCTTTAGGTTGTCCAGCGTTTTTCCCACCCCGCCCAGGGTCTGGAGGTGGTTCGAAGCGTGCCTCTGCTCGGAGAAAGAATTGGCCCTAAAAAGGCGGGCCACGTTGGGCAGCTTATCGCTCTCCGCTTTGTCGGCGAAGGCCTGATATTTCAGGTGAGCCTGGCTCTCACCGGCGAAAGCGGTCTTGAGATTCTCCTCTACATTTTTTTTCATTAAATCCTCCTATAAGGCTATCATTTTCTCGATGGCCCCCAGGGCCCGCCGCCGCACCTCGGCGGGGACGACAATCCTGGTCTTCATGTCTTCCAGGGCGGCCAGCACCTTGGGCAGGGTTGTTTTCTTCATGTTGGCGCATAAGGAGCCGTCCTTGGCCGGATAAAATTCCTTGCCGGGGTTCTCTTTTTTCAACCGATAGATGATCCCGGCCTCGGTGGCCACGATGACCTCCCGTTTGTCGGTCTGCCGGGCCTCCCGGATCATCTGGCCCGTGGACAGGGCTTTGTCGGCCAGGTCGATGACCTCAGGACGGCATTCGGGATGGGCCCACACTTCCGCCCCGGGATAGAGCTTCTTCTTGGCCAGGATATCGGCGGGGTGGATGTGGTGATGGATGTAGCAGTACCCGTCCCAGGCGATGATCTTCTTGCCGGTGCGCCGCGCCACAAAGGCAGCCAGGTTCTTATCGGGCACGAAGAGCACCTCCTGGTCGGGGATGGATTCCACCACCCGCAGGGCGTTGGCTGAGGTGCAGCAGACATCGCTCTCAGCCTTGACCTCGGCCGAGGTGTTGACGTAGCAGACCACTTTCCGGCCGGGATAGCGCTCCTTCCAGGCGCGGAGTTCCGCGGCGGTGATCATGTCGGCCATGGGACAGCCGGCCCCGGCGTCGGGGAGGAGGACGGTTTTTTGGGGGGCCAGGATGGCCGCCGTCTCGGCCATGAAATGCACTCCGCAAAAAACGATGACTTCGGCATCGACCACGGCCGCCTTCTGGCTGAGCTCCAAAGAATCGCCCACGAAATCGGCGACGTCCTGGATCTCGCCATACTGGTAGTTGTGGGCCAGGATGATGGCCCGGCGCGCGGCCTTCAGCTCCGCCAGGCGGGCCCGCACTTCCTCTTTGGTCACCCGCTCACCCCCCTCAGTCCTTCACCTTGCGGACATAGACCCGGACGATTTCACCCTCCTCCTCCAGGCCCAAGTATTCCTGGCCGCTTGTCCGGCACCAGGCGGGCATGTCCTCCTTGATTCCCGGGTCCGTGGTGGTCACTTCCAGAACCTCCCCTTTCTTCATCTGCTTAATCGTTTTGGCCGTTTGGATGATGGGCATGGGGCACAATAGGCCGAAACAATCTAATTTTCTGTCGGCGCGCACGATGTCTCGCTCCGAGCCCCGCTTCGCCGGCTGCCCGGGGGCCGGTGGGCCGGCGGCCGCTCCTAGCGGATCTTGGCTCCGCAGTGGGCGCAGGTCTCCTCCTGGGCGCTGGTGGCTTTGTGGCACTCCGGGCACTCCTTCAGTTCGACGTTGCAGGTCTGGCAGACCCCCTCGCCGCCCTCCACCGGGCCGTCGCAGTACGGGCAGCAACAGGACTCCGCCGCCTCGGCCTTGGCCCGGCCGGGCTTGCTCCCCTGGCGGGTATAGTAGTCCTCGATAGCCTTGTGCAGGGCGTCGGCGCCCAGGTTGGAGCAGTGCAGCTTATTCTTGGGCAGCCCCCCCAGCTCCTCGGCCACTTTCTCGTTAGTGAGCTTCAGGGCCTCCTCCAGGGTCTTGTTCATGGCCATCTCGCTGACGATGCTGGAGACGGCGATGGCCGCCCCGCAGCCGAAGGTCTGGAACTTGATGTCGGCCAGACGGCCGTCCTTGACCTTTATGTAGAAGGTCATCATGTCGCCGCAGACCGGGTTGCCCACCTGGCCGACCCCGTCGGCATCCTTGATCACCCCGACGTTGCGGGGGTTCTGGAAATGATCCATGACTTTTTCGGTATACATCATTTTCGGCTCTCCTCGAGAAACTTCGTGTAGAGGGGGGACATGTCCCGCAGCCGCCGGATGATGGGGGGAAAAACCTCCAGGAGATAGTCAAGGTCCTCCGCCCGGGTGCTGTCCAGGAAACCGAAGACGAGAGAGCCCTGGGCCAGGGCATGGTCGAGGCCCATGGCCAGGAGCACATGGGAGGCCTTGAGGGCTCGTGAGGTGCAGGCCGAGCCTGAGGAGGCGGCGATCTCTTTCATGTCCAGGTGGAGGAGCATGGCTTCGCCCTCGACGAATTCGATGCAGAAGCTGGCGTGATGGGGGAGTCGGCGGGTCCGGTGTCCGGTAAGGATCACCCGTTCGATGCGCCGCGGCAGCTCTTCTATCAGTCGGTCGCGCAGAGCCCGGGCTTTATCCATCCGGCCGCCCAGCTCCGAGGCGGCCACCTCGGCTGCTCTTCCCAAGCCGACGATGCCGGCGACGTTCTCCGTCCCGGCCCGCCGGCCGCCTTCCTGGATGCCTCCGTCGACGAAGGGCAGGATGCGCACCCCTTTCCGGACAAACAGGGCGGCGCTGCCCTTGGGGCCGTAAAACTGGTCCCCGGCCAGGCTCAGGGCGTCTACCTCAAGCGCACTGACGTCCACGGGGATATTGCCCACCGCGGCCACGGCGTCGGTGTGGAAGGGCACCTGGCGGGCGCGGCAGGCGCGGGCGATATCGGCCACTGGTTCGAGGGAGCCTACTTCGCTGTTGGCCAGCATGACCGAAACGAGGACCGTTTCCGGAGTTAGAGCCTTGGCCACCGCTTCCGGGTCCACCAGCCCGTCCCGGTCCACGGGCACGAGCGTCGCCTGGAAACCCAGCCGCTCCAGGCTCTTGACCGAGTTCAGGACAGACTGGTGTTCGATGGCTGATACGACCAGGTGCTTGCCTTTATCGCGCCGGGCCAGGGCCATGCCCTTGACCGCGAAGTTGTTGGCTTCCGAGCCGCTGGCGGTGAAGAAAATCTCCTCGGCCGAAGCGTTAATCAAGCGGGCTACCTTGGCCCTGGCCTCCTCAACCGCTTCTTGCACCGGCTGGCCGAAAGAATGCAGACTTTGGGGATTTCCGAAATTTTCCTTGAGGAACGGCAGCATGGCCTCCAGGGCCAGCGGATGAAGCGGGGTGGCCGCCATGTGGTCCAAATAAACTTTTTTCATAACCTGCTTCCCCACCCTTATGCCTTTCCCCGGTTGGCCTCAGACGGCTATCACTTCCTTGATCTCGGGCACATCCTTCTTAAGCTGGCGCTCGATCCCCATCTTCAGCGTCATCTGGGACATGGGGCATCCGCCGCAGGCACCGGTGAGCTTCACCTTGACGACGCCATCCTTGACATCCACCAGCACGACATCGCCGCCGTCGGCTTGGAGGCCGGGCCGGATTTTGTTCAGGGACTGCTGGACTTTTTCTTTCATTAGGGGGCTCCTTTAAAAAGACAATATATAGCCTTCATCTGAATTTTTCCATGATTTTCTCGAGCCGGGCCCTGTCGGGCCGGAGGTCCGCGGCAGCCAAGGCAAAGTCACGGCCCTCCAGGACCATCTCTTGGAAGGCGGCCTTCTCCCGGCGGAAGATCAGCCCGACGGGCAGACGATCTTCCCTGTCGAGCAAGGCCCAGGCCTTCCGGATATCGGCCGGATCATACTCGGGCTCCTGCTCGACTTTCAACAGGCGGCTCCTGAACCAGTCATAAGTGTTGACCGAGTTGTGAGTGACGCAGGGGCTGAGCACCTCGACCAGGGAGAACCCTTTATGGCTCAGGGCCCGCTCCATCAACCCGGCCAGGGGCCCGGGCTCGCCGGAAAAACCGCGGCTGATGAAAGAGCCGCCGGCGGCCAGGGCCAGCTTCAAGCCGTCCAGGGGGTATTCCTTAGAGCCGAAGGGTGTGGATATCGACCGGAAGCCCAAGCTGCTGGTGGGCGATGTCTGGCCCTGGGTCAGGCCGTAGATGCGGTTGTCGACCACCACCAGGGTCAGCCCGATGTTCTTCCGCAGGGCATGAATGAAATGACCCATGCCGATCGAATAAGCGTCGCCGTCGCCGCTGACCCCTACCACGGTCAAACGGGAGTTGGCCAGCTTGACTCCGGAGGCTAGGGGCAGAACGCGGCCGTGGAGTCCATGGAACCCGAAGGCTCGGAAATAGGAGTTCAGGCGGCCATGGCAACCGATGCCGGTGACGATGACCATATTCTCGGGATCGAGGTCGAGCGCGGCGGCCGCCCGCTTCAAGGCTTCCAGGACTCCGTACAGCCCGCAGCCGCGGCACCAGGTGGGCTTGTCGAACTGGAAGTCCTCTTTTTTTCTCATGTCCGGTCTCCCAGCACGGCCCGGATGATGTCGGCCGGGGTAAAAGGCTGGGCCGAATAGTTCAGCACTTTCTTCAATTCGAGCTCCGGGCAGACCTGGCTGCGGACCAGGGTATGGAGCTGGCCGCTGAAGTTATTCTCCACCACAAAAGCCCGCCGGCAGGCGGACAGGAATTCCGAGACCTCCTGGCCGGGGAACGGCCACAGAGTCCGGATCTGGAGGGTCTTGGTTTCATGGCCCCTCCTCCGCAATTCCTCACCGGCCTCCAGGACGGCGCCCAGGACCGAGCCGATCGTAACGAAGCCGATGTCCGCCCCGCCCTCTCCCCAGCGGCGCGGCGGAGGGAGGTCTTTCCGGCAGGTTTCGAGCTTACGCATCCTCTTTTCGGTCATTCGGACGCGATTGGCCGCGTCTTCCTGGCGAAAGCCCTTCTCGTCATGCTCGTTGCCCTCGACCATGTGGAGCCCTCCCCTCTGGGACGGCAAGCTGCGGGGGGAGATTCCGTCCGGGGTGATGGCGTACCTCCTGAACTCCGCCAGGCCGGCCAGGTCCCGCTCGGTGAGCAGCCGGCCGCGGTCGACGGTCACCCGGCCCAGGTCGAAGTCCGGCGTCGTCCTCGAATTTTGGCCCATATCCTCTTCGGTCAGAAGCACGACCGGACACTGATACATTTCGGCCAGGTTGAAGGCGGCCACGATGAAATCGAAACACTCCTGGAGAGTGCCCGGGGCCAGGATAATCCTGGGGAAATCGCCGTGCGCGCCGAAGACCCATTGGGTGAGGTCGGACTGTTCGGTCTTGGTCGGAATACCGGTGCTGGGCCCGACCCGCTGGACGTGGGCGATGACGACCGGGATCTCGGCCATCCCGGCCAGGCTGAAGGCCTCCATCATCAGCGACCCGCCCGGGCCCGAAGTGGAAGTCATGGCCCGGGCACCGGCATAAGCCGCGCCCAAAGCCATATTCAGGGCGGCCAGCTCATCCTCGGTTTGAACAACGAGGCCCTGGAACTCGGGAAAATTGAGGGCCAGCCATTGCCAGATCTCGGAAGCGGGACAGATGGGGTAGGCGGCAAAAAAGCGGCAGCCGGCGGCCAGGGCGCCGAAGGCGATAGCTTCGTCACCGGACAGGACAAGACGGCCGGCGTCCAGCTTGCGTTCCAGTGAGAACCTCTTCTCTTCGGGGACAAGTTCCCGGGCCTTCTGGTAGCCCAGGGCCACGGCTCGCAGGTTGATGTCCACTACGGCCCGGCCCTTCTTCTTCAGGAACATCTCGGTGATGACTGAATCCAAGACCGTCTGGTCAAGCCCGAACAGATAGCCCAGCCCGCCCAGGACAATCATGTTCTTGAACAGCTCGCTGCCGAACTTCTCCCGGGCCTCTTTCCTCATATGGAACCGATAGAAGGAGAACGCGGCCGGCGGGTGCTGGCCGCAGGGTGCCTCCTCCTCCCCTTCGCACAGAACGATGCCTCCCGGCCTGATGAAACGAACGAGCTGCCGGCAGCGCTGACAGTCGAAGGCCAGGATAATGTCCACCTTTTCCGGACGGCCGAGGAGGGGACGGTGCGAGGCGCGGATGATGGTGGAGGACGGCTCGCCCCGGATGTTGGAGGGAAAATCGCGGCAGGTCAGGGCCTCCCTGCCGTGCCGTTTGAGGACTTTGGCCAGGACGTTGCTGGTAAACAGGATCCCGTCACCCGCCTCGCCGGCGATAAGGACGGAGATGTCGCCCTGAGGCTCTCGGCCGGCGACTTCTGAGGAATGATCCATGGCTCCTTCTCGGCTCCCTAAAATCTCTAAGGCACTATTATAAGTAGGGACAGCCCCAAAATCAAGTTATCTTATCTATTTTGTAGGGATTGGTCCGAGCGGTCCGACTCCTGCAGCGGGTAGGTCATCCCGTCCCAGGCGGCCAGCACCTCCAGCCCCAGCTCCCGGCCCAGCCGCTGGGCCTGCTCCTCCGGACCGGCCTGGAGCATCTTCACCCCGAAATGGGTCAAGATGGCGGTCCGGGGCCGCAGCCCGTCCAAAATGGCCTTCACGTCCTCCAAGGTGAGATGCAGGATGCCGTTGTCCTCAAAGGGAATATCCCTGACCACGTTGACCACCAGCACATCGCTCCCCCGGTAGCTGGACAGCAAGCCGGGAAAGAACCGCGTATCGGATAGAAAAGATAAACGCCGGCCGTCGATATCAAAGAGAAAGCCATAGGTTTCCGCCCCGTGCAGGAGACGGGCCGAGGTCCGGAAGTGGAGACGGCCGAGGGTGTATTCCTTCTCGGGCTCGAGGACGACGATTTCCTCCAAGAATTGACGCACGTACTTCAGGACGACGGCACGCTCACCCTCCAGGCAGTCGCCGGGAACAAACAGCCTGCCCTGTTTTTTGGACCCGCCGCTGGTCATGGCGTCCACGATGATGTTGACGTCGTTGGCGTGGTCGATGTGGCCGTGGGTCAGAAAAACAGCCGACAGGGAGGAGGCCTCCACCGGCGGCCGGACCTGGGAGAGGCGGACCAGAGAGCCCGGCCCCGGGTCGATCAAGACGCGCTCGCCGGCGGCTTGCAGCAGGACCCCCCCGGAGGAGCGGGTCTGCCGGGCCACCACAAACCGCGAGCCGGCCGTTCCCAGGAAATGGATGTGGTCCACTTATTTCTTGGCCGCGACCTTCGCCATCTTTTTGCTGCAGCAGTAGTAAGCATGGACAGCGGCGCACCCGCAGGCGCGGTCCACAACCAGCCGATAGCCGCAGACGCCGCACACGTAGGCCTCGCCCTTCTTGGCCCCGGCTTTTACCCCGAAGCCTTTAGCAGCCTTTTTGTTGGGTTTCACTTTAGCCGCCATATTGATCCTCCTAAGACAAACTTTTTGCTCATTTCCAGTCGAGCAGCCGCTGTTGGCCCTCCAGGCGTTTGATCCCCGTTACATCCTGAGTGACTTCCAGACAGCCGCGGTAGCCGCCCGCCGCATCGCGCACGGCGAAATAGCGGATATAAATGAACTGCTCCCCCATCTGGATCCAAAACTCGGCCACTTCCCTCTGTCCGCTGCGGAAAGAGTCCAGGATCCTGTTGACCACATGAACGCTGGCCGGCGGGTGACAGTCCTGGACCCGTCGGCCGATGATGGCCCGGCTGCGGGAAAAAATGCGGTCCTTGGTGTCCGAGTAGTAAAGCACTTTGTCTTCCTCGTCCACCAGGGTCACATCCACCGGCAGGTGTTTGAGCAGCAAATTGACCTGCTCGAGGGTCAGGGCCCCGACGTCGAGGGGCAAGCGCGACACCGGTTTTTCATAGGGCAATTTGGCCGCCGGGGCGGGTTTCCACTCCGAACCGGGCCTAACCCAGGCGTAGCCGATCTCCTCCTCCCCCTGCTTCACCCGGCCCCAGTCCTCCCGGCTTAAGGTTTCCAGGCTCATGGGGAACAGGATTTTTTCTTCCTTATAAATCATATCCCGGATCTCGGTCAGGGTCTGGGTTCCCAGTTTGGCCGCCGCAGCCGCCTGACCGGCCTGCACGGCCCCGACCGTCTCCCGGAGATGAGCCCGGATGTCGTTATCCACGGCCCACATAACCTTGGACGGGCCGCTGATGCCCTTGGCCTCCAAAAGCGGAAAGAGCTGGTTCTCCTTCTTCAGAAAATGCTTCTCCAGCTCCCCCAAGACCTGCAGCTCGGCCAGCAGCTCGGGCTTGACCTTGGAAAGGTTCTCCTCCCGGGCCGGGCTTCCCAAACGCCGCAGCAGCGCTTCGGCCCGGGCCACGACCTTCTCCAGGGCGCGGTTCTCGGCCATGAGCGTATGGAGCGGATGGCCGGGAGGGGCGGAGGGCCGGGGTTGCCTGTCGAGCGATTCTTTAAAAACCTGGACGTGCACGTCGCACAGCCGGGTGACCTCCTCGACCGGCATGCCCTCCTGGATCAGTCGCTGCTCCATCTCCGAAATTTCGGCCGCGCTGATGTCCTTGATGAGCGCGGCGAACCGTCGCTTGAGCTTGTCCATGTCCTGGCCGCCATGGAGGTCGCGGATGATGTCCTTGAGGATTTCCAGCCGCGCCTCCCTGCTCAGGAGCTCGTCTCCCTCACCGCCCGACCGGCCTACGGTCACGGCCTCGTTCTTGATCCTTCGGATCTCTCCGGCCAAGGCCTGGAGGAGCTTGTCCAACGGCACGTCACCCAGCTGAGCCGCCTGGCTCAGGGTGGCCACCCGGCCTAAGGTATGGCGCAGGGCCGGGTTTTTGAGCTTTTCGAAGTTAGGAGCAAGCCTGACCAAAAATTCGAGAAGAAAAGGATACTTTTTCAGTAGATCATTAAGCTTTGTCCTGGGCGTCAGCTCCATGGGTCCTCCTTATCGGGAATATTCTAGCATACAAAATCCTATAAATTAAATAGGAATAGGGCCGGCCGCCTTCAGACAACGATCCGCGGCAGGCCGGGGTTGAGCCGGGACAGGACTTCATAGGCGATCGTACCGTTGAGCGAGGCCAAGTGTTCGGCGGTGCAGGATTCCGACCCGTCCCGGCCGATGAGGGTGGCCCTTTCTTCCAGCCGCACGCCCTTGATGTCGGTGACGTCGGCCGTCAGGAAGTTCATGGCCACCCGGCCGCGGACCGGCGCCCGCCGGCCGCGGATAAGGACGAAGGAGGCATTGGACAGAGCGCGGCCGTAACCGTCGGAGTAGCCCACGGGCAGCACGGCCAGGACCGTGGGCCGGGTAGTCCGGTAAGTGCCGCCATAGCCGATGAACTCGCCGCGCGGCACCCGCTTGACCTGGGCCACCCGGGCCCTCCAGCTCAGGACGGGCTTCAGCTGGACCGCGCAACGCATCTGCAGCCGGCAGGAGAGATAAGTCTCTTTGGATGGCCAGTAGCCGTAGAGCCCGATCCCCACCCGGACCATGTCATGGTAGGTTTCGGGGAAGAGGATGGTCGAGGCGGTGCAGGACATATGCTTGAGGGGAACGCGGACGCCCTTTTTCTCCAGCGACCTCATGGCCAGCTGAAAAAGCTCGAGCTGGCGGCGCGGGTAGCTGGGGTCTGTCGTATCCTCGATGTTGGCGAAATGGGAGGAAAGCCCCTCCAAAACCAGGCCCGGCCGGCCGAGGATTTTCCGCGCAAAGCGCGGCACTTTCTCGGGCCGCAGACCCTGGCGCTGAGTTCCCGTTTCGACCTTGATATGAAGGAAAGCCTTCTTTTTTTGCCGGCGGCAGATGGCGGCCAAGCGCTCGACCGTTTCCTCATTGTAAACGGTAAGCCTGATCCCCAGCCGGACCGCCTCGTCCAGACCAGCCAGGGGAACATAACCGAGAACCAGGAAGTGAGCCTTGATTCCAGCCTTCCTTAAGGCGGCCGCTTCCTCCAATGAATTGACCCCCAGCCAGTCCACTCCTTCACGGGTCAGGATCCGCGAAACCTCCAGCATCCCGTGGCCGTAAGCATTGGCCTTGACCACGGCCAGGAGGCGGCAGCGGGGCCCTATGAGGCGGCTGAACTCGCGCAGGTTGTGGACCAGGGCGGCCCGGTCGATTTCAATCCAACTCAGGGAACTGCGGTTCATCAGCCGGCCAACCGTCCTCGGAGCCCGGCCTGAACCTTTGCCACGTCGGCTATCCCCCGCAGAAGTTTGGGCCTCAGAATAGTTTGTTTTCGTTCGACGCCCGTGGAAATCAGGCAGGCTTTGGCCTCTACTAGGTCTTCTAAAGCCCGGAGGTAATCCTTGAAAGGCTGGGGGAGCCGGCCCGACTCCGTGGCGCCGGCCAGGGGAGTTTTCCAGCCGGGGAAGTTCCTGTAGCGGGGCTCGACCTTCTCCAGCACTCCTCTCTCCAGGGGGAAGCTGCGGAGCGGCGTCCCCTTGTAGGTGTATCCGATGCAGACAGGAATCCGGTCAAACCCGTCGAGCACATCCGGCTTGGTCAGGGCCAAACGGGTGACTCCGTTCAAGCGGCAGGCGTAGGAGACCACCACCGCGTCGAACCAACCGCAACGCCGGCGGCGGCCGGTGGTGGCGCCGAACTCATCGCCCCGCTTGAGGATGAGCTCGCCGCGTTCGTCGCGGATCTCGGTGGGGAACGGCCCGCAGCCCACCCGGGTCGTGTAGGCTTTGGTAATCCCCAGCACGGCGTCGATCCGGCTGGGAGGGATGCCCAGCCCGGTGCAGACGCCGCCGGCGGTGGGGCTGGAGGACGTGACGAAGGGATAAGTGCCGTGGTCAAGGTCGAGCATCGCGCCCTGGGCGCCCTCGAACAAGACAGATTGGCCTTGGTTCATCTTCCGATGGAGAAGCAAAGACACATCAGCGATGTAGGGCGCCAGGCGCGCGGCATAGCCGGCATATTCCTCGAACACGGCCCGCGCCTCGAGCGGCGGCTGGCCGTAGCGGGCGAGCTCAACGTTCTTTTCCAGGACGTTCTCCCGGATCTTGTCTTCGAGCAGGTTGAGGTCGAGCAGGTCGGCGGCCCGAATGCCCCGCCGGCCGGCCTTATCCTCGTAAGCCGGGCCGATGCCCCGACAGGTCGTGCCAATCTTCTTCTCCCCCAGGCATTCTTCTACCGATTTCTCCAGGAGCGGATGGTAGGGCATGATGAGGTGAGCGTTCTGGCTGATGACCAGGTTGGCCGGCTTGATGTGGAATTCAAGGAGGGCCTCGACCTCATCCAGGAAGGCTTTGGGCGACAGGACGACGCCGTTGCCGATGACGCACAACTTCCCCCGGTGCAGTATTCCGGAGGGAATGAGGTGAAGGACGATCTTCCGGCCCCGGATGTTTACCGTATGGCCGGCGTTATGACCTCCTTGATAGCGGGCGATGATGTCGAAGGAGGGCGTGAGAAGGTCGACCACCTTTCCCTTGCCCTCGTCACCCCACTGAGTCCCGAGCACGACGACGTTGGCCATGTCTCACCTTGCAATCAGGAATCCGTTCCGCCGGACGGCGGCCTAGGCCAGGCACGAACAGGAGCATTCTAGCAAAAGCGGCCGGCGGCCGCAAGAAAGAAGAGTACTTACCGCACTATTCATTAGGGAAGCGAATGAAGCATGTTATCTTGGGCGGGAAATTCTTTTTGTCTTCGTTATCCCGGTGCCGGGAGCGCACTGCGGGTCGCGCTCAGAGTTCATTTCATGAGCGCCCATATCCGGGCCGCCTCCGGCCGGACGGGCCATGCAGTCGATATCCACCGCGGGCGCTTCCTCCGCAGTCCCCCCGTCGATCCCCGGGCTGGAACTCTGGAGCCTGAGGTCGCAACCGGGCCAGCCGGAATAAAACACAGGGTCGGAGCAGAGGTCGCCCTCGCCCCGGCCCGAGGCCAGCCTCCATTCCCCGCCCGAGATTCTCGACCGCGAGAACCAGGAATCCCCGTTCACAAATTCGGCCTGGATCTCGCCGTCCTCCCGGCTCCAGAAAATGTTCCAGCCTTCCTTCCTCAGCCGGACTCCCGGCCCGAGATAGATGCCCGTCGGCGACCCCACTTGGGGGCCGGTGTTGAAAGCGAAGATGTTGTTGACGAGGGTGAGGTCCACGGAGGCCGAACGCCCGGACGAATCGTCGGGATAGGCTGCCGCCAGCGAATAGCTTCTGACGCTGAAGGAGGGATCCCACATGTTGTAGGCTACGGTGTTATGGACCAGACGATAAATTCCAGGGTGGGCCCCGATATCGACGGGCGTGTTGCCCTGCCCCCAGACCAGATTGTTCTCGATGGTTCCCCCGCTCCACAGCTTGATCCCGTTCAACCGATTGCGGAACACCCTGTTGCGCCTGACCACAATGCCGCGCACAAAACCAGCCCGGTCCCGCGAGTTCAAATCGATTCCGTCCCCGGCGTTGTCATGCACGGCGCATCCTTCAACCAGAATATCCTCTCCCCTCTCCACGGCGATACCGTCCGCGCCATAGTCGGAGCCCAGGCTCAGCCCGCAGCCCGTGACCTCCAGGTTGATGAAATTTAGGCCCCGGCAGGGTCCGGGCGTTCCGTCGACGCCCGTGTAGAGGGCGTCCTTGACCAGGCTGTCTTTCAGGGTCACCTGGGACACCGGGCCTTCCAGGGGGTCTTCGCCGGAATAGCCATAGGTCAGGCGGAGGCCGCAGTCGCCGCCGCTGATTTGAAGGCTGCTCAGAACGATGTCAACATTGCCGCCTCTTAGAAAAATGCCCCAGCCGTCGAAATCCCTGAGCATAAAGCCGGTGATGGAAATATGAGAAGCATCCCGGGCCAGCTCAAAAGTGCCCCTGACTACGATTTCCTTTCCCTCCGCCGCGGTGAATCGGATGGGGGTCTCGGACGAGCCGGAAATATAGAACACGACCGACTCAGAGTAGGTGCCAGCCAGGACGGTGACCATATCCCCCGCTCTCACCGAGTCGGCCGCATGCTGGATGGTCCGCCAGGGGCTTGAGGATGAGCCGCTCTGGGAATCACTCCCGGAAGGAGAAACATAATAATCGGCGGCCCAGGCCGGCGAGCTTGGGAGAAACAGCAAAACCCCGGCGGCCGCCATGATGATGCGGGCGTTCATGAGATTAAAAGCTAATCGCGGCCTGAACGGAGAGAAGGTCGTCCTTGACCTCATGGCCGGGCTCGCGGTTCCAATCATACTCTACCTTGAACAGGATGCCCGGCTGAAGAATCCAGGAAACCCCCAGCGCCCAACGGTTCTTTCGGCCGGGGACCTCGGAGGCGGTGGGAGCGGTTTTGACCGTCTGGTAGCTGACGATCGGCCACAAGGTTTTATAATCAAAGGCCAACTGGACATACCAACCTTCGGTCCTCACCCCGGCCCCCCCGCCGGCCGGATCATATGTCGTCCGGATGAACTCGCCCGACAGATGATAATTTTCCGTGATCCAGGAGGCATCGGCCGCCCAAAGCTCAACCCGGCGATCGCCTGGGCTGCTGAAAATTTGGCTGGCATAAGAGAAAGCTGTTTCGACATCCTTGCCCCACAAAATGCCCAGGCGTCCGGCCAAGCCTTTCGAGGCGTTGTTGTCGCTGAACTGCTGAGCCGGCTCCTGGTTTGGGCCTTCTCCCAGGCCGTTGCCCAGGGCCGCCGCGTAGTTCAGGAAGGAGGTCTGTCCGGTGACCAGGAGGCCGATGTCCCTCCAGCTTAAAGGATAGGCGGCCTCGACGACCAGTGGGACGCGCACGAGCATGTTCTCCTGGGGACGGTTCTGCCGGTTGTAGCGGCCGAAGGGAACGAGATACATCCCCACCTGGATATTGGCGGATTTGGACAGGTCCAAGCCCAGGAGGGCCTCTTCCAGCTCGAAGCGGGCTTCGCTCCGGCTGCGGACCTCCAGCCTCAAATCGAGCTGGGGAGTGAAGTGGCCGATGAGCAGGATGGCGGCGTCGATGCCCCCGAAGCTTCCATTGGAAAAAGTTCCCCCCTTCTGGCCCTTCACATAACTGAAGGAGAAATAGCCGTGCGTTTTATCCTCCCCCGTCGTCTGGGTTTGGCCAAAAAGATAGGGAGTCAGAACGATGAGAAAAAATATCAGGGAGGCGTGTTTCATGGATATTTTCATATTTTGGAAAAATCGAAGCCGTCCTCGAGAAAGCCGGCCTTCCAGGCCGAGACGTCGGTTTTTTGGAGAGTGGCGCGGGTCACCTGGCTGACGCCCTCCTTGGTGCCCATCCAGATGGCCCCGACCAGCCTGCCGTTCTGAAGGACAATTTTCTTATACAGGCCGCGGACAGGGTCCTCCTTCCTCAGCTCCTCGAAACCCTCGCCCTCCGGGATGGCCAGCCCGACGGAAGTGACATAAAGCCCCATGACCTTGAGCGTATTGGAGGGGACCGTCCCCCGATAGGCTCGGCTCTGGCCGAGAATGTTGTGAGCCGCAGCCTGAGACTGTTCAAAGGCGGCGGGCAGGATGCCGTAAACACGGCCTTGATGCTGGACGTTGTCGCCGGCGGCGAAAACTCCGGGGTGGGAGGTCCGCAGAAAATCGTCCACCACCACTCCGCGCTCCGTGGTCAGGCCGGCCTCCTTGGCCAGACTCAAAGAGGGTTTGACTCCGGCGGCCACCACCACCAGGTCCGCCGCCGCCACTCCGCCGTCCTTAAAGCGCAGGCCTTCGACCCGGCCCGAGCCGAGGATTTCCTCGGCCACCGTGCCCAGCCGGACCTTTATGCCCATTTTTTCGATCTGGGCCCTAAGCAGTGAAGCACCCTGTCCGTCAAGCTGACGGGGCAGGAGCCGGTCGAAGAATTCAATGACCAGGACTTCGGCCCCCCTGGCTCTCAGGCCGCGGGCGGTCTCCAGCCCCAGCAGCCCTCCGCCCAGGACAGCCGCCCGGCGGTGTTCAGTAAGGTAATCGAGTATGGCCAGGGCATCATCCCAGGTCCTGAGAGCGAACACGCCCGGCTTATCGGCTCCTATGAGGGGGGGCACAAAAGATACGGCTCCGTCGGCCAGGAGGAGAATGTCGAACAGCTCTTTCCGGCCGCCATCAAGCTCCAGGCCGAGAGGTTCGCTGAGGAGACGGCGGACCGGCGTGGCTAAGCGAACCTGGATGGCCTGCGCGTTGTACCACGCCGGGGGAAAAGCGGCCAGCCGCGCCTCGGGCAGATTGCCGGCAATGAACTCGATCAAGTTCGGCCGGGGATAATAATGGTGCTTCTCCTGGGCGAAGATCACGATTTCGCCCGGGAATCCCCCCTCGCGCAGGGCCTTGGCCGCCAGGACCCCGGCCAGGCCGTTGCCGATGACCCCGATCCGCATTTTTGACTTCAAGGAGGAGGCTAAGACAATTTCTGGAAAAAGTCCTTACTCACTCCGCACTGGGGGCAGGTCCAGTTATCGGGCAGGTCTTCGAACTTCGTGCCGGGTTTGATGCCGTGCTCCGGGTCGCCGGCCTGGGGGTCATAGATGTAGCCGCAGGCTTGGCATTCCCATTTTTCCATATTGGCCCTCCTGGGGTGGCGCTAATTTTCCTGCAGGACTCGCTTCTCATATTCCGATTCGAGCTTCAGCTTGTGGTTTTTTTCCTGCATGACCAGAAACTCGAACAGCTTCTTCTGCTCGGGCGAAGGCACCAGGTTCATGAGCACGGCGTAAAGGTCTACGGATTTCTGCTCTTTTTTGGCGGCGTAAACAAGCAGGTCCTGGAAGCTCATGGACTCATAGAGGGGTTCCTCCACCAGATAATCACTGATCTTGAGGTCAGCTACCTTGGATACCCGCAGCAAGGCGATATTGGTCCGGCCGAGGTCCAGGAGCATCCGCTTGTGATTCTCTTCCTCTTTCTTTAGGTCAGCCAGGAGAAGCTTCAAGGATTCGGTCTCGGCCCGGGCCATCATCTGGCCGTAGTTGCCGGCCGCTTCTTCCTCGCGCTTGACGGCGAAAGCGATAGCCTCTTTGATAGTCTTGAAATAGACCCCTTGACCAGCCATGGAAATCCTCCTTGGAAAGAGTTAAGGACAAAATATTATATCCACATCGCCACTGACACACAACCGATTCCGGGCACTATGACAAATTGGGTGATAAACCCCAAATTGGAGTTTGGGGCCTGGGGGAAGGAGCGAGGCGCCATGAGCGGTTTCGCCCGGAATCGACGGGTTTCGATGGGTTCTGGCATATCCTTGCCGGCCGGCTGCGTACAGCTCCCGGAGGGAGCGAATCGCGCAGCCGACTGAGAAACCCGGAGATTCCGCGGCGTTAAAAACCGCGGCCAGGTGCCGAGCCCTTCCCCCAGGCC
>JBAVVA010000057.1:0-9350 GCA_049697055.1 Candidatus Aminicenantales bacterium
GGCCGGCTGCCGGCGGTCAACGTCATGACCTCGCGCGGTTGTCCTTTCAACTGCAGCTTCTGCGCCACGCCCATCAACTGGGGCCGCCGAGTCCGCCTGCGCAGCCCGGAGAATGTGGTGGACGAGATCGAGAACCTCGTCCGCCGCTACGGCGTCCGCATCATTTTTTTCTATGACGACACTTTCAACGCCGACGTGCGGCGGGTGGAGGCCATCTGCGACCTCCTCCTTCGGCGCAAGCTGGATATCTTCTGGAAGTGCGACGTGCGGATAGACCTCATGACCAAGCCGCTCCTGGCCAAGATGAAGCAGGCCGGCCTGTTCCATCTGTCTTTCGGCCTGGAGGCCGGCTCGGAGCGCGTTCGCAACGAAGTGGTCAACAAGAAGATCGACATCCGCGATTTCCACAACCTGGTCGGCTGGTGCAACGAGCTGGAAGTGGTGCCCAACGTCTTCTTCATCTTCAGCCATCCCACCGAGACCTGGCCGGAGGCCCAGGAAACCATCCGCCTCATCGAGGAGTACCGCGGCCGGATCGAAGGCTCGATCGCCATCCTCCATATCTATCCCGGAACGCCCCTGGAGCGCACGGCCAAGGAGAGGGGGGTGCTGCCCGTCGATTTTTCCTGGACACAGAAGGATTTTTCCCGGATAATCACTTTACCCATGGCCCAAGGTGAGGTGCCCCTGTTCGTGGACCGGCTGAGCTGGCGGCAAATCTCCGAGCTTGTCTTCCGCTGGTCCTTCTCCTCCGGCCGCGTCGCCGTCCTGCGCAAAATCCCCCAGGCCCTGAAGCACATCCACTCCTGGGGCGATGTCCGCCGCTACCTGGTCATGGGCTGGGTTTATCTCAAGCTGAAAGTGGCCAAAATCTTCCGGCCCCGGGTCCGGACCTGAAGGAGGGGGGTTCATGTCATTATATTTGTACATCATCCTGGGCTACCTGCTGGTGCTGACCGCCTTCAATTTCCTCCGGGCTGGGCGCATCAAGAGCCAGGAGGATTTCATGGTAGCCGGCCGCAAGCTCAACCTGACGGTCATGGTCTTCACCCTCATCTGCACCTGGATCGGATCGGGGACGTTCATCGCCGGCGCCGAGTATGCGGCCAAGGCCGGCTGGTCGTCGCTGTGGCTGCCGGCCGGGGCCTGGTTCGGCATCGCCGTCATCTATTTTCTGGCGGCCAAGATCCGCACTTTCGGCCAGTACACCGTAGGCGACATTTTGGAGGTCCGCTACGGCAAATTCGCCCGCCTCTTCGGCGCTATCGCCATTATCGTCGCCTTCACCACCATCGTCTCCTACCAGTTCCGGGCCGGCGGCTATATCCTGAATGTCGCCACTAACGGCGCCGTCTCGGTCGAGGCCGGCCAGACCATCGCCGCCCTGTTCGTCATTCTCTTCACGGCCCTGGGCGGGATGGTGGCCGTGGCCCACACCGACCTTCCCAACGGGCTCATCATCCTCCTGGCTTGCTGTGTGGCCTTGCCCTTTACGGCCCTGGCGGCCGGCGGGTTCCAGGCCGCGCCCGCCGCGCTCCCCGCCCAGCATTTCGCCTTTTTCGCGGCCGACTTCGGACAGTATCCCGCCCTCAAGGCCATCAGTTTCTTCCTGGCCACCATGCTCCTGCTGATGGGCGTCCAATCCATGTACCAGAAGTTCTATTCGGCCAAGTCGCCCCGCGAGGCAAAGCGGGCCGTGGCCATCTGGATCGTGGGGACCATCCTGGTGGAGACTCTGGTGGTGGCCATCGCCATCTACTCGGCCGCCGCCCATTGGAAGGACCTGAAGGCCTTCGAGATCGTAGGACAGGTTAAAAGCGAGGTGGCGGCCAAAAAACAGCCCCTCGCCCCGGAACAAGCCCTGCCCCGCTCTTTGGAGCTGCTCCGGGAAATGGAGGCCGCCGGAAACTTCAAGCCCGGACAGGCCGGCCAAGTGGCCGGCGCTCTCCAGGCCGCCCTGGCCGGAGCGGACACTCCCAAAAAAATAGCCGCCGTCCGGGCGGGGGTCGACCCCGCCTCGGTGGTCCTTCAGGCTGCCAAGGATATAGGCTCTAAGGGCGGGATCAGCCTCATCGTCGGGCTGCTCCTTCTCGGAGCGGCCTGCGCCGTGGTCATTTCCACGGGCATGAACTACCTCCTCTCCCCTTCGACCAATATTATGCGCGATATCTATCAGCGCTTCCTCAAGCCAAACGCCGACCAGCGCAAAATGGTCGCCCTGCAGAAGGTTTTTGTGGTCATCCTGGGCCTGTGCGCTTTCCTGTTGATCTTCGTCCCCACCGTCCTCCATGCGCGCATCTCGGTCCTGCGCTATGCCTATTTCGCCTACACTATGTACGGCGTATCCATCACCCCGGCCCTGCTGGCCGCCCTGACCTGGAAGCGGGCCACCAAACTCGGCGGCCTGGCTTCTATTATCTCAGGCGCGGCGACGGCCATTCTTTTCGAGCTGGTCATCCCCAACGCCTTCCCCGCCGTGCTCAAGGGGGGAGATCCCTGGGGCATCCCCAGCATCTACCCGGCCCTGGCCGTTTCCTTGCTCTTCTTAATCATTGGCAGTCTGGCCTCGCCCAAGCCCGGGCCCGAACAGTTGGTCAAACTCTTCCCGGGGAAAAAATGATAGCATCCGAACACGGCCGGAGCAGGAGAGCAGCATGAATAGCATCTCCAAGCGCGTAATACGTGGGGAGGGGTGGCACGGCGGAGGGGCTCCCCACCCGCGCGCAGCCTGGCGAGCACGGATGGGGAGGAGTCGTGACAGGACCCCTCCTCTTCTTGAATGCTGAATAACAAGATTGGAGATGCTAGCAATAGCATGACCATCCGCACCGGCCTCGTCCGGGACCGGCGATTCTTGGATCACACCATGGGGCCCGGCCATGTGGAGAGCCCTCTTCGACTGGAAGCCATCAGCGCCATGCTGGCTGAGGAAAAACCGGACAATCTCACCGAGATAGCGCCGCGGCCGGCCACCGAGCAGGAATTGGAGCTCATTCACACCGCCGCCTATGTGCGCTCCATTCGGGAAACCGCTGGAAAGCCGCTGGTCGTTCTCGACCCTGACACCTCAACCTCGGCCTTGAGCTGGGAGACGGCCCGCCTGGCCGCGGGCGGGACGATCGAAGCCGCCGAGGCTGTCCGGCGGGGAGAGGTCCGCAACGCTTTTGCCCTGGTCCGGCCGCCGGGGCATCATGCCGAGGCCGGACGGGCCATGGGCTTTTGCATTTTCAACAATGTAGCCGTGGCCGCCGCGCACTTGGTCCGAAAGGCCGGCCTGAAAAGGGTCCTCATCGCTGACTGGGACCTCCACCAGGGCAACGGCACCCAGCAAGCGTTCTATGAGCGCCGGGACGTCCTCTACTTCTCTACCCACCAGTACCCCTATTATCCCGGCACGGGCTTCTGGGACGAAACCGGAAAGGGAGAAGGCCAGGGCTTCACGGTCAACATCCCCCTGTCGCCGGGCAAGAGCGACCGTGATTACCTGTTCATCTACCGGAACATCCTCGGCCCCATCGCCGCCGAGTTCCGGCCGGAGTTCATCCTGGTCTCAGCGGGCTTCGATATCTATGGCGGAGATCCGCTGGGCGGCATGGAGGTGAGTCCGGAAGGCTTCGCCGCCCTGGCCGCCGAACTTCTCTCCCAGGCCGCGCATCTTTGCGGCGGCCGGATCCTTTTTGCCCTGGAAGGGGGGTATAGTTTGGCCGGGCTCAGGGAAGGGGTCAAACAGGTGCTGCTGCAAATGAACGGAACCGGCAAAACTCCTTCCCTGCCGGCTGAAGCATCCGCCTCAACGCTAAAAGAATTGGCCCCTGCGCTCGACCATCTGAGAAAATACTGGCCAATCCCGTAGACGGATTGTGTCATAATAGAAGGGGCAGACGTCCCCTAATGAGGACAAAAAAGCTTGGCCCGGCCGCTTTTTTCAGGGAAGAGAAATGGCATAGATTTTGCTAATTTAATATGAGGAAGGAGAAAGGCCATGAAGAAAACAATAATAATGGCGTCGATCCTGCTCCTCTCGGCCGCTTTTGTTTGGGCCGAGGAGGAGCCAGTCTATAACAACAAATCCGTGGCCAGGCTTAATTTTGTCAACGGGAACACCTACCTCCAGCGGGCAGCCGACCTGGCCTATGAGGAAGGACAAGTCAATGCGCCCGTGACCGAAGGAGACCGGCTGGGCACAACCGACGGCCGGGCCGAAGTGGCTTTGGGCCGCGGCAACTACCTCCGCCTCAACACGGATACAAAAGTAGACTTCCTCAATTTCCCCAAGAAGAATGCGGACCAAACCCGGCTGAAGGTCTGGACGGGCAGCGTCTATCTCTCCCTCGACTCCCTGATTAAAGAAAAATGCTACGAGGTCCACACCTCCGATGCCTCGATCTATGTCCTGGAGAAAGGCCTGTTCCGGGTGGACGTGCTGGAGAACCAGAAGACCGAGGTCCAGGTCTTCGAGGGAGCGGTCGAAGTGGCCGGCGAAGGCGGTTCGAACATTCTCAGCAGCGGCCAGAGGATTGAAGTGGCCGGCGGCAGGTTCCTCTCCCGGCCCGACCGGCTGGTGGCGGCGGCCGAGGATAATTTCGATACCTGGAACACGGAGCGGGAGACTCTGCTCCGCAAGCAGTTGGCCCAGCATTACCTGCCGGAAGAGTTGTGGGAATACGAGCCTGAACTCGACCAGTACGGCGATTGGCGAACCATGCCAGCCTACGGCAATGTCTGGATCCCCCGCGGCCTCGGCCCGGACTGGCGTCCCTATTCCTTCGGACACTGGGTCTGGATCCCATTCTGCGGCTGGACCTGGGCCGGCTATGACCCCTGGGGCTGGGCTCCCTTCCATTACGGCCGCTGGCAGTGGGACGCGTTTTACGGCTGGTACTGGATCCCCACGACCATCTGGGGCCCGGCCTGGGTAAGCTGGTGGTGGGGCTGGGACTACTACGGCTGGGCGCCCTTGGGCTGGTACGGCTATCCGGGGGTCATCATCAACAACCGTTATTATGACCGCTATAACGGCGATTATCCCTACAACTCCCGGGCCCTCACCGTCGTCCATAAAAATCAGCTCAAGGCTCCCGACGTGTCCAAGGTGATTGTCAGCTCCGATAAATTGCGGGCCGCGGACAAGATTACCATGTCCACCGATACCCGACTGTCGCCCAGGCCCGAAGGTTTCAAGTCGGTGTCCATAGAGAAACTGGACAACGGCCGGGTCTTCCTGCGCAATACCGGTTCGGCCGGCTCAGAGGAGCGCGTCATCCGGGGCCGCACCTCGAGCACAGGCTCGAGCACAAGCGGCCAGGAAACCGGGAAGGGTACGGTCATCCGCAAACGCGATCCCGCCGAGGGGCAGGATTCGGACCGCTCGACGCGAACCGTTACGGAAAGGCCCGCCCGGGACAGCGGCTCATCGAATACCGGCCAGGGACAGGGCACTTCCCAGAGCAATCCGGCTGAGCGCAAGATACGCAAGAAAGGCGAGGGCGATGAGTCTTCGGCCTCCGGGTCGTTCAGGCCGAACAGCTTCTCCGGCTACCCCTCCTCATCGGAAGGAAGCTCTTCAGGATACACCAGCCGGACCTCGTCCTTCTATCACAACATATTCCGTTCCGGATCTTCAACTCGTTCGACGACCTTCAGCAGCCCTTGGAGAGGATCGAGCTCGCGGTCTTTTTCCGGGACTTCTTCCTTGTCCCGCTCTTCCTCCTCCTCAAGAAGCAGCAGCTCGTCCTCCAGCTCTAGCTCCGGACATTCCCCTTCATCCTCGGGGAGCGTCAGGAGAAAAAATTAAGCTTAGAAACGTAGAAGCTTAGGGACAGCCCCCCGGGGACTGTCCCTTTTTTGTGACTTTCTTGTTTTAGGGCTGGTGGTCCCGCTCTTCGGAAGCCTTTTCTACCCCGTAATAATCCAGGATCATCATATGGTCTTCGATCGTGCAAAAGCGCGTAGGCCCGGTGCCGGCCAGGAAGGCTTCCCGCAGCGGCCAAAGGCAGGCGGGCGTGGCCAGAAAGCCCGTCTTGCGGTCCACTTCGATGAAGTCTATGTTCGGGGGAACTCGGAATTCTTCATAAGGCGGCGTCTTTTTTTCCTGGGCCGCCTTGGCCTTCTCCGCCTCGATGAGCTGTTTGAAGAAATCAATCCAGATGGGCAGGGCCGCTACGGCGCCCGAGTGCCGGGGCGCAATCTCCTGTTGGGTCTCCCGTCCTACCCAGACGCCGGCGCACAGCGAGGGGGAGAATCCGATGAACCAGGCGTCACTGAAATTATCGGTAGTCCCTGTCTTGCCGGCCAGGGGCTTGTCCCTGGTCAGGGGCGCGGCCGCCCAGCCTGTCCCCCCTCCCTGGACGACGCCCTGCAGGAGGTAGGTCATGAGGTAGGCGGTCTGGGCCGAGATGACATCCTCGGTCTCGACCTTGGCCTCTTCCAGGATGTTTCCTTCTTTATCCTCGACTCGGGC
Source organism: Candidatus Aminicenantales bacterium (assembly GCA_049697055.1). Lineage (GTDB taxonomy): Bacteria > Acidobacteriota > Aminicenantia > Aminicenantales > JAFGAV01 > JAFGAV01. The sequence continues at coordinate 6,461 of JBAVVA010000057.1, forward strand.
AATGAAATACGGCTTGACCCGAACCCCTTGGTTGGGGAAGGCGGAGTAAGCCGAAACAAGTTCCAAGGGAGTCACCTCAAAGGTGCCCAGGGCCAGAGAGAGATAGGGATAGATGGTCGAGGTCAGGCCGAACTTCCGGCAATATTCCACGCCCGTTTGGGGCGAAATGGAATCCAGGATCTTAGCTGTGACAATGTTCCGCGACTCAACCAGGCCGATGCGCAGGGTGACGGCCCCTTTGTACAGCCCATCGTAGTTGGGCGGGGACCAGGGCTTGCCCGACCACTTGTCCAGGAAATCGGTCGGCTCATCGATGATCCGGCTGGCGGCGGTGAAACCGTTCTCCAGGGCGGCGGTGTAGAGGACGGGCTTGATGGCCGAGCCCGCCTGCCGCAGGGCTTGAGTGGCACGGTTGAACTCGGATTTGCGGAAGGAGTGGCCGCCGATCATGGCTTTGACCTGCCCGGTCTGAGGGACGATGGCCAGGAAAGCTGCTTCGACCTGAGGTTCCTGGTCGAGCGAGACTTCCAATTCCTTCTTGGCCTCGTCCACTTTCCGGAGAACCACCTGGATAACGTCCCCGGGCTTGATGAGCCGGTCGAGAGTGCGCGCTTTTGTCCAGGCGATGTCCTTGTTGGTCAGCAGGCCTTTATAGTCCTTGACTCTGACCGTCGCCTCGGCCTTGGCCGCGGTCAGGACCACAGCCTCCTCCACAGTGTCGGCCTCGACCTGGGAAGAGGCCCAGGCCTCCAGCCAGACCTTCTCCGGGTCCCTCTTCTCCGCCAGCAGGTTTCTTTTATCCATCCGCCAGCCCAGGCGCTTGTCGATCGTCCGCAGCTGAGTGTCCACGGCCTTCTCGGCATAGGTCTGCAGTTCCGGGTTAAAGGTGGTGGTGATCTTGAGCCCCTGGCGGTAGAGCGTTTCATAGCCGTACTGTTTCTCGATATAGCGGCGGACCTCTTCGAAGAAATAGGCGCCGAAATCCGAAGAGGCCCGGCTGAGGGGGAGGACGGTCAGAGGTTTCTTCATGGCCGCCTGGGCCGCTTCCCGGGTGATGTACCTCTCCTCCATCATCCGCTTCAAGACATGATTGCGCCGCTGGAGGGTGAGGTCCGGAGCATTATAGGGCGAGTAGATGGAAGGCCCGCGGAAAATCCCGGCCAGCATGGCCGCTTCTTCCAGGGTCAGGTCGGTGACGCTCTTACCGAAAAAAAGATTGGAGGCCGTCTCCACGCCGTAAACGCCGTGGCCGAAATAGAACTGGTTGCAGTACATCTCCAGGATCTTCTGCTTGGAGTAGCGGCCTTCGATGCGCATGGACAGGACGGCTTCCTTGAGCTTGCGGCGCAGGGTCAGCTCGCGCCGCAGGAAAAGCGAGGTGGCCAGTTGCTGGGTGATAGTGCTCCCGCCCTCGGGCCTTCCCCGGCGCCGGCCGATCCTGAGGTTCTCCTTGACCGCTCGGAGGATGCCGACGAGGTCCACGCCCCGATGACTGAAAAAACGGGGGTCTTCCGTGGCGATGATGGCCTTCTTCAGCAGGTCGGGGATCTTGGCATAGGACACCTCCAGCCGCCGCTCGACGGCAAACTCTTTGACCAGCCGGCCGTCGTCGCCGTAGACGGAGGTGATGATATAGGGCTCGAAATGCTCCAGCTCATCCACCGAGGGCAGGTTGCGGGTGACGGTGTAGTACCCCCCCAAGCATAAGCCCAGCAAAGCCGCGATCAGAAAAAAGCAGGTCTGGCCCATAACCCGAAAGATTTTCTCCCTCTTCTCCGGGCTGGGCCGGCGGATGCGAATCTTCAGAACGATCTTTCTCCAACCGGCCATGGAGCAAGGATATACCAGACGGCGCCGGGAAGACAAACTTATGGGAAAATGACAACATCTTTTTTAGGTTACAAGGGAGAGAAGGGCTTGAATTTTGACCGCGCTCGCTAGCCGGATTTTTCACGCCCTTCCTCGCGCTCTTCTCGGGGGCTGCGCAACTCGCCCTCCTGCGGAAGGCTCAGACATGCTCGCCAGCCGGCAAAAAAAATGCCGGAAATCCTCGAAGAGCGCTTCGGGAGGGCTAAATCCGGTCTGATGCTCGCTCCGGCCAAAACCCAAGCCCTTCTCATTTCTTAGGTGCTGCTTGGTGGCGGTTGACCAGTCGCATGACCCGGCGTCGGATGGAATCGGCGAGTTCCTTTTTGTCTCTTGTCCCGTCTAGGTGGATGAACCTCCGGCCGAGGAAAGTCCGGAAGATCCGCCGCACACGGGCCAGATAGTTTTCCCGCTCAAAGAGGGGTTCTTTTTTGGGCCGGCCTTCGATCCGGCCGAGCCCTCGGGCCGGGTCGACATCCAGGACAAAAACAAGGTCCGGCCGGGGAGCGAACTTCTCGTTCAAACGCCGGATGCGCTCCCGGGAAAGCCCTTTGGCGCCCTGATAGGCAATGGTCGAGAAATAATAGCGGTCCAGAATCACCGCCTTTTTCCTTCGAAGTGAAGGGAGAATGTTCCGGGCTACATCCTCCTCCCTGTCCTTGAGGAACAAAGTCAACTCCTCCTCCGGGGTCAAAGAATCTGGCCGCCGGGCTTTCTTCCGGATTTCCCGCCCCCAGCGGCCCCGGGTCGGCTCCCGGAAGGAGAGTGCCTCCAGGCCGGCCCGGCGGAGCGCCCCCGCCAGGAGGCGGGCTTGGGTGGTCTTGCCGGACCCGTCAATGCCCTCCAGCACGATGAGCAGGCCTTTCTTCAGCTTCATCTCAGGCTAATTTCTCCAGGCCGATATTACCCTGGCCATCAATATTATTGCAACGTTTTTCAATTCTTCATCGTTCGATTTTGGTTATGAGGTATTTGTTTTTTATCAAGACGAAAGCAACTCCAACCCCGTTGTACACGGGGAGGG
>JBAVVA010000058.1:0-7615 GCA_049697055.1 Candidatus Aminicenantales bacterium
TCTCGAACCCTTTTTTCACTTCGGCCGGAGCTCCCTTCTCTTTTTCGCCCAGAATGTAAAAAGTTCGCTGCAGGTCCGAGCAGTAGGCCTCTACCTTTAGGCCGAAGTCCATGTTGAGGACGTGTCCCCGCTCGACCCTGCGGTCGGTGGGCGCATAATGAGCGGCCGCCGTATCCGGCCCGCTGAAGACAGCCGGGCAGGTCGATTGGCCCCAAGCCAACTCAAGGTTTTGCTCTTTCACCCGGTTGAGCATATAAGCCGCAATTTCTTTCTCGGTTTGGCCGGGCTTGATGAAGCCGGCGACTTCGGCAAATATTTCTTCGGTCTTGAGGATGGCTTCTCTGAGGCGGGCCACCTCCGCCGCCGTTTTCCGTTCCCTCAGGGCCGAGACGATTTTTTCGGCCGAAACCAGCCGGCCGGCCATTCCGATTTCAGACAGAGCTTCCTGGAGCGTCAAGTAGAGGCCGTGAGTCAAGCCGTCGCAGATCTCGCTGCCTTTTGAATAATTGATGCCGATTTTTCCCGGGTCCAATCTTTTCAAGGTGTCCAGGAGCGGTTCTTTGAACCCGGTCACGAACCCGATGACCTCGTCATAGGCCCCGGTTTCCTCAATCGTTCTCTGGTCGTAGCGCCCCACAATCGCTGTGGCCCGCCCCTCAGCGCTGATGATGAACAAAGAATGCCAGGTGACATCGCCCGGGGCCAGATAGGCCAGGGTCGGGTCGCCGTTCATCTGGCTTTCCCGGGTGAAGGTGATCCAGCAGTCGATGTCGAATTCCTTGAGCAGAGAGACGGCCTGTTTGACTTTTTCCTGGATGAGCGTCATGGGCGGCTCCTTGAAAACCATCATCCTGAAAATCTCTTCAGCCACTTCAGAAAAATGAAAACCAGGGAGGCCGAAACGACCAGCAAGGCCGTCAGTAGAAGGAAGTATTCATGGTGGGCGAATCGGCTGTAATATTTGCCCAGCACCCCCGAGCCGTAGCTGCCCACCGCCGTGGCCGCATACCAGCCGCCCATCATCAGCCCCTGCCAGCGGGGCGGCGCGACTTTGGAAACAAAGGACTGTCCCATGGGCGAGATCAGGATCTCGGCGATGGTGACCAGGAAATAGGTGGAGATGAGCCAGGAGGGCGACAGGATGTTCAGGTTCTTGTTGCCGCCGGCCAGGGAGGCCCCCACCATAACGATCATTGAGCCGCTCATGAAAAGCATCCCCCAGAATATTTTGGCCGGGGTCGACGGCTCCCGGCCGCGCCGGTTCAGGAAGCTGAACAGCCACAGGAGCAGGGGAGTCAGGGCCAGGATGAAGAACGGCTCGAAAAACTGGTAAGTTTCCGGCCGGAGCAAACGGATAACCTTCGTCGAGCGCTCGGCGAAGAGGGTCAGGGCAAAGCCGTTTTGATAGAAGGCGACCCAGAAAAAAATCACGATGAGGAAAAGGGTGAGGAGAACCATGATTCTCTGCTGCCCTTCCCCGGCGCTTAGGGCCGGCTTTCCGGCCACAGAATCCCGGGCGGCGTCCCGGCCGGCGGAGGGCTTCTGACCCGCCCCGGCCAGTTGTTTCCGGCCTGTTTGAAAAATGATAATGGCCAGGATAAGGCCGCCGGCACAGATCCAGAATGATATGTTATAGCTGTGGAGAACGGTGCTGACGAAGGTGGCCAGGAGCGGCGCGATCATGGCCCCCACGTTGACGCCCATGTAGAAAATATTGAACCCGGCGTCCCTGAGATGGGGCTTGTCGGCATAAAGACTTCCGACCAGGACGGATTGATTGACCTTGAAGATTCCCGTGCCCAAGGCCACCAGAACCAGGCCGAGGCCAAAGGTGGTTATTTGAGACGCCGAAGACAGGGCCAGCCCGGCATAGCCCAGGACCATGAGGACGGCGCCGATTCGGATGGTGGCCAGCCGGCCGAGGACATGGTCGCCCAGCCAACCGCCCAGCAACGGCACGAAATAGCAAAAGCCCAGAAAGACGCCGTAGACATCGCCTTTTTTCGAATCGGGCCAGCCCAAGACCTTGTCCATGTAGAGGACGAGGATGGCCATGAGCGTGTAAAAGCCGACCCGTTCCCACATTTCGGTGAAAAAAACAAAGGCGAGTCCCCGGGGATGTTTTTTCAACACGGCGCTTTGTATCCTATAAGAAAAAGCGCGAGAATTTCAACAAAATAAGAGAAAAACGAACCATGGGAAATGGGCCGTTTTTGCCTCTAAATTCATTTTTTTGAACAATATTCAATATATTGGATACGCTGGATTGAAGTATAAATTTTAATTCATTGATTAAAATAAGATTACAAGTGGCATGTTTTTTGCATAAAATCCTTGTTAGACTTATAAAAAAAATTAAAGGAGGTGAGAATCGCTGAAAAAACTTTTATACCATTATTACGGGAGCGAGCAACTATTTGTTTCACTCCCGGGGTTGAGGGCTTTTCGCTCAGCACATATAAAAAAACTGAGCGAAAAAACCCTAGGTTAAAGTCAGCTCTACAAGCAGAGCACAGGGAAAAAGGAGATTAAGAATGAAAAGAATGAAAATTCTTTCCCTCGTTCTCCTCGGCCTGTTTCTGGCTTGTGGCTTAGCTATCGCTCAGGTGCCGACAGGAAGGATCATCGGGACGGTTGTCGATGATCAGGGAACAGCTCTTCCTGGGGTCTCCGTTGATGCGACCAGCCCCAGAATGGTCGGCAAAGCCACAGCCATAACAGAAACGAAGGGAGTCTATCGACTGTTTGCTCTTCCCCCCGGAACATACACCCTCACTTACGCCCTGACCGGGTTTAAGACTTTTATCCGCAAAGATATTTTCGTCCGCGTAGAAGAGACCATTACGGTCGATGTCACTTTGACTCCGGGAGCGTTGGAAGAAGAGGTCACCGTCATCGGCCAGAGCCCCCTGATCGACGTCAAGAGCACGTCCCGGGGCATGACCCTGACCAAAGACATTTTCTCCATCCTGCCCAAAGGCCGGAACTTTGACTCGCTGACTACTACTGTTCCGGGCGTCCAGAACGAAGCCTTGAACGCCGGGATGTCGGTCGACGGCGCCTCGGGCGCTGAAAATATGTTCTATGTCGACGGCACCGCGATCAGCAGCGTCAAATATGGAACCCTTGGCGAAAACGTCAGTTTTGACTTTGCCGAAGAGGTCCAGTTCAAGGCCAGCGGTTACAGCGCCGAGTACGGCGGCTCGTTGGGCGGTGTCGTCAACGTCATCACCCAATCCGGCGGCAACGAATTCCACGGGAGCCTCCTGGGCTACTACTACGGAACCAGCCTCCAGACCAAACAAAGAGACGTGATGGACTTGGACTTTAGCGATAATAGCAAGGCCAAATATTACAGCTACAATGCCTACAACGGCATAACAACCGACGACACGGTTGAAATGGGCTTTAACCTGGGCGGCTACATCATTAAAGACAGAATCTGGTTCTTCGGCTCCTTCCTGCCTCAGTTTTTCCTGAGAGATAGGACCTTGGACTTTGCCCTGCTGGGCACTGGAACAGCGAAAAACAGTTACACCAGGAACGAGACCTACTGGAACGGCGCCTTCAAGCTGACCGCTCAGCCGATTTCCAACCTGCGCTTAGGGGCCAGTTTTGTCAGCAACTTCTACAAGTATAAGGGCGAAAATGCCAGCACGGCCTCGGCCAGCAGCAGCACCGATTACAACATCTACGGCTATTCCTTCCCCAACTATTCAGTCAGCGGCTATGCCGACTTGGGCCTGGGCAACAATTTCCTCTTCAGCGTACGCGGCGGCTGGTGGATGACCGACCAGAATAATATGCTCGCTCCCGTGGCCACGACTCCCTATTTCGCTTTCCGGGCCGAGCAGCCCTACTCCTACGCCTACACAGACGCCTCCCCCTACCAAGCACTGATGGGGTCACTCTATCACAACTCGGGCTGGCAGAACTTCCCCAGAGCCAGTGTCCTGAAGAACGTCCAACAGATCCGAAACAGGGCCAGCGTTGGCGCCGATGCCAACTACTTCTTCGACCTGGGCGGCGAGCATTCGGTGAAAGCCGGTGTGGTCTGGACCCGCCAGGTCGAGAATGTGGACAACTCCGGTAAACAGTACGTTGTCTATCTGGGCTGGAATATGGATTTTGAGGCCTACGGCACGAACTACGGCCGGGGCGCCTACGGCTGGTACGGCGTCCGCGGAAACAATGACTCCGGCCCCTACGGTGATTTTTACGACGTCCACAGTGACCGCTGGGCCATCTTCCTGCAGGACAGCTGGACGATCGGCAACAAGCTGACCGTCAACTACGGCGTCAGGGCCGAATCGGAGTTCCTCCCCGGCTACGCGACCACGGATCCTATATATGCCGGGATGAAGGCCTTTGATTTCCCCTTTAGCAAGAAAATCTCGCCCCGCTTCGGCGCCATCTATGATGTCTTCGGCGACTCGTCCCTGAAGATCTACGGCAGCTTCGGCATTTTCCAGGATGTGATGAAGATGGACGTGGGCGCCAACGCCTTCGGCGGCTTCAAATGGAAGAGCGCCTATTACACCCTGGACGACTGGGACTACACCAAGATCGGGGCGGGGGGTGTCTTCCCCGGCACGCTCCTGAAAGTTCTGGACTTCCGGGCCCCGTCCTTTGACGCCGTCGACCCGGACATAAAGCCCATGACCCAAAGGGAAATCTCCTTCGGCGCTGAGAAGAAACTGATGGAAAACTGGTCCCTCTCCCTGCGGGTTGTCAACAAGGACCTTATCTATGCCATAGACGACACCGCTGTCGTACTGCCCGATGGCGAATATTACTACTACACAAACGTCGGTAGCGATTTTCTGAACAAGAAGTATGACGAATACATAGCCGCTGGAATTTTGGAACCCGGCACCCCCTACATGCCCAAGGCCAAACGGCTCTACTGGGCCGTCAACCTCGCCCTTGACAAGCGGTTCAGCAACAACTGGCTGGGCGGCTTCTCCTACACCTGGAGCCAGCTGACGGGCAACTACGGCGGCCTGGCCAGCTCCGACGAGACGGGCCGGGTGAGCCCCAATGGCGAGCGGTATTTTGACCTGTGGTACCTGGCCCGCGATAAAAGCCTCAAGCCCATTGACGGCGTCCTCCCCACCGACAGAACCCATATTTTCAAGCTCTATGGCAGCTATGTCTTCGACTTCGGCCTGACCGTGGGCGCCATCTTTAACGCCATGAGCGGAACGCCGGTGACCGAGGAGTGGAACGTCGATGCTCCCGGCTACTATCCCTACAACAGAGGCAACCTGGGCCGCACGCCCTTCCTGTGGTTCGCCAACCTCTACAGCGAGTACAACATCAAGGTCGGCAAATTCAACATCAACTTCAACGTCAACGTGGACAACCTGTTCGACGTGAAGACAGCCCAGAGAATCTACCAGATTGAATACATCTCCAACATCTCTCCGGGAGATGCGGCTATAGTGGCCAACAGTTGGAGTGTTCCCGCCAGTGCTACGCTCGACCCGCGCTACAAGATGCAGCAAACTTTCTATCCCCCGCTCTCCGTCCGACTGGGCATGAGGATCGGCTTCTAAGCGCAGAGGAAGTTCAAGTTCAAGCAGAAAAAAAGCCCGCTCCGAGATAATCGGAGCGGGCTTTTTTATTTATGAATTCTAGGCCCGGAAACTATTTCTTGAGCTGTTTGATGATTTCTTTAGCCGAAGCTGATCTCGGGGAATCGGGCTCAAGGGTCAGAAATTTCTCCAGATTTTCGATGGCTTTGACGTTATCCCCTTTATTTAAATAAACGTAGCCCAATTTAAGGTAGGGGTCGCTCCAGCCCGGTTTTATCTGGACGGCCAATTCGAAATAGTGCAGCGCTTCATCGAGCTGCTGGTTGGAGAAGTAGATTTCCCCGACATTGTAGGCCAGAATCTCATCTTCCGGGGACATTTCCAGAGACTGCTCGAAGGCTTTCTTAGCCTGCTCCAAGTCCTGCTTTTTGAGATAGCAGCTGCCGATCCCGGAAAGAGCTTTAACAGATACGACCTTTCCGGAAGTTTTGTCCTCTTTGGCCTTGCACAGGACCAGGTTGTAATTGTCCATGGCCTTGTCCAATTCTCCCATGGCCTGGTAGCAGTCGCCGATGCCGAGATAAGCCTGATAGGCCTTGGGATTTTTTTCAAGGAACTGCTCGGTTAAGGCAATGGCGGCGCTGTATTTGCCCTCATTGTAGAGGGCGTTGGTCTGTTCGAGAAGCCGGAGAAAGGCTTCGTCTTCATAGACGAGTTTCTCGGCTTGCTGAGCCTTCTTCAGCTTAAAGGTGATTTTTGGATTTCTTTCCAGCTGCCGGACATTGACCTGCATGCTTTCCGGAATATAGCCTACCGCCGAAGCCATGATGAGCCAATCCCCTGTGCCCAGCCCGATGACTCCCCATTCTCCCTTCTGGTTGGCGTCCGTCTCCCGTTTTTCTTTTTGGTCTGGCAGGAGGGTCATCACGATTTTTGCCGAAGGCAGGGGCTTCCCCGCCTCGTCGAGCACCAGTCCGCCTATTCGGCCCACTCCTCTTCCTGCCTGAGCCGCGGCCGAGGCCGCCAGCCAGAACGATAGGAAAGCGAGCAAGATCAATCGGCTTAATGTTTTGAATCTCATTTTGACCTCCTCAGGCCGCGTCCGTCGGCCAAGCCGCTTATATTAGATAGTGAATTTCCCCTTTTTTATCATCTGGCTGTTGTCCGTCTTGTTGGTTAAGGCCACCTTAAGGTTATACTCTCCAGGCTCAAGATTTGCATGCGTTTCGATCAGATAGCTCTTCCCCACCATGTCGGCGAAGTTCTTTTCATCAAAAGAGATGGGAAAGGCGCTGTGTTGCTCCCAAACTTTTTTCCCGGCGAGGTCCTTAATCTCCAGGCTAAAATCCAAGCTTGTCTGCCATAGATTTTCTTTCTGGACAAACCAGATATTTTTATAAGGAACTTCGACCTGGAAGAATGCTTGGCCCTCTTTCGTTTTTCGAATTTTCAGGTTGAAGTCGAAGACGACGGCTTGGCGGGCAATCGGCGGTTTTCCTTCCTGTTGAAACCTGGTGATCATGGAGATGTTCTGGACACTGAGAGGCTCGAGCCGATAATCTCCGCTCTCGGACCGGTCGACAAAGACGATGGGGAAATAACCGTAGTACCATATTTCGGTGGGGAACTCATAATCAGAGCTGTTGGGGAAAGTGTCCCGGCGCTCCGGAGGACCGAGCAAGATATGGACCCGCCCCCGGTCCTGGAGCCAGCCCGGGGTCGTCCCCTGCTTGAACAGCCTATTGGCTTCTTCGATCCGTTGGTAATACTGGTCCTTGAACTCATTCTCTTCGGTCCCTGGATCGGGGTCCCTCTTCTTCCAGAATTCTTCGATGAAATCTTTTCTCTGGGAGGGGGGAAGCCCCAGGAAGGTTTTTCGCTCCTGGGAGGTGATCAGATACCTCACTTCGGAAAGAAAGGTCTTGCTTTCCGGGTCCAGTTCTTTTTCCAAAAGATAAGAGGCACAGGACAGGCCGAGAAGACAAAGGAAAGAGAGCAGAAGGAGAGAGGTTGTCTTTTTTCTCATTTTTGCTTTTTCAGGGACTCGACGAGATTGCGGATTTTTGTCTGTTTGGGAT
>JBAVVA010000059.1:0-19767 GCA_049697055.1 Candidatus Aminicenantales bacterium
AACGGCAGCCGGCATCATGGAAATGGGATACAAGATCGTCCTGGCCGGGGTGGGCGAGGAGCGGTATAGCCAGGCTCTGAACAAGCTCAAAAAAGCGCATCCCCACAGCCTGGGCCTCTGGTTCGAGATGAGCCCGGCCCTCTGCCATAAGGTCATCGCCGGCTCGGACATGATCCTTATTCCTTCCCGCGATGAGCCCTGCGGCCTCAATCAGTTCTACGGGTTCCGCTACGGGACCGTGCCCGTGGCCAGGGCCGTGGGCGGGCTTAAGGAGACGGTCCGGCCTTTCCGGCCGGCCTCCGGAGAAGGGAACGGTTTTATTTTTCGCCAGTATTCGGGAAAGGCCCTGTTGCGGGCGCTCCTCCGGGCGCGGGACTGCTTCCGGCGGCCCGAGTGCTGGTCCAAAATCATGAGGGCCGGGTTCAAGGAACGTCCGTCTTGGGAGGAGGCGGCCCAAAAATACCAGAAGCTGTACCGGGCCGCCCTGAATTTGCGCCGGGGGGAGTGACATGGCCGGCCTGATTGACGTCTCCGACGGAAATTTCGAAGCAGAAGTCGAGCGGGCCGAAAAGCCAGTGCTGGTGGATTTCTGGGCGGCCTGGTGCGTGCCCTGCAAGGCCCTGACTATCATGCTGGAAAAGATCGCCGACGAATATCAAGACAAGCTTAAGATAGTCAAGTTCAACGTGGACGAAAACAAGGACGTGCCGGCCAAGTACGGCGTAAGGGGCCTGCCCACCATTCTCCTTTTCAAATCCGGCCAGGTCTTGGAGACGCTGGTGGGCTCCCAGTCCAGATCCGCCATCCTCCAGGCGATAAATAAGATTATATAGATTATGGTCGAAAGCATCTCCGGGCCGTACGATGTCATCATCCTGGGCGCCGGTCCGGCCGGATTGGCCGCGGCCATCTACGCCGGCCGGGCCCGGCTCCAGACTCTCGTCCTGGAACGAGGCTTGCCCGGCGGCCAGATCCTTCTCACCGAACATATCGAGAATTATCCGGGCTTTCCGGACGGGATGGCGCCCTTCGACCTTATGGTCCGTTTCCGGCAGCAGGCCGAGAAGTTCGGGGCCAGGATCGAGATGGAGGAGGTCCAAGCCTTACGCCGGGAACAGCCCTATTGGGTGGTGACGGGCGACAGCGGCGAGTACCGGGCCAGGGCGGTCATCATCGCCACAGGCGCCTCCTATCGCCGTTTGGGCCTGCCCCATGAGGGGAAGCTGACGGGCAGAGGAATCTCCTACTGCGCCACTTGCGATGGCGCGTTCTTCCGGGACAAGCCCATTGCTGTCGTCGGCGGAGGGGACAATGCCCTGACTGAAGCCCAGTTCTTGACCCGCTTCGTCTCCAAGCTGTATCTCCTCCACCGCCGGAGCGAGTTCCGGGCTATCCGCATCCTCCAGGAGCGGGTCCTGGCTAATCCCAAGATCGAGGTCCGCTGGGACACGGTTGTGGAAACCATCCTGGGCGAAGACAAGCTGGAGTCCTTACGGCTGCGCAACGTCCAGACCGGCGACCTTTCGGACTTGAAGGTCGAGGGCCTGTTTATCTCCATCGGCATGAGCCCCGCCAGCGGGCTGGTCAAGGACATCCTCGCCCTTAATCAATGGGGGGAGGTCAAGGTCAATCAAAAAATGGCCACCAGCGTGCCGGGCCTGTTCGCCGCGGGAGATGTATGCGATGCCTGCCCCAAGCAAGTGATCACTTCGGCCGGGACCGGAGTGACGGCCGCCCTGGCCGTGGACGAGTATCTTCAGGGGCTGATGGATAAGGAACAGGATTAGCCGGTCGCCGGGATAGCTTATTTTTTTCCCGGTTTCTTTCCTTCCAGTTCGTCCACCCGCGCTCGCAGCCGCCTGACCTCTTTGATGAGCTCGTGAAGCTGCGGGAGGGAAGCCCACACTTTGCGCCATTCGTGAATGTCGAGGTGCGGACTGCCGGCCACGAAGGAGCGCGGCGGGATGTTTTTAGTCACGCCGGACTTGGCGGCGATAACGGTCTCGTCCCCCACTTCCACATGGTCGGCGATGCCCACCTGCCCGGACAAAATGACCCGCCGGCCGATCTTGGAGCTGCCGGCGATGCCTACCTGCCCGGCCAGGATGCTGTGGGGACCGACCTCGACGTTGTGGGCCACCTGGACCAAGTTGTCGATCTTGGTGCCCCGGCGGATGATCGTCTGCCCCAGGGCGGCCCGGTCGATGGCCGTGTTGGCGCCCACCTCCACGTCGTTCTCGATGAGGACTGTGCCTTTTTGGGGGATCTTGATGTGGGAGCCGTCCTCGGCCGGCAGATAGCCGAACCCGTCCGAGCCGACCACGGCGCCGTTGTGCAGGATGACCCGGTCGCCCACGACCACGCCTTCGCGGAGCGAAACGTGGGAATGGAGGATGCAATCCCGGCCGACCTTCACTTTGGGATAAACGGCGACCAGGGGAAAGAGGACCGTCCCGTCGCCAATCTCGGCCTCATCGCCGATGACCGACAGAGCGCCAACCGATACGGCCTTCCCGATTCTGGCCGAGGCGGAAACAACGGCCAGGGGATGGATGCCCGGGCCGGGCCGGTATGGCTTCCAGAGAAGCTCCACGGCCCGGATGAATGTCAGGTGAGGATTGGCCGAGCGAAGGACCGGGATCCGGCTGAACCGAAAATCCAGAGGAAGGATGACCGCCGCGGCACGGCTAGCCTCCAGAAGGGGCAGCAATTTCGGCTTGGACAGGAAGACCAGGTCGCCGGGGCCGGCGTTTTCCAGGCCGGCCGCGCCGCTGACCTCGGCCTCTCCGTTCCCCTCTAAGGGACAGTCGAGCAGGCGGGCCAAGTCCTTGACCTTGAGACGGGGCGGGTTTGATTCAGGCATGGGATTCCTGCATTCGTTCGTTCAGGACGGCCGCCAGCTCCGCTGCCCAGAGGAGGATGAGCATCGAACAAGAGATCCAGATGAGAAAAAATATGATGGAGGCCAGAGTGCCCTCCAGAAACTTGGACAAGACGGCGCCGATGGCCGAAAGATGGGCGACATAGAAAGCGAAAATCCTCTTGAACACTTCCCACAGCACCGCCCCCACGGCGGCGGCGATGAGCGCGGCCCGAGTGCGGACTTTGACCTCGGGGATGAACTTGAACAGGCAGAAAAAGACCACCAGGGTCAGGCCGAAGGGCAGGAGATACTGGAGGAAGAGGTTGTCCACCAGGGCCAGGGCCTGGGGAGCGAGGGTCTCGGCGAACAGGACGCTCTGCCGCATGGCCTGATGCACGGCCGACCAGAGGGCGGTGATGGCCAGCGACAGGAGCATGAGCAGGCCGGTGAAGAACATGATCAGGTATTCGATCAGCCGGTTGATGAAGAACGACCTCCGGCCGGGCGCGCGGAAGATCGTGTTGAGGGCGGCCAGGAGCTGGGAGAAAAGGAAGCTTCCCGCCACCAGCGAGCCGATAACCCCGAACAATCCCAGTTTAAACACGTTCTGGGAGAGGGTCTCGACCTTGCGGAAGAAGGTCGGGTCGAGCTGGGCAAAGAACTCTTCGGAGAAAATGTGCAGGCTGCGGATGGCCATCTCCGGATGGCCCAGCAGTTTGCCGGTGATGAAGGTGAACAGGGCCGCCAAGGGGATGGCGCACATCAGGCCGAAGTAGGAGATGACGGCGGCCGAGTTCCAACAGCGGTCCCGGTTGAACCGCTGCAGGGTCGTCCCCAGGAGACGCAGGATGTTCAGCTTCATCCGGGCGCCCGAAAACGGCAGGCCGGGAGCGGTGCGCTCAGGCGTACTTGCCCCACTGGACCATCAGGATGATGATGGTGATGAGCAGGGCGTAGATGACCAGGGTCTCGATGAGGACCAGGCCGAAGATGAGCACGAAGCGGATGTGGGGCCCGGCGCCGGGGTTGCGGGAGATGCCCTCGCAGGCGGAGCTGATGGCCTTGGCCTGGCAGAAGGCGCCCGCCGCGGCGGCCAGGGTGATGACAATGCCGCCGACAATGATGGAGATTTTGAACAGGGATGCTTTTGTCTCGTTGAGCGGGCTTGCCTCCTGGGCCAGCAGCGGGGCGCCGGCCAGAAGCAGGACCGCCGCGGTCAGGATTAATGTTTTGATCGCTTTGGACATAGCTCGACTCCTTGATGGATTAATGTTCTTCCTCATGGGCGACTGCGCCCGCGATATAGATACAGGCCAGCAGGACGAAGACGAAGGCCTGGATGGTGGCCGTGAACAGGGACACGGCCATGAAGGGCAGCGGCAGGATGAGAGGCACGATGGAGGCGATGACGACGATGAGCAGCTCCTCGGCGAAAATGTTGCCGAAAAGCCGGATGGAGAGGGATACCGGCCGGGAAAAATGGCTGATGACCTCGATGGGGATGAGCAGCGGGGCCAGCAGGGGGATGGGGCCCATGAAGTGCTTGAGGTAGCGGAGCAGGCCCTGGGCCTTCATGCCCTGCCAGTGGTAATAGACGAAGACGGTCAGGGCGCAGCCCAGGGTGACGTTGAGCTTGGAGGTGGGCGACATCAAACCCGGCACCAGGCCCAGCAGGTTGGCGCTGAGAATGAACAGGCCCAGGGTGCCGATGACCGGAAGGTATTTCTTGCCTTCTGGGCCGATGATATCCGTAAGCAGTCCTTCGAAAGTCTCGATGATCATCTCCAGGAAGCTCTGGCGTTTGGAGGGGACGAGCTCGAGCCGCCGCGAGGCCAGCCCCAGGGAGAGGCTCAGGCCCACCAGGAGGATGAGGCACATGACGATGTAGTCGGGAAAAAAATGGCCGGGGTCCTTGACCTGGAGGCCCAGTCTGATAAGCAGTCCGGCCAGAGGCCGGCCGACGACCCGGTTAAACAGGTCGACGACGAACAGGCTGTGCTCTAGCGCTTCCATTGACGAAGAAGGATAAGGGCGCGCGCGGCTTCGAACAGGACAACGGCTAAGATAGCCGAGAAGCCTGCGGCAAAGGCTATCACCCTCCTGGGATAGAAGAGGATTATAAGGGAAAAGGCCAGTAGGATCAACAGAATCCGCAGGAAGTAAAAGAGCATGCCGCGGCGCAGGGCATCTTTCTTTCCCCGGTCGAGGATGTGCTTCAGGGAACGCTCCAGGCCGAGGAACCCGGCCGCGGCCACGACCCCGCCCAATAGGGCGAACAGTCCGGCCCACAGGCCGCTCCAGGCTAGGGCGGCCAGGCTGATCAGGACGGCACAGGCCAGAATCTCCAGGGGGATACGCTTCAAAACCTTGGTTTCGTAGGCGTCGGGGAGATTAGGGCCGGCCGCTGGATCCATCATCCGTTTCATCCTTAGTGTATCGCTGCAACCCGCGCAGCAGGCTGTAGAAGCCCGAGGCCGTGCCCAGCAGGAGAAAAACAAAGAGCATCCAGGGGCGCGTGCCCAAAAGCTTATCCAGGAGATATCCGAAGAAAAGCCCCACGGCGATGGAGGAGGGCAGCATAAGCACCAGGGTGCTCAGGTCGGCCAGGCGTCGGAAGCCGGATCGGTCTTTTGCTTTGGGGATCATGCCGTGCCGGGCTATCATAGCACAGGTTTTGGAGCTTGGGGATGGGGTGACAGTAAGCATCTCTTTTTCCGTGGTTCCCAGCGAGAAGGATGGGTCCTGTCGGCTTTATTTGATCTGTCACAGAAAAAGAGATGTAATAATTTATAGAAAAAATATGAACTCGCTATTCTAAATTTTACACCCTTGCTACGACTAAAATAGAAATTTCTGTATTCATCAAAAAGAAGGAGATGATGGGAATGAATAGAAAGTATGCTCTGGGCTGGCTTCCCGACTACCCTGACCTGCGGGACTACACGGAAAAAACCCAGGACGTCAAAGTGCTTCTGGAGCCGACTGGTCTCCTGCCGGCCGCCCGTGCCGGGAAGCGCCTCAAACAGCGCTCGCTTCCGGCGGCCGTGGACCTTAGGGAATGGTGCTCGGCCGTCGAGGACCAGCTCAACCTCGGCTCCTGCACGGCCCAGGCCGGGGCGGGCATCCTGGAGTATTACGAGCGCAAGGCCTTCGGCCGGCATGTGGAAGCCTCCAGGCTCTTTCTCTATAAGGTCACCCGCAATTTAATGAAGACAAAGGGGGATACGGGCGCCTATCTCCGGATGACCATGGGGGCCATGGTCCTGTTCGGCGTCCCGCCCGAGGAGTACTGGCCTTACACCGACGGGGATGCGTTTGACCGGGAGCCTCCGGCCTTCTGCTACGCTTTCGCCGAGAACTACAAGACGATCAAATATTACCGGCACGACCCGCCCGGCACCCAGGCGGACAAGTTATTGAACGACGTGAAAAAGTACCTGGCCGCCGGGCATCCGGTGATGTTCGGGTTTACGGTCTACAACTCCATCGACGAGGCGGCCGCCGACGGCCGCATCCCCTTCCCCTCGCCCCGGGAAAAAATCCTGGGCGGCCATGCCCTGGCGGCCGTGGGCTACGACGACAAGCTCCGCATCAAAAACGTCTCAAGCGGCCAAACGGCCTTGGGCGCCCTCCTCATCCGCAACTCCTGGGGGGAGGGCTGGGGGGAGAAGGGCTACGGCTGGCTGCCCTACGACTACGTCCTGCGCGGCCTGGCCGAGGACTTCTGGTCCGTCCTGAAGAAAGAGTGGGTCGACACCGGCCAGTTCACGATCTAAATCTTATAGGCGAGCGGGGTTTCAAGGACGGAATATTTTAAGGCGGAGTTCCTTTATCATCTTATAATGGCGGTCGTTGGCGGTCATAAGAATACTTCCATGGACGATGGCCGTGGCGCAGATCATGGCGTCCACCAGTGTCAGGCTACGGCTCAAAAAGTGCCGCTCGATGAAAAAGACCGCGGGTTCTTATAATAATGTCACGGACCTATTGACGCAAAACATAGCCTAAAATCTCATTATTTTCTTGGAACGAAGATCCTTTGGCCCTCAGGGCTTCGCTCGTTGATTGCCTGTCGGGGAGTGTGATACAGTTTTGGGCATGGCGGCGTATCTTTTCTTTCCAGATAAACGGACGCTCATCTTTTTCCTGGCCGCCATCCTTTGTCTTTTCCGCTGCCCGGCCTCCGCCGCGGCCTGCGGGCCTGATCTGGCGGCCGACTCCGGGCAGGCCTCTCCCTCCGGCCAGCCGGCTCCGTCCGAATGGAAGATCATGGCCCGGTATTATGAACGGACCGAGGAGCGGTTAGTCGCTTCGGGCGACGTCGAGGTCCACTACGGCGACATGGTCCTGTTCGCCGACCGGGTGGAGATTATGGTCAAAACCAAGGACGTCCGGGCCGAGGGCAACGTCGTGCTCCAGTATCCCAGCGAGGTGATCAAGGCCGAGTCCCTCACCTTCAACCCCGACACTTCACGCGGGCTTCTGGAGAAGGCCCAGGGCATGGTCCAGCCTTCTATGCTCTACCAGGCGGAGAAGATGGAGCGTCTCGACCCGGAGCGCTATGTCCTCAACAAAGCTTGGTTCACCTCTTGCTCCCAGCCCGTACCCCGCTGGCGGTTCTCCTGCTCCAAGGCGACCCTGAAGAAGAACGAATACATCGAGATGTGGAACTCCGTTTTCCAGATCAAGGACATCCCGGTGTTCTACCTCCCTTACCTGCGCTATCCCCTGGGCCGGCGGACCGGGTTCCTCATGCCCCAGCCCGATTACACGGTCAACAAGGGCTTCCAGCTCAACCAGGACTTCTACTGGGCCATGGCCCGCAACATGGACGCCACCTTCAAGCTGAGCTATTACAGCATGAGAGGGTTCGGCCTGGGAGTCGACTACCGCTATCTGTTCGCCGACGGCGCGGCCGGCAACCTGATGCTCCGCAGCTTCTTCTTTAAAAAGGATGAAAGCGGTCAGCAGCTCAAAAGCGCCTTGATCATCCGCGGCTGGCACAACCAGACCCTGCCCTTCGGCTTCAGCCTGGTGGGCGTGGCCGACTACAGCAGCTCCTTCGATTTTCTCCGCGAGTTCGACAACGACTTCAACCAGGCCACCGTCTCCAACCTCAGCACCCAGCTTTATTTGTCGCGGGCCTGGCCCCTCTTTAATTTCAGCGCCCGCGTCTCGCGCTTTGAGACCCACTTTCCGGACACGGGCCGCTCCATCCTGATGACTTACTTTCCCCAGCTCAGTTTCGATTCCTTTAAGATCAAGCTCTTCCAGCCGCTGTACTTCTCCTTATCCTCATCCTTCAATCGTTGGCAGTACGGCTGGGACTATGAGTTCGACCAGGGCACCGAAAGACGGCTGCAGAGCCTGAGCTTTTCTCCCGTTGTGAGCCTGCCCTTTTCCTCCATCCCCTGGCTGACGGTCAATGCCGCCCTGGGGGCCAACCTGAACTACTACTGGCAAAGGCTCGTGCCCGACCCGCTATCCCCCGGCCGCACGGTTATCGCCGACAAGCCTTTCTTCAGCCAGAATTTCGTAGCTACCATCGACCTGCTGGGCCCCGTGTTCTTCCGGGTGTTCGAGGGTCCTGACGGCACGGCCCGGGTCAAGCACATCATAGAGCCATCCCTCAGCTACCGCTACGAAAGCCCGACGACGAGCTCGGACATGATCGTCACCTCCCATGGCTTTTTCCGCTACCACCAGGTCGTTTGGGGCCTGACCAACCATATCCTGGTCAAAGAGGACCGCATGCCGCGCGAGTGGTTCACCTTCGGCCTGGCCCAAGCCTTGTATCTCTCGCCCGAGGAAAGCCCTCTGCGGAACTACCGGGTCTACGGCCGCATTCCACGCGTCTCTGAAATTTCGAGCTACCTCCGCTTCTTTCCAGCGGCCAAGTTCAGCCTAGACTTTGCCGCCGATTACAACCCCTACCACAGAAGTTTTTCAACTCTGCGGCTGGGCGCCTCCCTGGGGTCGCCGGCTGATTCATTTTTCATGACGGTCAATTGGTTCAAGAGCATAAGCGCTTGGGTGAACGACCCCTCGTGGGACCGCCACCAGATCAATGTGGCCGGCACGCTCAACGTGCCGAGGTTGTCGCTCAAGGCGCAGGCCGAGGTCAACATAAACCTTCTCCAGAAGGAGCTTCAGCACTTGGCCTTCCAGGTCCTCTACGATTATCAGTGTCTTGTCATTAAGGCCGGGTTCATGTATTTTCAATACAGGTCGGAGATCGTGCCCATCCTGCGAGTGAGCCTGGGGGACATCGGCGGCAGCGAGGACTTTCTGGGCAACCCGCGGCTGTAAGGCCGCCGGGTTCCAAGGTTGAGATGAGGTTGGACCGATGAAAGGATTGATCTTAAGCGGCGGCAAGGGCACCCGGCTGCGGCCGCTGACCTTCACCCAGGCCAAGCAGCTCGTGCCCGTGGCCAACAAACCCGTCCTGTTCTACGGCATCGAGGCCCTGGTCGAGGCCGGCATCCGGGAGATCGGCATCGTGGTGGGCGATACCAAAGAGGAGATCAAGGCGGCCGTGGGCGACGGGAGCCGCTGGGGCGTGGGAGTGCGGGTGACCTACCTCGAGCAGCCCGAGCCCCTGGGCCTAGCCCATGCCGTGCTGGTAGGGGAGGGCTTCCTGGGCCGGGAGCCGTTCGTCATGTACCTGGGCGACAACATCCTCAAGAGCGGCATCACTTCGCTGGTTGAGAATTTCACCCGGAACAAACCCAACGCGCTCATCCTGTTGACCGAAGTCCCCAACCCGCAGATGTTCGGGGTGGCCGAGCTCCGAGCGGGCAAGGTGGTCCGGCTGGTGGAGAAGCCCCGGGAGCCCCGCTCCAACCTGGCCCTGGTGGGCGTCTATCTTTTCGACCACCACATCTTCGAGGCGGCCAAGGCCATCCGGCCTTCCTGGCGGAACGAGCTGGAGATCACCGACGCCATCCAGTACCTGGTCGAGCACGGCTACGAGGTCCATCCTCATCTGGTGACCGGTTGGTGGAAGGACACGGGCAAGATCGAAGACATCCTGGAGGCCAACCGCCTCATCCTGGAGACGCTCACCGGCCGGGTGGAGGGCGAGGTGGACCGCGACTCCAAGGTCAACGGAGCGGTGGTCGTGGAGAAGGACGTGGTCATTCGGGCCAGCACCATCCGCGGCCCGGCCATCATCGGGGAGGGGACGGAAATCATCGAATCCTATATCGGGCCCTTCACTTCCATCCAGAACCGCTGCCGGATCGTGCGGACAGAGATCGAGCACAGCATCGTCCTGGAAGGCAGCCAGATCCTGGACATCGGCAGCCGGGTGGACGAGAGCCTGATCGGCCGCGAGGTCCGCATTTACAAGTGCCCGCCCAAACCTTCCGTGTACCGCTTCGTGGTGGGCGACAAGAGCGAGATCGGCATCAAGTGACGGCCGGGAGGAGTGAGTCATGATCGCTGGCGTAAAAACCAAGATGCTGCGGGTCATCCCCGACGAACGGGGACGGTTGATGGAGATACTGCGCCGGGACGACAGCCTGTTCCAGGAATTCGGCCAGGTCTACCTGACCACTACCTACCCCGGGGTGGTCAAGGCCTGGCACCTGCACAAGAAGCAGACCGATAATATCTGCTGTCTGGCCGGCATGATCAAGCTCGTCCTGTACGACGGCCGGAACGATTCGCCCACTTTCACCGAGATCAATGAATTCTTCCTGGGCGTCCATAATCCGCAACTGGTCCAGGTGCCGGCCCACGTGTCTCACGGCTGGAAATGCATCAGCCTCGAGGAAGCGCTGGTCATCAACATCCCCACCAACGTTTACGATTACAAGCAGCCCGACGAGCACCGGCTTGACCCGCACCAGGGCGGGATCCCCTATGACTGGACGCGCCGGGATAGCTGAGCGCGGGAGGAGACGCCCGGCCGCGGCAAAGGAGCGGCCGCTCCGCGGCCTGACTCTGCTGGTGACCGGCGGGGCCGGGTTCATCGGCAGCAACTTCATCCGCTATCTTCTGCGGCGCCATCCGCGCACCCGGCTCATCAACCTGGACAAGCTGACCTACGCCGGCAACCCGGACAACCTCCGTGACGTCGAGCGCCATCCGCGCTACACCTTTGTCCGGGGCGATATCAGGGACCGGCGGCTGGTTGAACCCCTGATGAAGCGGGTCCAGGGGGTGGTCCATTTTGCCGCCGAGACCCACGTGGACCGCTCCATCCTGGACGCGGGCCAGTTCGTCCTGACCGACGTCCACGGCACTTTTACCCTGCTGGAGGCCCTGCGGCAGGCGCCCCGGGTCCGGTTTTTTCTCCATGTTTCCACCGACGAGGTGTACGGCAGCCGCCGGACGGGATTCTTCAAGGAGGACGACCCCTTCAACCCCTCCTCCCCCTACGCCGCCTCGAAGGCCGGCGCCGACCGCCTGGCCTTCGCCTATTGGGTGACCTACGGCCTGCCCATCCTCATCATCCGGCCCTCGAACAATTTCGGGCCCTACCAGTATCCCGAAAAGTTCATCCCGCTTTTCGCCACCAACGCCCTGGAGGACAAGCCTTTGCCCCTCTACGGCCGGGGCCGGAACGTCCGCGACTGGCTTTATGTCGAGGACTGCTGCCGGGCCGTGGAGACTGTGATCCGGAAGGGCCGGCCGGGTGAAGCCTACAACGCCGGCGCTGGCAACGAAGAGCGCAATATCGACGTGGCCCGCATCATTGTGGCCAGCCTGGGCAAGCCGCCAAGCTTGATTCAACTTGTTCCCGACCGGCTGGGGCATGACTGGCGCTACGCCCTGGACTGCCGGAAGCTCCGGGCCCTGGGCTGGCGGCCCCGGGCGCGCTTTGAAGAAGCGCTCCGGCGGACGGTGCTCTGGTACAGGGACAACCCCGCCTGGTGGCGGAAGATCAAGGACAAAAGCCGCGACTTCAAAGGCTTCTCCCGGGCATATTACGGCCGGGTCAAATAGCAGCCTGCTGGAATCTCAAAACAGCATCTCCGCTCCCGTGAAATATGGGGAGGGGTGGCTGCCGAAGACACCTGCGAATTCCAATTATCCAATTTATCCCCCTCTAGCCCCCCTTGGTGAAACAAGGGGGGCAAAGGTTGGTGTCTCCGGAAAGGTCGGCGGGCGTATTGTGTCTCTTCCCCATTCATACTAAAATAGATGGCCTGCTGTGGGGCTCATTTTTTTCCGAGGAGCACAGATGAAAGTTTTGATCACGGGCATGACGGGATTTGCCGGTAGCCATCTGGCCGAGTACATCCTGGCCCACCAGCCCGGCGTCGAGGTCTGCGGCCTGGTTCGCTGGCGGAGCCGGATGGACAATATCCTGGCCATCCGGGACAAGGTGAAGCTCTGCGAGGGCGACATCAAGGATATCGTCTCCCTGCAAAAATGCCTGGCCGAATTTCGGCCCGATTATGTCTTCCATCTGGCCGCCCAGAGCTTCGTGCCCGCCTCCTGGCGCCTCCCGGCCGAAACATTCGCCATCAACGCCATCGGCCAGGTCAACCTCTTTGAGGCGCTCCTCGGGTTGAAGCTCAACCCCAAGATCCAAGTCGCCGGTTCGAGCGAAGAGTACGGCCACGTGAACTCCGATGAGGTCCCCATGAAGGAGACCAACCCGCTCCGGCCGCTCAGCCCCTATGCCGTGAGCAAGGTGGCCCAGGACCTGCTGGGCTATCAGTATTTCCAGAGCTACGGCCTGCGTGTGGTCCGCACCCGCGGTTTCAACCACACCGGGCCGCGCCGCGGTGAGGTATTCGTCACCTCGACCTTCGCCAAACAGATCGCCGAGGTGGAGAAAAAGAAAAGGGAGCCGGTCATTTATGTCGGCAACCTGGAAGCCAAGCGCGACTTCACTGACGTTCGGGACATCGTCCGGGCCTACTGGCTCAGCCTGGAAAAAGGCCAGCCGGGCGAGGTATACAATATCGGCACCGGCCGGGCCATCACCATGAAGGAGGTCCTGGACCGGCTGCTGGCCCTGAGCAAAGTCAAAGTCAGGGTACAGGTGGACCCGGCCAGGCTCCGGCCGTCGGACGTGCCCATCCTGGAGCCCGACTGTTCTAAGTTCGTGAAGCTCACCGGCTGGAAGCCGCAGATCCCCTTCGAACAGACCCTGCGCGATCTTCTCGACTACTGGAGGGAGAGGGTCTGAGGCCATGAGCCGGGTCCTGGTCACCGGCGCTTCCGGCTTCGTCGGCCGGCATCTCGTCCGGCTGCTCAGAGAGCGCGGCGACCATACCTTCGGAACCTGTTATCCCGACCAGCCGAGCGACCAGGACTGGGATTTCAAGCACCTCGACTTGCGCGCCGAGGCCGATTTGGCCGAGTTCGTCAGCCGCGTCCAGCCGGAGTGGATCTTCCATCTGGCGGCCGTGTCCAATGTCCGGCAGTCCTGGGAAAAGCGTGCGGAAACCATCGAGACCAACCTGCTGGGCACCTCCAACCTTTTCGAGGCGGCGCGCCGGCAGGCGCCCGGCTGCCGCATTCTTTTCCTCAGCTCCTCGGACGTTTACGGGGAGCTCTCGGGCCAAGAGAAATATTTCAAGGAGGAGGACCCCTGCCGGGTGGTCAACCCTTACGCCTTTACCAAAGCGGCCGGAGAGCTGCTCAGCCGGTTCTACGTCCAGGTGGAGAAGCTGGACATCGTCATCGCCCGGCCTTTTCCCCACACCGGACCCGGCCAGGCGGCGGACTTTGTTTTTTCCGACTGGGCCCGGCAGGTGGCGCTCATCGAGCGAGGGGGGAGGCCGCCCCTCATCGAAGTGGGCAACCTGGCCGTCCGGCGGGATTATTCCGATGTCCGTGATACGATCCGGGCCTACGTTCTGCTTATGGAAAAAGGCCGCGCCGGGGAGACCTACAACGTCTGTTCGGGCCGGGCCGTTTACCTGCAGGAAGTGCTGGACACTCTGCTCGGACTCTCAGCCCGGCCCGTCGAAGTCCGGCAGGACCCCGGCCGGCTGCGCAAAACCGACATCCCTTTCCTGGCCGGCGACGGCTCCAAGATTCGCCGGGAGACAGGCTGGTCGCCCGCCATCCCCTTCTGCCAGACCCTCCGCGACCTGCTGGATTTCTGGCGGGAGAAAGCCGCGTGAGCTCCGTCGTTGTTCCCCTCCTCGACTTGAAGGCCCAGTACGCCACCATCCGGGAGGAGGTCCGTCAGGCGCTCCAGGAAGTGGTCGATTCCCAGCTTTTCATACTAGGGCCCAAGGTCGAGGAGCTGGAAAGAGCGGTGGCCGCTTATTCGGGAACGGGTCAGGCCGTGGGGGTTTCCTCCGGCACGGACGGGCTGCTTGTTTCGCTCATGGCCCTGGGCCTCGGGCCGGGCGACGAGGTCGTCACCACGCCCTTCACCTTTTTCTCTACGGCCGGGGTCATCAGCCGTCTGCGGGCCAGGCCGGTCTTCACCGACATCGACCCGGCCACCTTTAACCTGGACCCCGCCCGGCTGGGCCGGGCCCTCGGCCGGAAGACCAAAGCGGTCATCCCCGTGCATCTCTTCGGGCAGTGCGCGGACATGGACCCCATCTTGGAGGTGTGCCGCCGGCGCGGCCTGCCCGTCGTGGAAGACGCCGCCCAATCCATCGGCGCCGAGTACAAGGGCCGCCGGGCGGGCTCGATGGCCGAGCTGGGCGTTTTTTCCTTCTTTCCCTCCAAAAACCTGGGCGGGTTCGGCGACAGCGGCATGGTCGTCACTTCCGACCCGGCCGTCGCGGCCAGAGTCAGGAGGCTGCGCGTGCACGGCGAGCAGCAGCGCTATTACCATCGGGAGGTGGGCGGCAATTTCCGCATGGACGCCCTGCAGGCGGCGGGCCTCCTGGTCAAGCTCAGGTATTTGGACGACTGGTCGCGCCGCCGGCGGGAAAATGCGGCCTATTACACGCGGCGCCTTGGGGAAGCCGGGCTGGTCAGGGCGGGTTTGGTCGTACCGCCGCGGCCGGCCTATGATAAAAGCGGCGATCAAAACCACCACATCTTCAACCAATATACGCTCCGGGTCAGGGAGCGGGACAGGCTGCAGGCCTTCCTCAAAGACAAGGGGGTACTGACCGCCATCTACTACCCGGTGCCGCTCCACCTTCAGGAATGCTTCAAGGACCTGGGCTACCGGAAGGGCGACTTCCCGGCCTCGGAACAGGCCGCCGCCGAGGTCCTGTCCCTGCCGGTTTACCCGGAACTCACCGTCGAACAGAAGGATACCGTCGTCGCCCGCATTCAAGAGTTCTATAGATCTCTATGATGCACGGCCCGATCAATTTGGCGTTTAGTCTATTTTCATTTTCAGGCGATCTAGGTAGAATGTTTCAGACTTTAGGATGACCGTTCATGTTGCCAGAGGAGATTACCCCGGATTCGAGAGCTGAGCCGGTCCTGGGGAAAAGACTCCGCCGGCAGCTGTTCGGCCCCCCCCGCAATATTAAAGATCCCAACCTTCTCCACAAAATCTCCCTGATCCCCTTGCTGGCCTGGGTGGGGCTGGGCGCCGACGGCTTATCCTCCTCCTCCTACGGGCCGGAGGAAGCATTCCGCACTCTGGGCCGCCACACTTACTTGGCCGTATTCCTGGCCGCGGCCACGGCCTTGACCGTATTCATCATCTCCTATGCCTACTCCCGCATCATCGAGCATTTTCCGAGCGGCGGCGGGGGGTATATCGTGGCCAGCCACACCTTGGGCAACAGGGCCGGAGTGGTCTCGGGCTGCGCCCTGCTGGTCGATTACATCCTGACCATCACCGTCTCCATCGCCTCCTGCGGGGACGCGCTGTTCAGCTTTCTCCCCCTGGACATGCAGCGGCTCAAGCTGCCCGTCGAGATGATGCTGGTGCTGACGCTTATCATCCTGAACATCCGGGGTGTCAAGGAATCCATCACCTTCCTGGCCCCGATCTTCGTTGTTTTTATCCTGACCCATATTTTCATGATCGGTTACGGGATCCTATCCCATCTGCCCCAGATCGCTCCCCTGGCCCAGGGCGTGCATCGAGATTTCAAAGCCGGGCTCACGGCCCTGGGGGGTATCGGCATGCTGGGACTTTTCCTGCGGGCCTATTCCATGGGCGGGGGCACTTACACCGGCATCGAGGCGGTGTCTAACGGCCTGCAGGTCATGCGGGAGCCGCGCGTGCAATCGGGTAAAAAAACGATGCTCTACATGTCCACTTCCCTGGCCTTTACCGCGGGCGGGCTTTTCCTTTGTTATCTTCTCCTGAAGGTTGCGCCGACGGAGGGCCGGACGCTCAACTCCCTCCTGGCCAACGGCCTTTTTGGGCGCTGGAGCGTGGGCCCCCTGTTGGCCTTCATCACCATCCTCTCCGAGGGCGCCTTGCTTTTTGTGGCCGCCCAGACCGGTTTTGTGGATGGGCCTCGAGTCATGGCCAATATGGCCGTCGATTCCTGGTTTCCCCATCGCTTCGCCTCCCTGTCCGATCGGCTGACCATGAGGAACGGCGTGGTCCTCATGGGCGCCTCGTCCCTGCTCCTTCTCTTCTATACGCGAGGCCATATCTCCACCCTGATCGTCATGTATTCGATTAACGTTTTTCTGACTTTCTCCCTGTCCGAGCTGGGCATGTCCAGGTTCTTTATTACTAACCGGAAAAAGCAGAAGCTATGGAAGAAACACCTGCCGGTCCATCTCACGGGGCTGACCCTCTGCTCGACGATCCTTATGGTCACCTCCATCGAAAAATTCCGCTTCGGCGGATGGCTGACCTTGCTGATCACGTTGCTGGTTATCGTCCTGTGCTACGCCATCCATCATCACTACCAAAGCGTTAAAAAGGCCAAGGAACACCTCGACGAGATCCTGATGGCCATCCCGGCGGCCAAGAAGCCGAATGAGCGGCCCGTCGAGCCCAAGGACATGACGGCGATTCAGCTTGTGCGGGATTACGACGGCTTCGGCATTCATACGCTGCTATCCATCAACCGCTGTTTTCCTCAGATGTATAAGAACTTCATATTCTGTTCCGTGGCCGTGGCCGACTCCGGTATCTTTAAAGGGACGGAAGGCGTCATCGGGCTCGAAGATAGCGTCAAAATGATTCTTCAGAAATATGTCCGGCTCGCCCGGAACCTGGGCCTGCGGGCCGATTACCGGATGGCGGTAGGAACCGATGTCGTCGAGTCGGGGACGAAACTCTGTCAGGAGGTAGCCAAAGAATTTCCCCGCTCCACCGTCTTCACCGGCAAGATTATCTTCCGCCGGGAGAACTGGTATAACAGAATCCTTCATAATGAGACGGCTTACCTGATCCAGAGGAATCTCCATTGGAGCGGGATCCCATCCGTCATTCTGCCGATTCGCATTCAGCTCTGACCGATAATCCTTATAGGAGGATCGGAAGGCGGATATTCAAACGAGCAGACCCCACCTCGCTGCTTGGCGGGAAAGCGAAAAGAAGGCAATTCTTGGGAAGATATCCGTAAAATATTTCGTCTATAATATAATAATATCTTTTTTTGGCTTCAGGTTATGGCCTTTGAACTTAAGCCAGGAGGAGGTCCCATGAAACGATCATCACTCGTCTTTGGTCTCGTTCTTCTGTGTTCCTTCTTGACGCTCCCGTCCTTGCTGTCCGGCCAGGTCAAGATGGAACTTCTAGCCGGGCTCAAAGCCCGCAGCATCGGCCCGGCCAATATGAGCGGCCGGATCGGCGCCATAGGCGCTGTGGCCGCCAACCCCAACATCATCTACGTCGGCGGCGCGGCCGGGGGCGTTTGGAAGTCGGTGAACGGCGGCCTGACCTGGACGCCGGTCTTCGACGACCAGCCTGTTTCCTCCATCGGGGCCATGGCCATCTGGCAGAAGAACCCGGAGGTCGTCTGGGTAGGGACGGGCGAGGCGGCGCCCCGCAATTCGGTCAGCGTGGGCCGCGGCGCGTACCTGACCCTGGACGGGGGCAAGACCTGGAAGCCGGCCGGGCTGGAGAAAACGGAGAAAATTTCCGACATCCTCATCCATCCCGATAATCCCGAGGTCGTCCTGGTCGGCGCCCTGGGCGCCACTTGGGGCGACAGCCCCGAGCGGGGCGTGTTCAAGACCGTGGACGGCGGGAAAACCTGGCGGAAGGTGCTCTACGTCGACGAAAAGACCGGCGTGGCCGATATGGCCATGGACCCCTCCAACCCCAACCGTATTTTGGCCGCCCTGTGGGAGCACCGGCGCTGGCCCTGGTTCTTCAACTCGGGCGGCCCCGGCTCCGGGATCTACCTCACCGTCGACGGCGGCGAGCACTGGCAGAAGCTGTCAGATAAGAACGGCCTGCCCTCCGGCGACCTGGGCCGCTGCGGGGTGGCCTTCGCCCCCGGCCGGCCGGAGATCGCCTATGCCCTGGTGGAAGCCAAGAAGAGCGTCCTGCTGCGGTCCGCGGACAGCGGGTTGCATTGGCAGGCGGTGAACAGCGACACCGGCGTCCACAACCGGCCTTTTTACTACAGCCGGATCTTCGTCAACCCGGCGAACGAGAACATCCTGTACATGCTCCAGACCCAGCTCCAGGCCAGCGAGGACGGCGGGAAGACCTTCCGACCCCTGACCAGCGGCAACCAGTCCCATGTGGACTTCCACGCCCTGTGGCTCCATCCCGCGGGCGAAATGATGATCGCGGGCAATGACGGCGGCCTGGTCATCTCTCCCAACCGGGGGAAGACCTGGCGTTTTGTGGGCAACCTGCCCTTGGGCCAGTACTATCACATCAGCTACGATATGGAGACCCCCTACAACGTCTATGGCGGCCTTCAGGACAACGGCACCTGGCGGGGGCCGGCCTACTCGGTCAAAGACAGAGTCCTTGCCGAAAACCTTTGGACCTCGGTGGGCGGGGGGGACGGGTTTGATTCCGCGCCCGACCCGGAGAACTCCAATTGCGGCTACGGCCTGTCCCAGGGCGGCAATCTTTATTATTTTGATGTGTCCACCGGCACCAGCCGGCCCTGCGTGCCCACCGAATCCGAAGTCAAACACCGCTTCAACTGGAACGCCGGTTTTGCCGTGGACCCCTTCCACCCGGCCACCGTCTATCTGGGCAGCCAGTTTGTCCACCGCAGCCCGGACAAGGGCCGGACCTGGGAGATCATCAGCCCGGACCTGACCACCAACGACGCAGCCAAGCTGAAGCAGAGCGAGAGCGGCGGCCTGACTTTGGACATCAGCAATGCCGAGAACTACTGCACCATCCTGAGCATCGCCCCCAGCCCGCTCAAGGAGGGCGTGCTGTGGGTGGGCACCGATGACGGCAACGTCCAGCTCACCCGGGACGGGGGGAAGACCTGGACTCTGGTTAGCGCCGGCCTGACGGGCGGAAAAAAACCCCTAGTTCCCGCCGGCGCCAGCGTGCCCCATATCAAGCCTTCCCGGTTCGAAGAGGCCGCGGCCTATGTCGTCTTCGACGACCATCGCCGCTCGAACTTCAAGCCCTATGTCTTCGTCACCCGCGATTTCGGGAAGACCTGGGCCAGCCTGGCCACGGCTGACATCGACGGCTACTGTTTCGCCATCGAAGAAGACACGGTCAGCCGGAACCTCCTTTTCCTGGGCACGGAGTTCGGGCTTTTCCTGAGCTTCAACGGCGGCTCAAGCTGGATGAAGTGGACGCAAGGCCTGCCCTCCTGCCCGGTCTATGACCTGGCCGTCCATCCCCGGGAGAATGACCTCCTCATCGCCACCCACGGCCGGGCCCTTTACGTCATCGACGACATCTCGCCGCTGCGGGAAATCTCGGACGAAGTAGTCAAGAAGAAGCTTCATTTGTTCAAGACGTCCGAAGCCATACAATTCCAGCCGAGCCGGATGAGCGTTTCATTGGCGCCGGGGGATACCGCTTTCGCCGGGGAGAATAAGAAGCAGGGGGCCTGCTTCAGCTATTATCTAATCCCCAGCCCGAGGAAGCCCGAGGAACAGAAAGA
>JBAVVA010000060.1:0-13667 GCA_049697055.1 Candidatus Aminicenantales bacterium
TGGCCGCCCTGCGTCAGACAAACGTCAAGCGTCTGCTGGCCTATTCCAGCATCGCCCAGGCCGGATACATTTTATTGGCTGTTCTGGCCGGCGACCCTGAAAAACTCCTCTTCTATCTGGCTGTCTATATCTTCATGAACCTGGGCGCCTTCGCCGCCATATCCGCCCTGGGCCGCCGCGACGAAGAATTTGTCGAATTGGAGGATTACGCCGGCTTGGGGTTCAAATATCCCTGGCTGGGAGCGACCCTGTCCGTCTTTCTCTTGTCCCTGGCCGGCTTTCCGCCCACAGCCGGCTTCCTGGCCAAGTTCTATGTCTTCAGCTCGGCCGTCCGACAGGGACTGACGCCCCTGGTCATCATCGCCGTGCTGGCCAGCCTGGTATCGGTTTATTACTACCTGAAGATCATCGTCTTCATGTATATGCATCCCCCCTCCCGCGAGGTTGAGGCCGGGCTGCAGAGCCCGGAGCTCTTTCTGGTGTTGTTCCTCTGTCTGTATGGAGTGCTCCAGCTGGGGATTAACCCGGGCAATATTCTGGCCTTGATCCGGCAGGCGGTGGCAACCCTGCCCTAAATAATTTCCCCCTTCCTATTTTTGGGAGGACACGATCCTCATTATTGGGGACATGACCTAATTTCTCTTGAAATTGGGATCGTGTCCCCAAAAGAAAAACGGCTGGAGCGGACCGTAAGCCGAATTCCGTGTCCGCCGGCTGGCCGGCGGCGGCGGTTATTTATCTGCCCCCGAGCAAAAGGCTCGAGGGGTTGAGCGACCTACCCGCCCCCTGAGACGGGCCGCCTCATTTGGGGCCGATTTGGTCTTGCTCCGGATGGGGTTTGCCGTGCCTCCGACGTCGCCGCCGGAGCGGTGAGCTCTTACCTCGCCGTTTCACCCTTGCCCGCGAGGGCGGTTTGTTTTCTGTGGCACTTTCCTCCAATCGCTTGGAGTCGCGGCTAGCGACCATCCTGCCCTGTGGAGTTCGGACTTTCCTCTCCTTCCTCTCCCCGTGGGGGGGAAGGAGCAACCGCCTCGTCCACTCCAGCCGTTATTTTTATTCCAAATTGGGCCAGCTTCTTGTATAGATTGCTGCGGGGAGTATCTATGGCCCGGGCTGTCTGCGAAATATTCCACTTATTCTCCTTGAGCTTAAACAGAATGAACTCCCGCTCGGACAGGTCCCGAAACTCTTTGAGCGTCCGGGCCCGGCCCGGGCGGGGAGCGGCCGGCGCCGATTCGCCGCGAAGGTATTCGGGGAGGTCAGCCTTTTGCATGATATCATGATCGGACATGATGAGCAAGCGCTCCACCACGTTCCGCAGCTCGCGGATGTTCCCCTTCCAGGAGTAAGCCATCAGAGCCTGGACGGCCTCCGGGGCGAAGGACTTGCTCTTGAAGTTGTTCTCTTCGGCAAAGGCCTTGCTGAAATATTCGACCAGCATAGGGATGTCTTCCTTTTTCTCCCGCAGCGGGGGGGAAGTCAGGGGGACCACATTCAGCCGGAAAAACAGGTCGTCTCGAAATTGTCCTTCCTGGATGGCCCGCTTCAGATCCTTGTTGGTGGCGGCGATGACCCGGACATCCACCTTGCTGACCTTGTTTGAGCCGACCTTTTGGACTTCTCCCTCTTCCAGGACGCGCAGCACCTTGGACTGCGTTTTCAGGCTCATGTCTCCGATTTCATCCAGGAAGATTGTCCCGCGGTCGGCCTGGTCAAACTTGCCCGTTTTGCGCTCGGTGGCGCCCGTAAAAGCGCCCTTCTCATGGCCGAAGAGCTCCGACTCGATGAGCTCCTCGGGAATGGCCGCGCAGTTCACCTGGACGAAAGGCTCCTTGGCCCGCAGGCTGTGGTCGTGGATGGCCCGGGCAATAAGCTCCTTGCCCGTTCCGCTCTCTCCGTAGATAAGCACGGTGGCGTTGGTGGGCGCCGTTTTGAGGATATCCTTCCACAGCTTCTTCATCAGGGGATGGTTGCCGATGAGCTCGTAGCGTTTCTCCGCTTTGCGCCGCAGGTCCTGGCATTCGCGGCGGAGGCTGGACTGGGCCAGGGCATTGCGCAGGCTGACCAGGACCCGCTCCCGGTGGAGCGGTTTTTCCAGGAACTCGAAGGCGCCCCGCTTGGTGGCCTCCACGGCACTCTGAATGGTTCCGTGGCCGGAGATGACGACCACTTCCGGAGGGAACGGCTTGGCCTTGATTTCGGACAGAACTTCCAGCCCATCCAGCCCGGGCAGTTTGACGTCCAAGAAGACAAGGTCCACGCCCAGCGTCTCCTCCAGGACGGAAAGTGCTTCTTCGCCGGAGGAGGCTTCCAGGACCGTGAAGCCCTCATACTCCAGGATCATCCGCAGCGTTTTGCGGATGTTTTCCTCGTCGTCTACGACCAGAACTTTGGCCTTCCGCTCATTTCGCATGACCGCTCCTGCCGCCGGCTATTTTACCATAGGCCTACGGCTATCTCCAACCGACATAGGCTCGACGGTAGCAAAACATGTGATTTCTAAGAGGTGTCGGAATCGCCCCCTAGGGCCCCATAGCGGAGGGGGGTCCCGTCCTTGGGACGGGGGGAACCGACGGGACGCTCGGCTTCATGAGGCTTGCCGCAAAGAGCCGAGCGTCGGGGAATCCAAGGGGGTTTGCCCCCTTGGTCGCAGCGCGGGATTCTTGCCCCGCGCGAGAAAGGGAGGCAGCGAGCCGCGGCCTTTTTGCGGCGAGCGTTGGAAGGGGGAAACGCGAAGCGGGTTCCCCCTCCAAGGGGACTGGTTCCCCAGGGGCCCGGGGGGGATTCCGGCACCGATACTAAATCACATAAACGGAGATGCTTCCAGGCTCGACCCTAACGTCCTCATTGAAACATGGCCGAACCTGTTATAACATGAAATGGATGACTGTGTTTTCGATAAGCGACAGGGGACGGCGGAGAGGCCGCCCCCCGGGCCTCGGCCTGATCCTGGCCCTGGCCGCCCTGCACCTGGCCGGCGCCTTGGGACGCCCGGCTGCGCCTGCCGACACTCCCCCCTCCGAGCAGCTTACCCTGGATAACGGCTTGCGGGTTTTCCTTTTGGAGGACCGAGCCTTGCCCCTGCTCCATGTGGTGGTGGCGGTGGACCTGGGGTCCAAAAACGAAACAGCCGAGACCAACGGCCTATCCCATGTCCTGGAGCACTGCCTGCTGTTCCGGGGAAGCCAAAGCCGGACAGCCGATGAGATCAGCCGTGACATCCGGCGGCACGGCGCCTACTTCAACGCTCACACCGGGCTGGACATTGCCCAGTTCGAGCTGACCCTCCCTTCCGGGCAGGACGACTTTGCCCTCAACAACCAGAAAGATATCCTCTTCAACTTGAAACTCGACCAGGCCGCTGTGGAGGCCGAGAAAGAGGTCATTCTGGAGGAGGTGAACCAGCTGGAGGATGACCCCTTGAAATCCGCCGCCTCGCTCGTTTATCAAAACCTGTTCCCCGGTCACACCTATGCCCTTCCCATCACCGGAACGAGGGAGACCATCTCCAGGCTGACCGTGGCCCAAATGGAATCCTTTTATCGGACCTATTTTGTTCCGGCCAACGCTGTCCTGGCCGTAGTGGGCGATTTTTCCCTGCCGGAGATGAAGCAAAAAGTAGTCAAGGTTTTTGGCCCGCTGCCCAAGGCCGAAAAACCGGCGGCCCGCATCGCTCCGGCCCCGCCCCTCAAAAATGACCGCGATATCAGCCTGGCTATGGACATCAAGCAGGCCTACTGCGTCATCGGCCTGCCCGGGCCGGACTACAACAATCCAGACCAATATGCCGTGGACGTCCTGACCGAGATCCTGGGAAGGGGCGTCAACCCCATGCTCAACTCCGCTCTGCGCGGCAGCCGGGTCCTGGTGGAGAGCGCCTCCATGGCCTATCAAGCCCATCGATACGGCGGAGTCATCCTGGTCACTTTGATACTGGACTCCCGCAATATGAAAGCGGCCAGGGGGGAGGCTTTGTCCTTTTTGCGCAGGGCCCGCCAGCAGAACTTCGGCGAGGACGATTATTTCGGCGATGAGAAATTCTATGCCTTCGACTACCTCAAGAGCGCCAAAAACCTGATCCGCTATCAGTCCGAGAAGTCCCAGGAACTGGGCCTCGAAATGGCCACTTCCCTGGCCCGGCATATGATCCTCAGCGACGGGAGTTCCGGCCAAGGATATCTGGAGAGCGTCGGCCGGATTACCTCGTCGGACCTGCGTCGGACCGCCGCCAAATATTTGAGCGCCGGCAGGGCCGTCACCGTCAGCATCGTCCCCTCGGCCAAGGAGCGCCGGCCGTGAGGCGGAGAGCAGCCGCCCTGCTGCTGCTGACCGCCCTATGGCCGGCAGCCCTGAGAGGGGCGGCAGCCGCGCTCTGGAACAACAAGATCCAGCGAATCGTTCTGCCCAACGGCCTGGTGCTTCTCTATCAAAAGGATAGTTCCTCAGCCATCACCTCGCTCGATATCCTGATCAAGGGCGGAAGGCGGGCCGAGCCGGAGGGGCTGTCGGGCTTGGCCTATCTTACGGCCCGGCTCATGCTCGAGATCCCTGATAACCAAAGCGCTCAGCAGCTGATGATCCAGGCCTCTCCCCTGTCCTTGACCAGCCAGGCCGATTACAACTTGATCTCCATCGATTCCCTGTCGGATCACCTGGAAGAGACCCTCCGCATCATCTCCAAACCCCTGCAATGGCCCTTGTTCACCGGAATCCGCATCGAGGCCATTAAGAAATACATGGCCTCCCAAAGGGACAGGGAGTCCGATGCGGCCCTGGGCCAGGGCCGGGCCATGCAACTTCAGGCTCTT
This sequence comes from Candidatus Aminicenantales bacterium, assembly GCA_049697055.1. GTDB lineage: Bacteria > Acidobacteriota > Aminicenantia > Aminicenantales > JAFGAV01 > JAFGAV01. Next base: position 4,809 of record JBAVVA010000060.1, read on the forward strand.
TTCGGCCCGACGGGCTACGGGGCCTCAACCTACGGCACGCCTGAAACGGTCAAGGCCATCAAGGGCCGCGACATCAGCCAATTCTACGACACCCATTTCCAGACGACGGAAGTCATCCTGTCGGTCGTATCCGACCTTGAAGCTCAGAAGATCAGCGGCCTCCTGACGAAATATCTGAAGGAGGTCCACCGCCGACAGCCGGCCGAGCCGCCCGGACGCCGGCCCATTCCCCCTCCGGCTCCCCGGGAACTTCGGGCCGAAAAGGACACGCTCCAGTCGTTGCTGTCGGCAGCCTATCCTTTGCCCGGCGTGACTGACCGCAGTTTCGCTCTGGCCTCCCTGGCCGAGAGCCTGCTGGGCAAGGGAATCGCCTCCCGCTTGTGGAAGCTGCGCCAAGAAGAAAAATTGGCCTACAGCGTCAACAGCAACTACCTGCCCATGAAGGAGTCCAGCCTGCTGGAAGCCTATCTCGTATCTGAAAACGGGAAGAAGGAAACCGCCCTGGAAGCCCTCCGGCGCACTCTCCGGGACGTCTGGGAAAAGGGGATCAGCGCCGACGAGCTTGAGGCGGCCAAGAAAATCGCCCTGACCGATCTTCTGCGGGATAACGAGGCCAAGGACAAGCGGGCCATCAACCTGGCTGTCTATGAGGCCCTGGGACTGGGGTATGACTTCCTGGAGCGGATCCCGGCTCTCTATGAGGCCGTCACCGTTGAAGAGATGAACTCTTTTCTATCCGACAGCCTAAACCCGGAGCGGGCCGTCTGGGTTATCCTGGCCGGGACCAAACAGAAACCCGGCCCCCGGCCGTCTCGGCCTTAAGAGCCTTCCACAGCGGCCGGCTCAGCGAATGTGGTAGACTTCCCGCCAGGACTTGACCTTGAGCGTGGCCCCCACCGGCTGCTCCAGCTTCTGGATGGTCGAGTTGAATTCGTGGATGTAGATTTCCCTCTTGCGGAGGCCGCCCGTGGTTTCCGTCCCTCCCAGAGTCACTGCGGCCCGGGCCTTGATCTCCAGGGCCATGTACTCCATGGGCCCGGCCGCGGTCTTGAGGGCCGTTCCCCCGGCGACGCCGCCGCCGATGGCTTCCAGGAAGCGGGCGTAGAGCTTTCCCTCGCCCACGATGTCCTGGCAGGGATCGACGCTCTCGATGTTGCCGGTGAGGGTGCTGAAGAAGACCATGAAATTGGCTACCTGAGGGTCGGCCCAGACTTTTTCTCCGGCTGTGAAATCTCCCTTATCGTAAAGGGGGTCCAAGCCCAGGGCGCCGGCGTCGCCGATGAACCATTCCGTTTGGGCCGAGCCGGCATCGCGCAAGCTGACGAAGGAATAGGTCACGTTGTCGGGGGCGGCATCGTCGCCGCCCGTGCCGAAGTAAAGGCGGGGCAAGGACGCGCCGGTGGTGGAGTTCACCCAGATGGCCGGCTTGGTGATGATGGGATAATGGCTCGAATCGGTGTATAACACGACATCCCGCCAGGAATTTTGGTGGACCCAATCGGGTGAGACATCAACCTTCCAAATCCTTCCGTCCAAGTCTCCTATATAGACCGTATCGATGAAGCCGTCCTGGTTGAGGTCCACTCCGTTCGGCGAGCCGGGCAAAGTATTGTAGATATTGATGCCAGACGGCCATCTCCCGCTGGTATCATAATCAGAAGCTTCGAACGACCAAAACTTGACGCCGTCGTTCAAGGTGATGGCATTGAAATTATTCCCCACTACCCGGTCGGGGTCGTTGTCGTAGCCCGAGCCCATGAAGGCCACCCAGGTATCGACGCCGTTCTTCTTGACTTTGGCCAGGAGCGGCCTGGACCAGGTCTCGCCCATGGTGGGGTCGGTGAATTCCCAGAGGGGCTGCGGGTTTTCCGGGTCGGTGATGTCCAGGGCAAAATAGTAGTTCAGGCCTCCCCCCACCGTGCTGCCCATGCCCGGGCCCTGGCCGCAGACCAGGATGGTGGCCCATTCCATGCTCCCGTCCCGGTTGGCGTCGATGTAGGCATCGGACACCGCGGGAGTCCCGTCCACGTAGACATCATGATCATAGCTCCGCTCGCCCGTGGAGGGGTCCACGGCCCACATGTTCCTCAGCTTGGGCAGCAGGTTATAGGGGATGAAGGCCCAGCGCTCTTCGCCCGTTTTTACGTCGAAGCAGTGGAGCATGCCGTCGTTGGCCCCGACGTAAAGACAGGAGGGGCGGGTTGTCCAGGACTGCTTGAAGGAGGAGTAGCCGGGGCCCATTCTCGACTCGTCGCCGGCCGGAGGATCGACCACCACCGGGCTGGAGTGGTTCATGTCTCCCAATTTCCAGTCCCGTTCGCTGCCGCGCACGAAATTGATTAGGCCTTCTGGGTCGTTGTTGAAATCCTGGAGAATCTCCTCGAGTTCAGCGGAATTAGCCGTGGAAAAATCGAGCCTGGTCAGGACGCCGCCGGGCTTGAGCGCCGTATAGATGAGCCGGCTGTCGGGCGTGCGGCTGGCCAGGAGCTTCCCGGCGTCCCAATAGATTTTCACGTTCTCGGCTACGATCTCCCGGCCCGTGGGGGAAGACAAGTCCGAGCGGGTGATAGTCCGCAGGACGGATTCAGAGGTGGCCATGGTGGGCATATCGGTCAGGTCATAGGCCCGCAGCTGGCCCTGCCAGCCGGGGAAATAGAAGGAAGCGCCGATAATGAGCTTGACCTGCCGGTTGAGCTCATCGGTAACAGTGGCCGTGACCGAGGTCCGGGAATACTCGCGGCGCTCGACGTAGGTGAACTGAAACTCGATTTCATCGATGTAGGGCGTCTCGAAAGAGGCGTTTTGATACTCAACCATGGGGTCCACCGGGGCGTTGAGGACGGCCTTCCACAGGAGCTTGGCCCCGAAATGGAGGAATTTGTGGACGGGCAGGTTGGTGTAGTCGTGGATGTCGGCGCCGGCAAAGGTGGCATAGCGCTCCCAGTCCGAGCCGTTGCCGGAAACGAAGAGGTCTACGGTCAAGCCCGTGCTCGAGCCTCCCTGGACCCCCTGGCGAAGGCTGCTGACCTGGACCTGGGTGACGGCGAAGCGGGCGGGGTCGAGCGTTCCGGCGACGTTGGTCGAGACCGCCTCGCCGTGGACGGCGTAGACGTCGGCGATGTTGTTCTTGATGAGATAGTAGTCGCCCGAATGGTTGGCGTCGGCCAGGATGATGTCCCTGTCCCCGTCGCCGTCGTAATCAACGGGGACGCAGACGTCCACATCGTGGGGCGGGGGAAGGACCGGCTGGCAATCGGCCAGACAGCGGAATTCAAGGGTCACCCCCGTGCCCGGAGGGGGCGGCACACCCCTGTTGAGATAGATCCAGATATGGGCTTCGTTTCCGGCGTTAAAGGCGTCGGTGCCGCCGAATATATCCGTGCGTCCGTCGAGGTTGAAGTCCTGGGCGCACAGCCCGACCGTGCCCGTGCACTCGGGCCTGGGGATGATGACATCCCAGCGGGTGAAAATGCCTTTTTTGTCGTTTAAGTACATGGCCAGATAGTTTTGGTTATTGACAGTACCCGTGACGATGTCGACATACCCATCGCCGTTAAAGTCACCGGCGGCGATAGCGGATCCGCCCCGGCTCCCGATGCCGCCTGCGGAGCTGTAGCCGGTCTTCCGGTTGTAACTCAATTCAGCCAGGTTGAATCTGCTCAATCGAAAATTGGAGGGCCCAGGGTTGCGCAGAAGGAAAATTTTATCCTGGCTGATGATGAGGATATCCAAATCCCCGTCCCTATCGATGTCCACCGAGGAGAGGTGGTTGGCCGCCCAGTTGATATAAACATACTTTGACTTGAATAGGGAGGAGAAATTCAGGTTGGGCGATTCGGTGTACTGGCGGAAATCCGGGTTGGTATTCGTTCCGCGATTGATGTACATGGCCGCCACGAAATTCGTATAGCCGAATTCGTCGACATCATTCTTCATGAAGAAGAAGTCAAGAAGGCCGTCATTGTTGTAGTCCCCCACGGTGATGGCCGCCGGGCCGCAATCAAGGCCGTCGTCATAGACTTCAGTGGGGTCGATGTAGAAAATAATACCGTCGTCATCCACCCCGTTGCCGTCGGCATCCACATACTGGTTCCGGACCAAAATGAGCCGGTTTATATCATTGGTGATGTCCAGGCCGATAAGGTCGGGCTTGCCGTCGCCGGTGAAATCCCCCTGCTCGCAAACATAAATATGGGCGCCCATGCCGTTCGGCAGCAGGACATCGAAATTGGCGCCCAGCTGGTTGAGGGTGATGGGGCCGCTCGGCCAGTTGGCTACCGAGCTGGCGGGGATGTCTTTGTATGTTTCAGTGTCGAAATTTTCGAGGAAGGTGCTTGTCTGTTCAACGCAGGTGGCCGGCTCTTGAGCCCGGGAGCCTGCGGTCAAGACCAGCAGGGCCAGGAGGGGCGGCAGGCTGTACAGAAAACGCCTCGTTTTTTTGCGTATGATCATTTTATCCCCCTATGGTCCGACGGTCGACTCCGCCTGGAGCACGATCTCCAGCCGGGACGTGGTCAGGCTTGGGCCCGAGCCGGCCGTACCGATGCAGACCATGATCACGTCGGTGTTGTCGGGCGTGCCCCCGCCCGCCTCGTCGTCGATCAGAAAAACGGTGTAGGTCAGGGGAACCTGGCCGCTCAAGAGAGAAGGCTGAAAAGTCTCCTTGAAGGCCAGGACGTTCTCGTAATTGGGGGTCCCGTCCCCGTCCGGGTCAAGAAGGCTCAGCAGCTCGGCATCGGTCAGCTTGCGGTAGTAGTTGGCCGCCGTGGGCAGGTCGATGCCGGCCGGGTCCTTGAGATACTTGTCCTCGAAGCTTGACAGCTGGCCCGTGGAGAAGGAAGTCTCCAGGTTCTCCCAACCCAGGTCAAAGCCCCCTTCGGCGGCGCTCAAGGCTTGTTCCTGGTAGCGAATGTTGTCGGCCATTTTGGGCGCCGTGCCGGTGACAGACAAGAGGGCGATGCCCACCGACAGCAGGAAGGCCAGGACCAGGATGACCACAATGAGGGTGAACCCGGGCCGCCCCTGGCTTCGTTTCCGGCTATTCCCCTCTTTGAATAAGACCATGGGCGGTCTCCTTTGCCGCTAGCGTTGGCCCAAGTTGTAGAGGCCGAGCGACATATTCCTCACGTTGGAAGTGGATTCCAGGACAAATCGGCGGTGGCGGTCGTCCGTGCCGACCACCGTGCTGTTGGCGATAGCCGGCCGGCGGTAGAGAGTGACGCCGGCCGGCGGACTGCCCGAGACCGAGACGTAGGCCTTCTCGGTCCGGCCCACTACCCACATCCGGACTTGGCGGATCCTGGAGATGAGGTCGCGCTTGGCTGTCCTCTGGGTTTCTGTATCGGTGTCCAGGACCGTCCAATTGACATTGTCCCAGTCCTTGAAACCGTCAAGCTGCTGGTCGGGGGGCTCGTCAAAGTCGCCGTTATACTGGAATTGGATATTCTCGATATTGCGGGCGATGGGCAGATGGGTTATCCCCCCGTCCTTGAGGGTCGTGCTCAGGTACAGGACGCCGGGCTGACCCAGGTAGCCGTCCACGCCCGAGGTCAGGGTGAACTCTTTGAAACTGGTAAGGTCTCCGGTGGTGTCCAGCCAGTAGAGCTTGATCTGGCCTAGGGTGAGGATGGCGTCGATCCAGCATTCAACGCCGCAGCCGGTATCCAGCAGGCCGCCCGGAGGGTTGAGGTCCGAGGCGCCTGGGTTCATATTGACATGGTTGGTGCCCGTCCCGCAGCCGTGGACTTGGCCCGTATCTATGTAGCGAAGGGCATAGCAGCCCGGGCATTTCGTGGAGATGATGAGGTAGTTGCGGCCCTCATAAAAGCCGGGGCAGGGATAGGGCGACTGGTCAAAGGCGTTATCATACAAGAAGGCCGTGGCCGAGCCGCCTCCCGAGCCGCCGCTATAGTCTTCGACGCGCAAGTTGAGCGGGTCGTCGAAATTGCCCATCAGCCGGATGCAGTCGGCCGCTTCCGGGGCGGAGGTTGCAGCGTCCGTTCCTTCCAGGAAATAACCGGCTATATCAGGGAGCAAACCCACGCCCGCCGAACGGATGTCCTTGGCCAGGAAGTACATGCTGGAGCGGACGTTGTTCTGGAGGTCGGCGTATTGGTGCTGGTCCACCGATGTCCTGTTGCTTCGAGTGTAGATGCTGAGAGTAGCCACCAGGACAATTAGCATGATGGCCGACCCCAGAAGAAGCTCAATCAGGGAGAATCCTTTTTTCCTCATCGGCTGATCACTGTGCTCGGGTGATCACTGTGCTGAAGCTGGCCCTAACCCGGTTTTCCTGGGCATTATTGATGAGCGTCGCGGCGGGGATACCAGCCTGGGCGGCGGAAAAGACCCATACCTCGATGCGCCAGTTGAGCTCGCCCGGGGTCAGCCGCGTGATCCGGCGGTAATCGTATTGGCCGTCATTATTGACGTCGATCGGCTCGTCCAAAGGCGTGGTTCCCAGCCCGTCCAGCTCCGCGGCGTTCAAGCTCCGCAGGTTGTCCAACTCCTGCTGGGCCAGGAAGGTGCCGTTGGAGATCTGGTCGGCGCGGGCATTGTTGTAGAGGCTGAGCAAGAACAATTGGGCCAGGCCCAGCACGGCGATAGCCAGAAGGGCAACCCCCAGCATGACTTCGATCAGGCTGAACCCTTCCTCTTTCTTGAGCTTCTTAGGGCACATCCTGTTTATCGTCCCGCTCCACTCTGGCCCCGTCCGGCTGCTGGTCATATCTAGCTCCTGAGGCGCAAGTATTGGACGGTACCCCCGGCAAAAATCAGGATTTCGCGGACGTCCATCTGTTCCTGCTGTTTCAGCTTATCGCTCTGAACTGTGACCGTGTTCATCAGGGTGGAGAAGTTGTCCACCAGGCCCAGGGAGGAATAAACGACGCAGTTGTTGGGCAAGGAAACCGTCACGTTAAAATTAGTGGAGATAACGCGCATGACGTACTTGGGCATCATCTCCCAAGTGGAGGGTTGCGTTTCCCTTTCCAGGCTCATGGTCCAGGCCCCACTGGCCAACAGCTCGAAACGGAGACGGTGGTTTAACTTGGTCTTAACCGCTTGGAGCTTGGCCCATTGCAGGTCGCTGGCGATTTCGCGGGCTGTGGATTCCAAGGAGCGAGTGTGAAGGGAATTCATCAGGCTGGGATAGCTTAAGCCCACTAGGATGCCGATAATGGCGATAACCACCATGATCTCCAAGAAAGTGAAGCCTTTTGGCAGAGGACGGGGGGGAGAGAATTTACCTGCGGACAGCGACCTCACGGAATACACCCTATCTTTAAACCTAGCTGCAGCGGGTTCATCGGTCAATACCCCTTGAGGATGAATTATCCGATGATATTTCCCCCACTCCTTCTCACCACTAGCGACTAACCTCCGCCAACCGCCAGATTTGGCTGGGCTTGGCCTCTCCCGGGCCGAGTCTGGCTCCTCGGGCAGGACTCGAACCTGCAACCTAGTGGTTAACAGCCACCCGCTCTGCCGATTGAGCTACCGAGGAGCAGCCTGCGCTAATATAACAATTAGCCAGAGCATTATCAAGCATATCCGCCCAGGGAGTTCAATCCGCGGCGGCTAAAACCGGTAGCCGCCCTGTTTGACCTTCCTGCGGTAATCGTCGCCCTTCATCTCCACGACCTTGCACATTTCATAGATCCGGGAGCGAAGACGGATGCCGATGCGGTCAACCAGGGTATCCTCTTCTTTCTTGAAATAGGGGTTGCGCAGGTCGGCCTCTTCCTCGGTGTCGAGATAGTTAGAGGTGAAGAGGGATAGTTTTTTATGGTTGTAGCGGTGGTTGATGATGTAAAAGACGGTCTCCTCCACCCAACTGGATGTGCGCCGGGCGCCCAGCTCGTCCAGGACCAGGACCTCGGAGCTGAAGACGGGCGACAGAATGTCTGATTCCGACAGTTGGGCCTCGGGGGTATGGGAGTTCTGGATTTCGCGGATCAGCTCCCGAAAATCATAGAACAAACAAGGCACTCCCTTGGCCTGGATGATCTCCTGGATGACGGCCACCGCCAGATGGGTCTTCCCCACCCCGCAGGGGCCGATGTAGAGCAGCCCGACGTCCTGGACCGGGTAATTGTCCACAAACTTCTTGGAGATCGTGAGCGCGTCCCGGTGGGAGTCGTGGTGGACTTCAAAGTTGGCCAGCAGGCAATTCCGGTAGCGCTTGGGGATACGGGCCTGCTCCTGGAGCGCTTCCAGCCGGCGGCGGTTGAAGCAGTCGCAGCGGCGGGCCCTCTCCCCCTCCGGCGTCTTGTCCAGAACCCAGCCCGTGCCGTGACAAGCGCTGCAGATCACCTCGTTCAATTCAGATATCCTCTTAACTGACGGAGCTTCTGGGATTGAGCCAGCTTCCTCATGGCCTTCTGTTCGATCTGCCGAACCCTCTCCCGGGTCAGCCCCAGGTCATCCCCGATTTTCTGCAGAGTCAGGGCCGGCTGGCCATCCAGCCCAAACCGTAATTTTAACACGCGGGCCTCCTTCTCCTCCAGCCCGTCCAAAAGTTCATGCACCTGGCTCTCCAGAGAGGCCCGCACGATCTTATCTTCGACCGACGGCTCGGCCTCATCCCCCAGCCTCTCTTCCACGGTCAAATCGTCCCCGCCCAAATGGTCGCTGAGCGATACCTCCCGCTCGGCCAGGATCTCCAGGTCGGCCACTTCCTCGGCCGTCAACCCCAGGCTGGCCGCCACCTCATCCCGGGTCGGCTCCCGGTCCAGGCTCGCCTTGAGCATTTCCTTCTTCTTACGCATGCGCGAGATCTGGTCGGACATTTTTTGGGGCAGGGTGTAAATACGCGAATTCTGGGTTAGAGCGTGAATGATGGCCTGATGGATCCACCAC